>UQGG01000023.1 GCA_900540475.1 uncultured Robinsoniella sp. | reverse complement strand
TATGGTGTTTGGTTAGCCGTTTTACGAGTAGGGAGGTGGGGGCGTTAGCCAGTAAAAGTCTGGACCGGGCAGAGCAGTTTGCCAAGAAGAATCATGTGGAACAGGCATATGACAGTTACGAACAGATGTTAAAGGAAGCTGACCCGGATGGAGTCTATATTGCCACAACGCCTAATTATCATTTTGAACTTACTATGCTCTGTCTGGATTATAAAAAACCAGTGCTTTGTGAGAAGGCAATGCTGGTAAATGCAAAAGAGGCAGGGGAAGTTTTTCGAAGGTCTAAAGAGCTGGGGGTATTTGTTATGGAGGGCATGTGGTCCAGATTTCTGCCCCATAACATAACTGCAAAACAATGGCTGGAAGAGGGGAAGATCGGCAATGTGGAACTGGCGGAAATTAACATAGGATTCCCGGCAGGCAATGATCCCAAGAACCGCTTTAACAACCCGGAACTGGCTGGCGGTGCGGCAACGGACGTGACGGTCTATTGCTTTGAGCTGATGACCTATTTTCTGGATCGTCCCATTCGGGATATGCATACATATATGATTCGGTCTGAGACAGGAGTGGATAAGACGGAACAGATATCCATTTTATACGACAACTGTATTGCGAATATGCATGCAAGCATAGCAGCCAGACTTAACGATGATGCGGTATTTTATGGAACGGAGGGCAAAATCGTGATTCCACTGGTACATTACGGTCAGGAATGCACCCTTTACCGTGACCAGGAGGAACCGGTGCACTTTCAGGATCAGACGGAAAACGGATTTGTCTTTGAAATACAGGAGATGGTTGACTGCGTGAGACGGGGTGAGGTGCAGAGCAAGACAGCGCCTCATGAAATGACAATTCGCTGCGCTGAAATGTTTGACCAGCTAATGGGCAGAAAAGAATAATGCCCTATTTTCTGAATTTATAAGTTTATTTTGTTAAAAATGTAATTCTTCTTTATAAATATCGTGTAATATAGTATGATATTAACTGATACTGTTCATAATCAGAGTAAAGGAGAAAACGAACATGAAAAATAAAAACATGAAGTATATCATTGCCGGAGTTGTAGTGCTCGTTGTAATCGCAATAATTGCGGTGGTAGTGGTGACAGGAAAAAAGAAAAATAATTCTGAAGATAAAGTGAGTAAAACGGAACAGACGTCAGAGACACAGACGGAACAAAAAACAGAAAGTACCACAAGTCCTACGGAAGAAAAAACAGAGGGATCATCCGAAAACTCAGAAGAAAATGCAATTACAGCCATGTATCTTACCTATGGCGAGGATAACTTTATTTTTATTGATACAAAAAACGGAACACTTTTTACAGCACCGATTCCTGAAGGGGGACTGGTTGACAAAGACGGTAAACAGCTTGAGCAGAAAGATCTGGCAAGAGGAAATATCCTGAAGATTTATGGCAATGGAATTATGCTGCAGTCTTATCCAGGACAATATCCGGGTGTGACGAAAATAGTACTTGACCAGACCGGAAAACCGGAAGATGCGGACCAGTATAACGAATTGATTGACCAGATATACCAGGAGCCTGATCCTGCGGAACCGCCATACCTTTCAGCGGAGTACAGCCAGCCGGAAGCAATCGTATCTGCGGCAATTACCAGAGGCGGCTATGAATGGAGCTATGAAAAAGAAGACGGTACCACAGACACAGCCAAGACCGACATTTCACCTGTTCTGGGCTGGAAGGAAATCAACGATCTTACGTTAAATGAACCTACTGACGTGAAGCTGGACTTTACAAAAGAACCAGTCAGTGTAGAAGTGATTCGATGGACCGAGGACGTACAGAAGCAGTACAGCGAAGGCAGTGACGTACCGGAAGGCGAAAAGGTTGAATTAAAAGAGAAGGACGGCGCACTCTATATCCCTTCAGCAGAAGCAGGTTATACCTACCAGGTTACCGCCAAATGGGACAATGGTACGGTAGAATATGGTTTTGTAACAAAGAGTAAAAACTAATTCATGCAGTTTTAGAAATGATTTACGGGGACAGATAAAAGCTGAAAGGATAAGAGACAATGGAATTTTTGGAAAGCACATTGGTGTCTATCGTAAACCTTGCGGTGCTGCTCTTTGAGTATATTGGGGTGGGTGTGATTGCATTTACCGGTATCGAGGGTATTATAAATTATATCAGGAGGAAACCGGAGACCCGCCTTAGGCTGGCAAAAGGGCTGGCGATGGGATTAGAATTTAAGCTGGGCAGTGAAATTCTCAGAACGGTAGTGGTTCGCCAGATTTCAGAAATTGTGCTGGTAGCAGGAATCATTGCGCTCAGAGCGATCCTGACATTTTTGATTCACTGGGAAATTAAAAATGAAGAAAAGGAATATGATCTTCACATCAGCAAGAAAGAAGAAAGCTGATACAACCCGGTATTTATGCGGTCTGAGAGGCATGTAAAAGAACTTTTACAATGGATTTCGTGCCAATGTTAAAAGGATTTGATAGAAATATTTCACTTGTTCATTTAATATCTGCATCAGGAGGCAAAACGAAGCGGAGTGTTTCGTTACCTGCATCCAAAATAGAGAATGGAGATGTGGATAGGATGAAAAATGAAATAGCAGGCAATAAAATGATTTTCTGGGGGAAAGGTATGATTGCGGGTATGGTACTGATGCCCCTGTCTATAGGTCCCGCAGTCAGATTTTTGGGTACCAAAGGATTATTAATTACGTTTCTGTTTGGAATGGTCATGCTTGTGTCGGCTGTTCAGGCAGAGAGGCTGAAAAAGAAAAACAATGTTCATACTTACTCAGAGATTCTGGCTTATATGGAAACTAGAGAGAGTGAGGTCTAAAGAAATTAGTATAATTTGCAAAAGGCATGGAGCTGATCCATGCCTTTTGTTTCTGAAAAGCTTTATGCAGAGCCCTCAGAGGCTCTTTTCTTTTACGAAAACGGTAATCTGAATTACATAATTGTCCGGACCGTTTACGGTAAGTTCATCCAGAAGATAATCTTCAAAAAAGAGGTCATCTAATTCAAGTGCATGCTCTCTGGCATAAGCGAGCATCCGCTGGTATGTTTCTCCGATCTGCTTCCAGCTGCCCTGATGATAACCGTATAAATATCTTCCTCCTGGCTTCAGAGTATAAGAAACTCCTTTTGGGGGTGCATCCAGGAGCAGGTAAATATGGCGGTAATCGTTGTATATGTCCTGGTGGATCTTGGTTCCATATTGCAGAAAACCAATGCCATAAGGACTTTTAATCCCCAGCTTTTCGCCCAGATTCACCAGTTCTCCAATTTTTTTCGCCAGTTCTTTGTCATTGGAAGAGGAAGTATGGGTAAGAATATAGTACTGGGGTTCCATTTTGGATAACTCGATCCTGGAGAAATCTTTTTGAAGAGCCTTTTGGATAAAATCTGATTTAAACTGCAGCCATTTCTTGGTCTTTTTAAGCTTTGCCAGCTTCCGGTCAATTATTTTTTCCTCTTCTTCCAGAAGTGTGATCAATGCCCGGGGACTTTTATGGTCCAAGTAGCTTTTGATGTCGGACAGAGGCATATCCAGTTCCTTCAGATTCCAGATGACATCAAACACATCCAGCTGGGAAATAGAGTAGTACCGGTATTCGTTGTCCAGTTTTATTTCAGGTGAAAAAAGACCAATCTTATCATAATGAAATAAAGTATGCTTTGTGACGCCTGCAAGTTTTGCAAATTCCCCTGTTGTGAGATATAGATCTTTGTTTATCATAGAATTTTCCTTTTTAAGAGTCATATTTATATGGTTTCCGGGTTTATATAAAAAAATCTTGACTATAGGGTTACCCTATACCTTATGATAGTAAAGAAAGTGTTAAAATGCAATAAAAAGAGGTGTAATATCATGAAAAATTCGATTACGAAAGATTTTAATTTTGTTTCTCTGCTCAGATTTGCACTGCCTACTATGGTAATGATGGTATTTATGTCCCTGTATACGATTGTAGATGGTGTCTTTATATCCAGGCTTCTTGGAAGTGATGCTCTTTCAGCAACAAACATTGTTTATCCTGCTGTGAATATTCTTATAGCGGTTGGTGTTATGCTGGCTACCGGAGGCAGTGCAATTATAGCCAGAAAAATGGGGGAGAAGAAACCGGAGGAAGCCAGACAGAATTTTACTTTAATTATAGTGTCCGGGCTGATCTTCGGCATTCTGTCCTTAGTGGCGGGGAACCTTTTTATAGAGCCGCTGGTGAAAATGCTGGGAGCTACGGATAAAATAATGGGAAACAGTATTTCTTACCTGCAGATGCTTCTTGTATTCGCACCGGCATGTGTACTTCAACTGTTGTTCCAGTCTTTTTTTGTGACTGCGGGCAAGCCCATGATTGGACTGGGTCTGACATTGCTTGGAGGAATTGCCAATGCAGTACTGGATTATGTTTTTATGGGACCGCTGCAGATGGGAATCGGCGGAGCTGCACTGGCGACGGGAATGGGTCAGGCAATCCCTGCTGTGGCAGGTCTTATTTATTTTTGGAAAATAAGAAGAGAATTATTCTTTGTAAAGCCTAAAATGGATTTCTCCGTATTAAAAGAGAGTTGTCTGAATGGCTCCTCGGAGATGGTTACGAATCTGTCTACGGCAATTGTTACCTTTTTGTTTAATGTTATTATGTTGCGGTTTCTGGGGGAAAATGGTGTTGCTGCAATTACCATAGTCCTATACGGACAATTCTTGTTTAATGCATTATATCTGGGCTTTACCATTGGTGTTGCTCCAGTGTTCAGTTTCAACTATGGAAGCGGAAATGTGGCTTTATTACAGCGGATATATAAAATCTGTACCCGCTTTGTGGCGGTGTCCGCTGTTGTAATCACCATAATCGCACTGGCGGGTGCGCCTGTAATCGTAGAAATATTTACACCACGTACATCAGCGACCTATGAAATAGCCAGAAGAGGATTCTTTCTGTTTTCCTTTAACTATTTGTTTGCTGGAATGAATATTTTTGCATCCGGTATGTTTACTGCATTTTCCAACGGTAAAATATCCGCGGCGATTTCCTTTATGCGTACATTTGGATTTATCGTGGGCTGCATTTTAATTCTGCCTTATATCATAGGTGTGGACGGGGTATGGATGGCAGTACCTTTGGCCGAGTGCTTTACAGTATTTATATCCTGCTTCTTCTTTCGCAGAAAGCGGGAAGTATATCGATATGCGGTATAAAAAAAGTTATCAGGAGTGATTCTGATAACTTTTTTTGCAGTATTATTAAATTACGATATTATTATTAAATTACAATATTATTATTCAATTTTGTTATCATTAATCATATTTGATAACATCGTTCAAGAGTATCATTCGGATTCAGATTTCAATAGCATATTTTTATTGCTGTTTTTACAAATATGGCACACCGGGAATCTCCGGATAACTGCCCATGGAAATCAATAGTTCAAGACCAACTTGTCTTGCTGTGAGAACCGCTTCTTTTACGGCGCTGGCATTGCCGGATACAGCCAGTATTACTTCATTGGAATGGCTGGTACCTTTATTGGGAGTCATATATTCAATAATGCTTACGCCAGCTGCTTTCATCGCCTGATCAGCCATTACAAGTCCGATAGCTGCCGGAGAACCGCATAAAAAGCCAAATGCCTGACCAACAGGAGCATGAAATGCTTTATTCAATACCTGTCCGGCGCTTGCGGAAAAGGCGAATTCTAAGTGCCCCGCTTCACTGATATAGAGTTCACCTGCGTATTTATTCGTCAGTTCAAGGGCGATGGAAACTGCCTGCCGGACATCGGAGACACTGTTTCCGCCCAGCACAATATAGTTTCCATGTCCGCCCCAGCCTTTGGTATCTCTGGGAAGTTCAATAGATAATACCTCTGTATTTGTGGCTTTCACAGCTTCGTCCACAGCGGTAAGCTGTCCGGCTGCGCCGGTACGGGAACTGAAAACACCTATGGTATGGTAAGATTTACCAACATTCATTTGTTCCAAAAGGGCCTCATCGATTCCGGCTATTACCAGACCGATTGTGTCCAGTACGGCAGTTCCGATAAACTCTGTTCTTGTGCAGTTCATGCTGATTGATCTTACATCCATAGTATCCTGTTCTCCTCTTTTACAATACATTTATATTTTCAGTATAAAGAAAAAACAACAAAAAGTCAACGAAAACAAAAGTCTTTGTGTACAGCACGGTTCGTGTAGTAACGAAACAACAATCTTTCATAAATTTAAAAGCAGTAACCACTTTACAAGAAAGTGGATTACTGCTATAATACAGATAACAGGTAACATAAGTAAAACTTATGTTTGCCCTCAGTTTGGAATGATTATCCTAACCTTTGGTGTTGGTGGAGGATAATCATTTTTTATTGCCCAGTTTTATTAACTGAACAATAAGAGTGATTAATGCTACAACAAACGTTCCAAATAATAACATTAAAGTCAATGCTTCGGATATTGTCATCAGGCTCACTCCCCTTTCCTATTTGTTATAGTATGGAAGTTCACCTCCTCTTATGTATAATGTAAGAGGGCAAACACTCGTAATTATCCTACGAATCTGTTATCAATTTATATATTATCATATTGAATAAAACATGTCTACGATTAAAATAATATTTATTATATAAATAATAAATACTCATATCATATATAGATACAAACACTATTTTTTGAATCATTAAAAATCGCAGCTGTTACTGCTCACTTTACAATGTTATTTTGAATACAATAATAATATTGGAATTTGAAATTTAGTGTTATTTAATGACGATGAAAGCGTGAATAGGACGGAACAGGAACAATTTTTATCAATATAATAAATTCCAAAAAAAAGTACTTGACGAATAGGCAAATAAGCGTTATCGTATAGACGTAACAAAATTAAATATTATATTTTCTCTTATTCAGAGTGGTGGAGATACAAAGGATCTGTGAAACCACGGCAACCCCGTCAGAGGAAGGTGCCAACCTGAGCGAGTTATTCGAACAATAAGAGGATTTACTTATCATAATAGATAGGGGGTCCGCTTAATGCGGATCTTTTTTAGTTTCATAGCAGGCGTTGTTCTGGGAAGTGGGACAGGTTCCGGGAAACGAAAGCCTGCAAGATATGTTAAATCGATCTCGTGAGAAAATATATACCGTTCTTATCAAAGGAGGACATTATGGAAAAATTATTATTTACTTCTGAATCAGTAACAGAAGGACACCCGGACAAAATGTGTGACCAGATCTCTGATGCGATCTTAGATGCACTGTTAGAACAGGATCCAATGAGCCGTGTGGCATGCGAAACTGCTACTACTACAGGTATGGTTCTGGTTATGGGAGAAATCTCCACCAATGCTTATGTGGATATCCAGAAAATTGTGCGTGATACGGTAAGAAATATTGGATATACACGTGGAAAATATGGATTTGACGCAGAGACCTGCGGCGTTATTACTGCGATTGACGAGCAGTCTTCCGATATTGCAATGGGAGTTGACAAAGCTCTGGAAGCAAAAGAAAATACCATGACCGATGATGAAATTGAAGCAATCGGTGCAGGCGATCAGGGAATGATGTTTGGATATGCGGTAAATGAAACGGAAGAATTAATGCCCTATCCAATTTCTCTTGCACACAAATTAGCTTTACAGCTTACCAAAGTACGTAAAGATGGTACGCTTTCCTATCTAAGGCCTGACGGAAAGACCCAGGTCAGCGTGGAATATGATGAAAATGGCAAACCATCCAGACTGGATGCCGTTGTACTTTCCACACAGCATGATCCGGATATCACCCAGGAACAGATTCATGAAGATATTAAGAAGTATGTATTTGATGTAATTCTGCCAGCTGAAATGGTAGACGGCAATACAAAGTTCTTTATCAATCCTACCGGACGTTTTGTAATTGGCGGACCTCACGGAGACAGCGGCCTTACCGGACGTAAGATTATCGTTGACACTTACGGCGGATATGCAAGACATGGCGGCGGTGCTTTTTCCGGGAAAGACTGTACCAAGGTAGACCGTTCAGCAGCATATGCTGCCCGTTATGTGGCAAAGAATATTGTGGCTGCAGGACTTGCTGACAAATGTGAAATTCAGTTATCTTACGCAATCGGAGTTGCAAAACCTACCTCCGTTATGATTGATACTTTCGGTACAGGTAAGTTATCAGATGAGAAGCTTACGGAGATTGTAAGAGAGAATTTTGACCTCCGTCCGGCAGGAATTATTAAGATGCTGGATCTTCGCCGCCCAATTTACAAGCAGACTGCAGCTTATGGACATTTTGGCAGAAATGATCTGGATCTTCCATGGGAGAAGCTGGATAAAGTCGAAATTCTTAAGAAGTACTTGTAAATTTATGAAAAATTTATAAAAGTCCTTGTTTGTTTAGATGTAAATATGGCTCCTTTATGCTATACTGAAAAGAGAACGGTATAACATAAAGGAGTTTTTGCTATGAAATTAAAAACGAGGCTTATCATAGCCTTTTTTGTAATTATATGTGTCCCGCTTCTGTTAACAGGCGTAGCACTGTTGGGTTTCAGCCAGTATCAGTTAAAATCCATTGAGGATAAATATGGAATTGACAATGTCTCCTATGATGCATTTTCCAATTCGGTACAGATGCTGAGTATCACCACGAAGCGTATTTTTGAAGAGATGAAGAAGGAGGCTGACAAAGATCCGGATCAGTTTCTGGATGTGGATTATCTGTGTACAATCAATGATAAATTGCAGGACAAGAATTCATATCTCATTGTGCGCAAAGGCAGTTCCCAGTATTATTCCGGGACCTCTGATAACAATGCACAGCTTTTTAAAGAGCTGCCCGGGCCCAATACCTATGCAACATCGGCAGACAGCGGAACGTATATCGGAAAAGATGTTAGGGCATTTGTAAAACAGATTGATGTTACCTTTTCAGATTCCATAACAGGAAGTATTTTTATCATAACCAGCATGGATAATATGCTGCCGCAGATGAAGTCACTGCTGCGTGATATGTTTATTACCATCGTTGTGATTCTGATTTTAACGGCAGGCCTTTTAAGTACCTGGATTTATTCGGGTATCAGCACGCCTCTAAGGAAACTTCGGGCGGCTACCCAGAATATAAAAGAAGGGAACCTGGATTTTACCCTTGCAGCGGAAGGGGAAGATGAAATCAGCGAGCTGTGCCAAGACTTTGAAGAGATGAGAAAGCGGCTGAAAGAATCCGCGGAAGAAAAAGTAGAGTATGACAGGGAGAACAAGGAACTGATCAGCAATATCTCTCATGACCTGAAGACTCCTATCACAGCGGTAAAGGGCTATGTGGAAGGAATTATGGATGGTGTGGCGGACACGCCCGAGAAGATGAATAAATATATCCGAACGATCTATAATAAGGCTAATGATATGGACAGACTTATTAACGAATTGACCTTTTATTCGAAGATCGATACGAACCGTATTCCATATACGTTCAGTAAAATTAATGTATCCAGTTATTTTGATGATTGTTTTGAAGAGGTTGGACTGGATCTGGAATCCAAGAATATTGAGTTTTCTTATTTTAACTACGCAGATGAGGAAACCTGGATTATTGCAGATGCAGAACAGCTGAAGCGTGTAATTAATAATATTATAGGCAATTCGGTAAAATATCTGGATAAGCCAAAGGGATATATTAATATCCGGGTAAAAGATGTGGGCGACTTCATTCAGGTGGAAATTGAGGACAACGGAAAAGGAATTGCACCAAAAGATCTGCCCCTTGTCTTTGACCGGTTCTACCGTACAGATGCATCCAGAAATTCTGCCCAGGGCGGAAGTGGAATCGGGCTGTCCATAGTCAAGAAGATCATAGAAGATCATGGCGGTAAAATTTGGGCAAGCAGTAAAATGGGAACAGGCACAGTTATGTACTTTGTGCTTAGAAAATATCAGGAGGTACCTGTCAATGAGTAAGATATTAATTATTGAAGATGAGGAAAGTATCGCAGATCTGGAAAAAGATTATCTGGAGCTGAGCGGTTTTGAGGTAGAGATTGAAAATCGTGGCGATATTGGACTTAAAAGAGCATTAGAAGAAGAATTTGATTTATTTATCCTGGATTTGATGCTGCCGGGAGTAGATGGTTTTGAGATATGCAAATCCATCCGTGATAAGAAGAACACACCGATTCTTATGGTGTCTGCGAAAAAGGATGATATCGATAAAATCCGTGGACTTGGTCTGGGAGCAGATGACTATATGACAAAGCCTTTCAGCCCCAGTGAACTGGTAGCAAGAGTCAAGGCACATATGGCACGTTACGACAGACTGATCAGCAGTAATGTACAGACAAATGATATTGTAGAGATTCGCGGAATTAAGATAGACAAGACCGCCAGAAGAGTCTGGATAAACGGAGAAGAGAAAACCTTTACCACAAAAGAATTTGATTTATTGACGTTCCTTGCGGAACATCCGAACCATGTATTTACCAAAGAAGAATTATTCAGTGAAATATGGGATATGGAATCAATCGGTGATATAGCAACTGTAACCGTGCATATTAAGAAGATTCGAGAGAAGATAGAGTTCAATACGGCGAAACCTCAGTATATAGAGACAATTTGGGGCGTAGGGTACCGGTTTAAGATATAGGAAGCAAAAAGTATGATTTAGATCTTGCGATACAAGTAAGCATAATATAATGATTGAGATAGAAAGAGCTGTCAAATATAAATACCATTCCTAATAGAGAAATGATATCTATATTTGGCGGCTCTATTTTTATCTTTTAAAGTAAATCAATCTGTTCTGAGCAGTTAATTGCAGCGTTTCATTTATCTATATCCCAAGTGGAATCTAACTAGTACAGCATTGTGCAAATAACCAAGCAATACACTTCGGCTATCCGCATCAGGAAATCCGAGTATTCTTTGATGCAGCCCGCTACACCTGCAGAATAGTTCGAATTCCCCAAAACAATTTCATTTCCCCCATTGACAAATTCAAATAAGTATGCTTTAATACACATATAGTTAATTAGTCAAGTAACTAACCAACAAACAAGAGGTGGTTTTCATGAAATTAAATTTTGAGGATGAAAAACCTATTTTCATGCAGATAGCGGAGGGTGTTGAAGATGCGATTCTGACAGAGGCTTTTCAGGAGGAGGGGCAGATTCCCTCGATTACGGAATTTTCTGTAACTTATAAGATCAATCCGGCAACGGCCCTGAAGGGCATTAACATGCTGGTTGAGGAAGGTATTGTCTATAAAAAGAGAGGTGTAGGTATGTTTGTAGCAGTTGGAGCGGTTGAGAAGCTGAGACAAAAGAGGAAGGATCAGTTCTTTGAGCACTATATCAGCGGGATGATTGAGGAAGCAAAGAGATTGAATATTTCAGATGAAGAATTATTAGGGATGATCGAAAGGGGATATAAGAAATGACTGGGATAGAGGTTGTAAATATCAGTAAAAGATTTAAAGATACCGTGGCACTGGATCATGTGAATCTCTTTTTTGAGGAAGAGAAGATTTATGGGCTTCTTGGAAGAAATGGTGCGGGAAAGTCTACACTGCTTAATGTGATCAGCAACCGTATTTTTCCAGATGAAGGAAAAGTCCTGATGAATGGAATGCCGGTGCGGGAAAATGATCAGGCATTGGAACAGATTTATCTGATGAGTGAAAAAACGTTGTATCCTGAAGCTATGAAAATTAAAGAAATTTTTAAGTGGAGTAAAGAATTCTATAAAAACTTTGATATTGATTTTGCCATGAATATGGCAGAGCAGTTCCGGCTGGATGTGAAAAAGAAGGTGAAAGGATTATCCACTGGTTATACTTCTATTTTTAAGAATGTGATTGCATTGTCAGTAAATGTACCCTATGTGTTCCTGGATGAACCTGTTCTGGGGCTGGATGCAAACCACAGGGAGTTGTTTTACCGGATTCTGATTGAAAAATACAGTGAAAATCCATTTACTGCAGTGATATCTACCCATTTGATAGAAGAGGTATCCAGCGTTATTGAAGATATCGTCATCATTAAAAACGGTCAGGTAATCCGGTCTGAAACCAGAGAAGACCTGCTTGGCAGGGGCTATACGGTTTCCGGTAACGGTGTACTTGTGGATAAGTATTTAAGAGGGAAAGAAGTAATCGGTTCAGACGTTCTGGGAGGCTTAAAAACAGCGTATGTAATTGGCAGGCCGGATCGGGCAAATCTTCCTGAGGGATTAGAGATAACGGGATTGGATCTGCAAAAATTATTTATTCAGTTGACAAATTAGGGGGAAAGAATATGAAACTGAGGTCGGTATATAAATATCAGATGAGAGAGTACATGAGCGCCGGAATAGGCTATGCGGCTGTAGTACTGTCGCTGGTTATCTTTTTCAGTGGTTTGGTTATATTCGGGCAGGTTAGTGCTGACGGTTCTTTTACCGGTCTGGAATTTGGAACTGTTATATTTGGTTTTGTAATGGGGTGTTCCTGCTTTCAGGAAGGATTTCTGCTGATGGTGCAAAACGGGGTTTCCAGAAAAACTATCTTTACCGGCAGAATTATAACTACCATAATCACCAGCATTCTGCTTGCATTATTAAATATGATTCTTATTCTAATTTGCCAGATCATTGTACATTTCAATGATGCTATCAGATTAGAAACCAATATTCTTCAGGTGATGTATCCGAAAATGCTGGGAGAAATGGCGGCGCTGCCTTTGTTTTTTACAAATATCCTTTATTGGAGTCTGGCGCTTATTCTGGCTACCTTGTGCGGATTTGCAATTAGTTCCCTGCTGTACCATCTGTCCAGAGCAGCAAAGATTATCTTAGGAGTTGGACTCTCTGTATTTGTAGTAATCTTACTTCCAATCATTGATGTGGTATTGACAAAAGGGGGATTGTATAAGAATATAGTGAACTTTCTGTTGAGCATTATGGGGGAAAAGAGCCAGAATCCATTTATTGCAGTGATTACGTTTGCAGTGGGAATCGTAATTCTGGGGGCAGTGAACTATGTGCTGATTATCCGTGCACAGGTACAGAAATAGAGGGAGAGAAGAAATGAGACTAAAATCAGTTTTTAAATATCAGTTTCGGGATTACAAAATTTCTTATTTGATGTTTTTTGGAATTTTGCTTTTTCTGGAAGTAGCAAATCTAGTAGGAATTATGCTGAGCGGAGTGGAAGATAAGGGGATTTATTTCCGCAATGAATCCATGGTGGTTTTGGCTGGATTCATTATGGGGGCAAATGCTTTCCGGGAGAATTTTCAGATGCTGATGCAGAATAATGTAAGCCGTAAATTAATAGAGGCGGGAAGAATTCTAAATACTCTCTTAAGCGGGATTATACTTGCGGTTCTCTGCAGGCTGGTTTCTCTGGTTTACGAACTGGCAGCGCTGGGAGACAGCCGTATGCAGGCAAGTAGCGTTTTCGGCATTCTTTATCCTTCCTTTTGGGAACAGGCAAATGGGTTGGAAAAGCTGGGAGTAGAACTTCTTTTCTGGGCAGGATTCGTCATTTTATTTACCATGCTGGGATATTTCTTCGGAGCGTTGTATTATAATCTGGGTAAAGTACAAAAGACATTACTCAGCATTGGGATTCCGGTATTTCTGTTGCTTGTCCTGCCGATTCTTGATGTGTATGTTGCCGGGGGAAGAATAGTCAAATTCTTCTTAGGGATGCTAACCCTCTTGCTTGGAGGTACGGCGGGTAACCCGGCATGGTCGTTTTTCAGTACTTTGATAGGGGCAGCGATATTTGGCGGTATAGCCGTGCTGATCGCATTAAGATCCCCAGTACAAAATTAAAAAAGAGGCGCTTTAACCAAAATCGGAACGGATCTGTTCATTTGGCTGAAGCGTCTCTTTTTCATTGACAAAGGTAAGTATACTGCAAAGCAGCGCGTGCAGATGGCAAAAAAGGCAGTGCTGTCAGTAGGGTTTCTAGCCGGATGGTCCTAGGGTTATCTTAAAATAATAAAGCCCATAAATGCGGCATAGCCCAATAACATAATCCATCCTTCTATCCGATTCAGAATCTTGCGCTGGAGTGCAAAAGCAAATACAACGATACTGGCTACAATCAGAATCATGATATCATAAACAGAGAACAGATTGACTGCAACCGGATGAAGCGCAGAAGATGCGCCTAATACCAGTAGGATATTGAAGATATTTGATCCTACAACATTTCCCAGGGCAATATCATTTTCTCCTTTGCGGGAAGCCACAATGGAAGTTACCAGTTCCGGAAGGGAAGTTCCCAGGGCGACAATGGTCAGACCGATGAGTGTCTGGCTGAGTCCGAAAGACTCTGCTATGGAAACGGCACTGTTCACCACCAGATCACCCCCGATTACGATGGCAGCCAGGCCGCCAATAATGTAGATACCGCTTAAGAGGGGAGATAACTGCTTGATGTCTTCCGTAGGATCTGACTGTATTTCATTTCGGCTTTTTAATGCACTTTTTACAGTAAAGACAAGGAAAAGCACAAAGAAAGCAAGTAAGATCCATCCGTCTGTCTGGCCTACCTCATGGTCCAATGACAGCAGAAGTAATACAACGGTTATTACAATCGAAAAGGGAAATTCACGTTTTAAAACGGAGAGTGTAATTCCCATTGGCTTAATCACTGCGCATACACCTACCACAACCAGCAGGTTGAAAATATTAGAACCGATGACATTGCTCAGCGCCAGCTCGTTTTGGGCTTCCATGGCAGCGGTGATGCTGACGGAAGCTTCCGGCATGCTTGTACCAAACGCAACGACAGTAAGTCCTATGATGACACTGGGGATACGGAGCAGTCTTGCAATATTGGAGCTGCCCTCTACAAAGTAGTCGGCACCTTTTATAAGCAGTACAAATCCTATGATTAGCAGAACGTAAGTTAACATTTTTTTCCTCCTTAAATGACCTGTTGTCATCATACTGAATTACCAGAATTTTGTCAAATAATTTTACTCAAATAGTTTATAATGATCCGATACTATTGCCAAGAATATTGATCAATGTTATTATTTCCTATATTAAGCAAAAAACAACTGGAAAAATAAATATGAAAAAAGAAGGAATCCTAATGTTAAATATTATTTTTGAAGACGACCAGATTCTGGTATGTGAAAAACCTTCCGGTGTGGCGGTACAAAGTGCCGGAATTGGCACAATGGATCTGGAAAGCAGGATAAAAAATTATCTGAGTACACAAAATGAAGGGAAAGGAGAACCTTATCTGGGAATTATCCACAGGCTGGACCAGCCGGTGGGAGGTGTGCTGGTATTTGCAAAAACAGCTTCTGCAGCTGCTTTTTTAAGTAAACAGACCGGAAATGGGGAAATGGATAAACGGTATCAGGCAGTTGTATGTGGAAAACTTCCTGTAAATTCAGGGGTACTTGTGGATTATTTGTATAAGGACGGAAAAACCAATACCTCCCGGATTGTAAAAAAAGATCAAAAAGGAGCCAAAAAGGCGGAGTTGCATTATACGGTTTTAGATGAAAAGGAAGAACTGTCATTATTGGAAATTCATCTGATTACCGGGCGCCATCATCAGATAAGGGTGCAGATGGCAGGAGCCGGAACGCCATTGTTAGGGGATAAGAAATACAATCCTAAAGCAGACAGCGGACAAAAAACAACGATTGGTTTATACGCCTTTAAATTAAGCTTTATTCATCCAAAAACTAAAAAGCAGATGGTTTTTTCCAGCGAACCAAAAGGTGATGTATTTTCCATATTTATTCCTCAGCATACTGTTGACAGGTCTGCGGTATTGCACCAATAGAAAGTTTATAACGCTTTTTGTTTTAAACTTATCACCAGATAATGACATGTCGGTTATTGCCAGTTGTACCAACTGTCTGTTCTTCAAAAATGAATAATGAAAGTTAATCTGCACATCCTAGTACAGCAGTAAACAAATTAGTGTGACGTGAAAATTATTTTCAGCCGCACACTGATCTTAGACTACAGGAGGGCGAAAGGATGGGCAGAGCAGAGAAGTATAAAGAAGTACTTATAGTCATAGGGATTGCAATTGCGGTATTCATAGGAATGAAATATCTGCTGCCATTTGTAGCCCCTTTTTTTATTGCTTATATCATTGTGCGGATACTGAATCCGTTTGTGAAAAGGCTGCAGCGCAGAATAAAATTAAAAAAGGAATGGCTGGCGGCGATTGTTCTGGGCTTTTTTTCTATTTTGCTGATTGTGGGCCTGTATTATCTGACCGTACAATTATTTGCTCAGATTAAAGCTATTGTAAGCAATCTGGACAGCTATGAAAAAGAATTCAGGCTGATTTTGGGCAACTGCTGTTCCGCTATGGAGCAGACTCTGGGGATTCAGGCAGAAGCAATAGAAGACTTCGTCTATCAGAATATAGAAGTGATGACAGACCGTCTCCAGGTCTATATTGTACCGGATATGTTTAATTATTCCCTGCAGTATCTCCTTGGTTTTGTAAAAGCCGCCGGTCTGTTTTTTGCATTATTTGTATCTGTTCTGCTGCTGCTTAAGGACTATGATGAAATACACGACAAACTTAAGAAGTATGAGCTGTACCGCAGAACAGCCACAGTGCTGAACCGCCTCTGGGGACTGGGAGGCGCCTATTTTAAAGCGCAGCTGATCATAATGAGTATCGTATCTGTAATCTGTGTTGCCGGGCTGTGGGTGATCCGGTATCCCTATGCTCTGCTGGTGGGATTGCTGATCGGAGTATCGGATGCCTTGCCTTTTATCGGAACAGGTACCATTTTGATACCCTGGGCAATAGTCTGTGCTCTTCAGGGGGATTTTGTACATGCAGCTGCTTATGCAACATTATTCTTTGTTGCAAATACGACCAGAGAGTTTCTGGAACCTAAGATGATTGGAAAAAAACTGGGTGTTTATCCCATTGTAATTGCAGTTGCAGTGTATGCAGGTATCTGCATTTACGGAGTCGCCGGCGTAATACTGGGACCGTTGACTTTGCTGGCAATTGTGGAGATTTACAAGGAAATCAAAAGAGGAGAAGTAGTTGAAGAGTAGAAATGCCTGTTTTTAGCGGCTTATCCTTGCCTGACACAGCATCATTGACAATTCTATTGTATTTCTATATCATATAAGATAGAATAATAAAGAATTAAAATAAATGTTCAGGGAGGCAAAAATGTACAAAGTATTATTAGTTGATGATGAAGCCCTTATCCGGGAGGCTATCAGTGAAAATACAAGGTGGAATGAATTGGGTTATGAACTGGTCGGTGCTTGTAAAAATGGGAAAGAGGCTATGGACATGATTATTCAGAATCCCCCGGATCTCCTTCTTACAGATATCTGTATGCCACATGTGGACGGCATGGAGCTTACAAAATTTGTATATGAACAGTATAAAGATACGAAAGTAGTAATCATCAGCGGCTATGATGAATTTGAATATGCAAAAAAGGCAGTTAAATATCAGGTGGTGGAATACATCCTGAAGCCCATCACTGCTTTTGAACTGTCGGAAACACTCCTTAAGGTAAAAGAAGCCCTGGATGCAGAGCAGTTAAAAAAACAGAATATGAAGAAAATACGCGGAGCTTATATCAGTAACCTGCCATTGATGCGCGGGCGTTTTTTAATTGGACTTCTACAGGGAAATGTAAATGAAGATACCATAGAGGACAAGC
Source organism: uncultured Robinsoniella sp. (assembly GCA_900540475.1). Taxonomy (GTDB): domain Bacteria; phylum Bacillota; class Clostridia; order Lachnospirales; family Lachnospiraceae; genus Robinsoniella. The sequence continues at coordinate 102,061 of UQGG01000023.1, read as the reverse complement.
TCCTGGATTATCAGATCCAGTTAAATGGCAGCCAGTTTATGGCGGCGATGGTCATTGGGGATGACCTCTCCCCGTTTTTAAGCCAGGAGGCAGAGACGAAGACAGACCTGGCTTACTTTGCCATCTTTAATATTGCATCTGAGATTATGGCGTCTTACGGTGCCGGGGTGACTTTCCAGGCATTTGAAGAAAAAACCGTCATGATTTTCTCTGGAAATGGGGATCTGGAAGAAATGGCACTGCGTGTCTGCGAGGAAATTCAGGAGGCAATTTTAAAGTTCTTAAAAATAGAATGTACCATAGGTCTTGGCAGGGCGGTCAATACCCTGACACAGGTTTACAGTTCTTTTAATGATACCAAAAAGGCAATGGAATACCGGTTCCTGCTGGGCGGCAACCAGGTGATCTATGCCAAGAATTTAAGAGATAACCAGGAAATACAAAATGTAGATGTCTCCAAATGGGCGAATCAGATCGTCCTGGCTATTAAAACAAACAACGAGCATGAGATACGAAAATATGTGCTGGGTTTTGTACAGTCTTTAAGAGAAGCCTATGTGACGAAAAATAGAAGTATTTTCTATGTACAGAACATGGTGCTTTCCATTATGAATGAGCTGGATGCTTCCACATTAAGTGAAAGCGATATCTTTATCGAAGAAAGAGAACTGTTGAACTCGATCTATGAAAAAGAGCATTTGACGGACATTGCCGAAGATTTGATTCAGTTTGGCAAGACCCTGTCCCACAGTATGAAAGACCAAAAGGACAGTTACTGTAAGAAGCAGGCATTGCAGGCGCTTGATTACATAGACAAGAATTATGGGGATTCTAAGATATCCCTGAATTCGGTATGCCTGCATCTGGCGATGAGTACCAGTTATTTCAGTTCTATTTTTAAGAATTATACCGGGGAGACCTTTATTGAAGCGCTGACGAAGAAGCGGATCGATAAGGCGAAGTCCCTGATTGAAAATACTGCGAAGAAGACTTATGAAATCGCAGAAGATGTGGGTTACAGTGATCCCCATTATTTCAGTATTACATTTAAAAAGATTACAGGGATGACTCCTACTGAATATGCAAAAAAGATGAGGTAATTTATGGATAAGAAAAAAAGGGGTGAGGCAGTGCGGTTTCTATTTCACTTTAAAAGTATACGTAATTCCATGTTGTTTTCCTTTACCCTGGTGGTTGTTCTGGCGCTGCTGATATTCCTTCTTTTCTCTTTGAACTATACGGAAGAAACGGTTCTGGACAACTCCAAGGACTATACCAAGCAGCTGGTGGAACAGGTAAATTCCAATATTGATTCTTATATCAGTTACATGGAGTCAATTTCCCAGATGGTAACGGATCATTCGGATGTTGTGGATTATCTGTTTGGAAATGAAGGCAAGGGAGAAGTCCTGAAGAGACGTCTGCTTGAGCAGTTTAAAACAGTTTTGGATACCAGAGAAGATATCTATAATATTGCAGTTATTGCGGATAATGGCAAGATGGTTTTAAACAGAGGGGTGGCAACCCTGAATCCAAACGGGGATATCCGGGATAAGCCCTGGTATATCAATACTATAAAAGCAAATGGAGCTGCAGTAGTGTCCGGCTCTCATGTACAGAATGCATTTAAGGATAAATACCAGTGGGTGGTTACGCTGAGCAAAGGGCTGATTAATCCGGCAACCCATAAGATTGAAGGAATCTTTTTTATCGATTTGAATTACAGTGCCATTAAGAGCCTGTGTGAAAAAATCAGCCTGGGAAATAAGGGATATATGTTTATTCTGGACAAAGACGGCAGCATCATTTACCATCCCCAGCAGCAGCTTCTGAACAGCGGTTTAAAAGTGGAAGCAATTGACCGGGTTCTTCTTCAGAAGAACGGAAGCTTTATAGCGGATGACGGAAATGGCAGTAAACTTTATACGGTCAGTACCTCAAGTGAAACCGGATGGACAATCGCAGGTGTTTCATACATAGGGGAGCTGATCAAGAATAAAGATGAGATGCAGATATTTTATCTGGTAATCGCGTCCGGGCTGTTTGCACTTGCCATGGTCCTGGCAGTTGTGCTGTCAATGGAAATTACGAAACCCATTAAGGATCTGAAGGATTCCATGAAAGAAGTGGAACGGGGAAATTTCCAGAACGCTGCGTTTGTCAGCAAAGGAGAAAATGAGGTGGCGAGCCTTGGAAAGTCCTTTAATATTATGACCGGCAAGATCCAGAACCTGATGGAAGAAAACGTCCGGGAACAGAAAGAAAAAAGAAAGAGCGAAATAAAGGTCTTACAGTCCCAGATCAATCCACATTTTCTGTATAATACGCTGGATTCCATTATTTGGATGTCAGAAGGAGGGAAAAACCGTGAGGTTGTCCAGATGACATCGTCTCTGGCTAAGCTTTTGCGCCAGAGTATCAGCAATGAGGATGAAATCGTAACGATTGGAAAAGAGCTGGGGTACACCAGAGAATATCTGACGATTCAAAAAATGCGGTACCGGGATCAGCTGGAATTTGAAATAGAGGTGTCTGACCGGATACAGAGAAAGAATATTGTGAAGCTGGTAATTCAGCCCATTGTTGAAAATGCAATCTATCATGGTATAAAATACAAAGAGACGAAAGGAATGATTTATATTACCGGCGAGATGACGAAGGAGAAGATTATTCTCTGCATCCGGGATAATGGTGTAGGCATGGAAAAAGAAATCCTGGATCACGTACTGGAGAACAAACGTCCCGATGATGTATCTAATAAAGTAGGGGTCTATAATGTCCATAACCGCCTGCAGCTGTATTACGGAAGGGAATATGGACTGGCTTATGAGAGTACACCGGGGATTGGTACAAGCGTATACGTAACGATACCAAATGATGAAATGGAGGAAGATACGTATGACGAAGAGTAAAAAATCGATCCTGGTCATCCTGGCAGTTGGTGCAGTGATCCTGTTCACGGGCTGGGCACTGATTGGACACTGGCAGGGCAAGACCAGTCCGGTTAAGATTGTATTTATTCCCAAGATAGTGGATGATTCGGATTTCTGGGGATCTCTTACAGAAGGCGCACAGGTGGCGGCAAAGGAATACGATGCCATTATGACTATTACGGGGGCAGATTCTGAAAATGACTATGTGAAACAAAGGGAGCTGCTTCTTCAGGCAGCAGAGGAAAGGCCTGACGTTATTATGATTGCGCCCAGCAGTTTTACGGATATAACGGATGCAATTAAGCAGACAATGGAGATGGGGATTAAGGTTGTGCTTGTGGATTCCTCCATCGACCAGGAACTGGGGTTAACCCTGGTGGGAACCGACAATTTCCAGGCGGGGCAGAAAATGGGGGATTTTATTAAACAGAATCTACCTGACAGCGACCCGGTAATCGGAATTGTGGCACATGTAAAAGGCTCTTCCACGGCTATGGAACGCGAGCATGGACTGCGGGACGGACTGGGGGAATATGAAAAAAATATTGTAGATACGGTATTTTGTAATTCCAATTACCAGAAGGCGTATGAGGTTACAAAAGAAATGCTGGAGAAAAATCCCGGGATTAATGTCATAGCCGGTTTAAATGAATATTCAGCAGTAGGAGCTGCCCGGGCAGTAAAAGATCTGAATCTTGAAGGCAAGATTACCATGGTTGGATTCGACAGTTCCATAGAAGAAATTCAATTGCTGGAAGAAGGCGTCTTTCAGGGGATTATCATTCAGAAGCCCTTTAATATGGGATATCTTGGTGTACAGAAGGCAGTGGAAATTGCCCATGGAACCGTGGTAGAGAAAGATGTGGATTCCGGATCTGAATTAATCACAAAGGATAATATGTATACAGAAGAAAATCAAAAACTGCTGTTCCATTTTCGGGAATCTAACTAATATAAGACAAATAATCAGGTAAATTACATCGGAGATTCGAACATTCGTTGATATAGTCCGCTATATTGACAGAATGTTTCGGATCTCCGAAGTGCATTCCACAATCTTTTGCGTCATTCTGTACATCCAAAAGGTAAAAATTTTATGATACAGTAAGATTTTTACCTTTTCTAAGAAGATATTCTATTGTTATATTCACATTTTAGACATATAATGTTCATTAGTTAGAGGAAAGTTATTTAATAACTGCAAAAAAAAGAAATGGAAGGTGAGAACGTGGGTGATGTAATACTGACAATGAAAGGCATTGATAAGTCTTTCCCCGGAGTCCATGCCTTAAAAGAGGTTAATCTGGAATTAAGAAAAGGTGAAGTTCATGCCCTTATGGGCGAGAACGGAGCTGGTAAATCAACTCTGATGAAAGTATTAACCGGAATTTATGCAAAGGACAAAGGTTCCATTACATTTGAGGGTAAAGAAGTAGAGTTCAAAAGCCCAAAAGAAGCTCAGACAGCAGGTATCGTTATTGTGCATCAGGAATTGAACATGATGAATCATTTGACTGTTGCTCAGAATATATTTATCGGACGCGAAAGCATGAACGGTAAAATGATCAATGACAGAAAGATGAATGTCGAAGCACAAAAATTATTTGATTTATTGAATATTGATATTGACCCAAGGGACACGATGGGACGTCTTACAGTAGGAAGACAGCAGATGTGTGAAATTGCAAAGGCTATTTCTACAGATGCAAAAGTAATCGTATTCGATGAACCGACAGCGGCACTTACAGATGCTGAAATCACTGAGTTATTCAAGATCATCGATGACCTTCGCAAGAAGAACATCGGAATCGTCTACATATCTCACAGAATGGATGAAATTAAGCGAATTACTGACAGAGTAACGGTTATGCGTGACGGTGAGTATGTAGGAACTATAGTAACAAAAGATTCCTCCAAAGATGATATCATCAACATGATGGTTGGACGTGTTGTTTATGAAGATCCCAAAGAACACAGCAATGTACCTCCAAATGCGCCGGTTGTGTTAAGTGTTAAGAACTTAAATGCCGGAAAGATGGTTAGAAATGTCAGCTTTGATCTTCACAAAGGAGAGATCCTTGGTTTCTCAGGATTGATGGGAGCAGGAAGAACAGAGACAGCAAGAGTATTATTCGGTGCCGACAAAAAAGACAGCGGTGAAATATATATCAATGGCAAAAAGGTTGAGATCAAAAGCCCTCAGGATGCAGTAAATGCGGGTATCGGATACCTTTCAGAAGATAGAAAGCGTTTCGGTGTAAACGTTGAAAAAACAGTAGCTGAAAATACGACAATGGCTTCTCTGGAGAACTTTACAAACGGTCTTTTCATCGATAAGAAAAAAGAAAAAGAAGTGACCAGGAAGTATGTAGAAGCGTTAAAGACAAAAACACCTTCGATTGAACAGAAAGTTAAGAATTTATCTGGTGGTAATCAGCAGAAGGTTGTTATAGCGAAATGGCTTACCAGAGACTGTGAGATCCTGATTTTCGACGAACCTACCCGTGGTATTGACGTCGGTGCAAAGAGCGAGATTTATGCTCTGATGAATGAACTTGTTAAAGATGGGAAATCCATTATCATGATTTCATCAGAACTTACAGAAGTACTTCGTATGAGTGACAGAGTCATCATCATGTGCGAAGGACGTAAGACTGGAGAGCTTTCCATTGAAGAAGCTTCTCAGGAAAAGATCATGCATGCTGCAACATTAAGAGAATAATCAGGAGGGTAAGAGAAAATGGCAGAGCAGAAAAAAGGAAAGTTAGGAAGTATTGGAACGCAGAAATTGGTAGCTGTAGCGGCACTGGTTGTATTATTTATCTTCTTTTGTATAGCCGGAACCAACTTTGCTCAATATAGTACATTTATCAGTATTTTAGATTCATCTTATTACATTGGATTTTTAGCAATTGGTGTAACATTTGTAATTATTACAGGCGGAATTGACTTGTCAATCGGTACAGTTTGTGTCTGTTGTGCACTGATCGGTGGTACTTTATTTAATAAAGCAGGTCTTCCGATGGCACTTTGTATGATCGTGATCTTAGTTTTAGGTATCTTATTCGGTATGGCAAACGGCTTAATGGTTTCTGTAATGGGACTTCCGGCTTTCATCGCTACACTGGGTATGATGATGATCACAAGAGGTTTAGGTTCTATCGTAACAGCAACAGCAAGTGTTACTTTCCCACAGGGCGAGTCAGCAGGAAGCTGGTTTAGAAATATCTTCAAGTTCCAGGGAGAAGGTCTTCCGTTAGCCGGAATTCCTACAGGATTTATCTTATTGGTTGTATTGGCAATCATTATGTCCATCTTCTTAAATAAAACCCGTCCGGGACGTTACATCCTTGCATTAGGAAGTAATAAAGAAGCAACCAGACTGTCTGGTGTAAACGTAGTAAAATGGGAAACATTAGCATATGTAATCAGTGGATTCTTTGCAGCATTAGCAGGTATCTCCTATGCAGCAGTTTACTTAACCATCATGCCTGGTACTGGTAATGGTTACGAATTGGATGCAATCGCCGGCGTAGTAATCGGTGGTACATCTCTTTCCGGTGGTGTTGGTTCCGTATCCGGTACATTGATTGGTGTATTTATCATGTCCGTACTGAAAACAGGTCTTCCATTCATTGGATTACAGCCTCACTATCAGTTATTCATTACAGGTTTCGTATTAATCGTCGCTGTATTTGCCGATGTTTATAACAGAAGGAAACAGGGTTAATCAGAAGCAACTGACAATGTTATTCAATCTTCCTGCAAAATGCAGGAAGATCAAAATAAAAACTTCAAATTCTATTAAGGGAGGATTTAACAATGAAGAAAAAAGTGATTAGTGTAGTATTAGGCGTATCTATGGTAGCAGCTTTAGCTGTAGGATGTGGAAGTTCTGAAACAAAGACAACTGAAGCAGCAACAACTGCAACTACAGAAAAAGAAACAACAGCAGCAACAACTGAGGCAGCAAGTGAAGCAGCATCTGAAGCAGCTACAACAGAGGCAGCAGGAAGCGAAGCAGCATCTGAAGCATCTACTACAGCAGCAGCTACAGGCGATTACAGTGATGTATCAGTTGAAATCGTTGCAAAAGGTTTCCAGCATGACTTCTGGAAAGCAGTTAAATTAGGTACCGAAAAAGCTGCAGAAGAACTTGGATTAAAAGGAACAAACTTCGTTGGACCACAGAATGAAAGTGCTATTCCAGAACAGGTTGAGCAGTTTAAAAATGCAATCAATAAAAAACCAAGTGCAATTTGTCTGGCAGCTCTTGATACAGAAGCAGTATTAGGTTCTTTAAATGATGCAAAAGCATCAGGAATCCCGGTTGTTGGATTTGACTCAGGTGTACCGGATGCTCCGGAAGGTGCTATCGTTGCTAATGCAGCTACAGATAACTACGCAGCAGGCGAGCTTGCAGCAGAAAAATTATATGACCTGATCAAAGACAAAGTAACAGATCCGGCAGAAACAGTAAGAATCGGCTGTGTATCTCAGGATGCTACTTCTCAGTCTATCGGCGAACGTACAGGCGGTTTCATTGATAAAATGGTTTCCTTAATCGGAGCTGACAAAACTTCTGTTGAAGGACATGACAAATACAACGCAAAAGTTGACGGTGCAAAAGTGATCATCGAAGTAGGTATTCCTGCAACAACAGATGATGCTGCATGTGTAACTGTAGCAAACACACTGTTAAACAAAGCTGACTTAGTAGCAATTTATGGTTCTAACGAATTCTCAGCTAAGAATATCGTTACTGCTAATGAAAGTTTACAGAAACTTGGCGCTGATAAGATCGTTGCTGTAGGATTTGACTCCGGTAAAATTCAGTTACAGGCAATCAAAGATGGTATCTTTGCAGGATCTATCACACAGAACCCAGTACAGATCGGTTACCAGGCAGTTACTTTAGCAGCAAAAGCAGCTAAGGGCGAAGAAGTTACTGATGTTGATACAGGATGCTTATGGTATACAGCTGAAACTATGGAAGATCCAGACATCGCTCCTTGTCTGTATGAATAATCTATAGGATAATACTGAAATACTTTTAACTCATAGTTTTAATTAAATATGCTTCAAAACGGAATAGAGAGTGGATTGTAAATTCCCTCTCTATTTTTGTATTTAAATTGCTTGGTAATTGATGGAAAAATTGATAAAATATTCTGAATTTTCAGAATTTTTTATAAAGTAACCAAAAACGAACAAGAAAAGGAGAAGAGGTATGAAGAAAACTTGGAAAAGATTTGTGTCGACGGCAATGACCGCAGCGATGATCGTACCGGGAGTACTGGCTCCGGTGAGCTCAATGAGCGCTAAGGCTGAAACCAGGGAAGCAAACAGGGAGGGTGTCTACAGTATCGATTTGAGTGAAAATGGAACTGCAGCGCCTGCACCATGGGGGGAAATACCGAGCCAGAACCAATACGATTATCAGAAACAGGAATTAGCTGCATTTTGTCACTTTGGCATGAACACTTATACCAACACGGAATGGGGAAATGGGAAGGAATCACCAAGCAGTTTTGCTCTTGAAAATGATTTTGATGCTGATAACATGATAAAATCATTGCAGGGTGCCGGGTTTAAAAAGATAATCGTTACGGCAAAGCATCATGATGGATTCTGTATATGGAGAAGTGCCTATACGGATCATGATCTGGAAAGTACGAATTATGAGGGGGATGTATTAAAAGAAATATCAGCGGCATGTACAAAATACGATATGGATATGGGATTATACTTATCACCATGGGATGTAAATAATCCTTCATACGGATATCGTGATGAAGCGGGGAATCCAACTGATAAAGAGCATGATGTCTTAGATTATAATAAATATTATAATAATCAGCTCCAGGAGATTCTGGGAAATGACGAATATGGAAATGACGGACATTTCGTAGAAGTGTGGATGGACGGAGCAAAGGGCGACGGTTCCATGGCTCAGGATTATGATTTTGATTTATGGTTTGATACAATCCAGAAAAATGAAGGAATTGCATCGAAAAATTTTGAATCTGATTGTATGCTCTTTGGTGCACAATCCCGTACAACGGTACGCTGGATCGGGAATGAAAGCGGCTTTGCAAATGAAGAGACATGGTCGAAATCAAGGGTGGATAAGGAAAGAGATACCATTGACAGCAGACAGATAGGCGGAGCAACCTCCGGATACCATGACGGCAATCAATGGACAGTTCCGGAAGTAGATGCCAAGATTACATCGGGCTGGTTCTGGGGACCGGGTAAAAAGACACCACTCAGTCTGGAACAGCTTTCCAATATGTATTTTGATTCTGTGGGACATGGTGCGGTTCTGTTATTAAATATACCGCCTAACAGGGAAGGTACCATAGATCAGGCTATCTTAGACCGGGTTGGGGAATTCGGAACGAATATCGATGAGACATTTAAGAAGAATTTAGCTGCACAGGAAGGTGTAACTATTTCTGCATCATCGGTAAGAGGCGATGACATCGCATATTCACCGGATAATTTAAAAGATGATAATGATGATACCTATTGGACCATGGATGATGGTTCTACTACAGGTTCCATTACGATTGACCTTGGATCAACAAAAACATTTGATGTGGTATCTATAGAAGAAGCGATTAAGCTGGGACAGCGGGTTTCTTCCTTTACTGTGGAATACCAGAACCAGGGCGGAGAATGGAAAAAGTTTGCAGAAGGGACTACAATCGGTCCGAAAAAACTCTGCCGGAAAACTCCTGTAAAAGCAGATAAGGTACGTATCAATATTACCGGTTCTTATGCAGTTCCTGTAATCAGTGAAGTAGGACTTTATAAAGCTTCCCAGGGCTTTGAAGTTGGACAGGCGATCCCGGATGGCCTGGATAACATCGATATCAAAGATACGGATACAGCAGATGGCATTGGATTTGAAATTGGAAGCGGATGGACCCAGGAAACGGGATCCCAGTACACAAATGGTACGAATATGTGGGCAAATCCAAATGCTGAAGTAACGCTTAAGTTTAAAGGCACAAAAGCGTGGCTGTTAGGAACACAAGATCCGAATCATGGTACAGCAGATTTGTATATCGACGGTGCTACAACCCCGGTGACGATTAACACAAGTGCATCCAAGAGGGCAGTGGGACAGGTCTTATATGAAACACCTGATTTAGAGGATGGTCTGCATACCATCAGACTTGTCGTAAAAAATAAGGCAATCGGACTGGAAGCGGCATTGGCATTAAATAATGGCGGAAAAGGAATGTTCGAATTAGAACAAACTGCCTACACGGTGCCGGAAGATACCGTGAATGAGTTCGTTGTAAAACGTATCGGCGGTTCCAAAGGCAGGGCAACTGTTCTGTTCCAGGATAACCCGGGAACGGCAGTGCAAAGTGATTACATACCTACAGAGGGAATAGAGCTGGTATTTGAAGAAGGAGAAACGGAAAAAACAGCCCATGTTACCACAAAACGCCAGACATTAAATACCGGTGATGTGTACTTCAGCGTTGACCTGGTAGAGCCATCCGATGGCACGGTACTTGGATTTAAACCGTCAGCCCGTGTAACCATTACAGATGCGGATAAAATCACAAAAGAAATGGTAACAGAACTGATTGCATCTACGGATTCTCTGGTAAGTGCATACTACAAGGAAGACAGCTGGAACGCAATGCTGGAAGCCAAAAAAGAGGCACAGAAGGTTGTGGATAATGAAAGTGCAACCGGAGTTGCTGTCACAAATGCATATAATAACCTGAAAGCGGCAATTGACGGACTGGTGTCCAGAGATCCATACACAGAAGAAGATCCATTTGCTTTCCCGGCATACAAAGATCAGACAAAACTTCTGGAAGCAGAATTTTTTGCACTGGACCCGATCGCAGGGGATAAATATGTAAGAATTACGGAAAGTGACCAGGCAAGTAACGGAAAAGAAGTAAACTGGTTTGAACCTGGAAATAAGATTATTCTTCATTACACTGCAGAAAAAGCAGGTACCTACAATCTGGAAGCAACATATCGAAGCGGCAGGACTCAGAGTAATCCAAACGCATTTGTATGGAGCGGCGACAAGATTGAAAGCGGAAACCAGGACGTTTACGGTGAAGACGGAGCAACCCAGTACCACAAAATTGTGCTTCCCATCAAGATCACAGAAGCAGGTGCAGGTACTTTAATCTTTACGGCAGACGCAAAAGCAGGACCGGTAATTGATAAGTTTGAAATTACACCAAATGAAATTGATTATGTACAGTTCCAGATGGACGCATCGGCAGGAGATCATGGAAGTATCAGCGATCCAGGCGAAACAAACGTTTATCAGGGAACAGATAAGAAATTTGTGATCACACCAGAAGCTAATTACAAGATTGATGATGTATTAGTGAATGGCGAATCGGTAAAAGATCAGTTAGTGGCAGAAGATGAAGCGGCAAATTCATATTCTTATACTTTTGTAAATATTCAGGAAAATAATACAATTGAAGCTTCTTTCGTATTTGACCATTATACAGAAGCAGTGCCATTTGCATTCCCGTCTGATGAAAGCACAGCGAATTTAGAAGCGGAACACTTTACCTTATATCCGGTAAATACCGATAAGTATGTAAGAATTTCCGATAACACTAATGCAAGCAATGGAAAAGAAATCAACTGGTTTGAAGCAGGAAATGTGATTAAACTTCCGTTTACCGCAGAACAGGCGGGTACCTATACACTGACCGCCACTTACAGAAGCGGCAGGACTCAGAGTAGTCCAAACGCATTTGTATGGAGCGGAACCAACGTAGTAAGCGGCAACATGGATGTATACGGACCGGATGCCAATGTATATAAAACAGTGGAACTTCCTGTTGTAGTGACAAAAGCAGGTGCCGGAGAGCTGGTATTAACAGCAGATAGCAAGGCAGGACCTGTGATCGATAAGTTCGATGTTCAGTTTACAGCTCCGTCTACACCGGTAGAAAGTGTAGTACTGGATCAGACCAGCGCAACACTGACCCAGGTGGGAGAGACCTTACAGTTAAATGCAACAGTAGCACCGGAAAATGCAACCAATAAAAACGTAACCTGGGAATCATCCAATCCGGCGGCAGCAACAGTTGACGAAAATGGAACGGTAACCGCAGTTGCAACTGGAACCGCTAAGATTACCGTAACCACGGAAGATGGAAATAAAACAGCAGAGTGTGAAGTTACCGTAGGGCTTCGGGTAACCGGAATTACCTTTGACGTAAAGGAAAAAACCTTAACGGCTGCGGGAGAAACCTTCCAGTTAAACCCTGTATTTACACCACAGGATGCAATGAATAAAAAATTATCCTGGAAATCTACAAATGAAAATGCAGCTACAGTAGACCAAAGTGGATTGGTAACCGCAGCAGCAACCGGAAATACAGAAATTATAGCAATTACAGAAGACGGCGGCTTTGTGGCTGCATGCAGAGTAAATGTAGAAATACCGGTTAAAGCAGAAGGAGTCACACTGGATCGTACAACTGCAGAAATTACTACAGAGAATGGTAATATCCAGTTGACAGCAACCGTAAATCCGGAAAATGCCACCAACAAAAATGTAAGCTGGGAATCTTCTGAGCCAGGTGTCGCAGCCGTTGATGGAAATGGTCTGGTAACAGCAGTTTCCGATGGACCTGCAACGATTACCGTAACTACGGAAGATGGCGGATTCACCGCTCAATGTGAAGTTACTGTAGCAATTGTACCAGAGGTAGTACCGGTAGAAGGTATCACAATGGATGTTACGGAACACACCATGCAGAAAGCAGGCGAAACACTGCAGTTAAAACCGCAGGTACAGCCGTCTAATGCAAGTAACCAGAAAGTAACCTATCATTCCTCCAATCCGGAGGCAGCAACCGTTGATGAAAATGGTTGTGTAACTGCAATTGCAAATGGTGATGCGGTGATCACGGTTACAACAGAGGATGGCGGTTTTGGAGCAGTTTGCAACATTAAGGTAGCCATTCCGGTAGCAGTGACTGATCTTACCTTAGACAAGAAAGAAGCATCACTGACAAAAGCAGGCGAAACATTAGCATTAGAAGCAGCCGTAATGCCGGAAAACGCAACTAATAAAAATGTCACCTGGATTTCCACAATGCCGGAAGTGGCAGATGTTGACCAGGGCGTGGTAACCGCAGTGGCAGACGGAACAACTACCATTATCGCATTAACAGAAGACGGACATTTCACAGCAACCTGCCAGATAACTGTTTCTATTGTAAAACCAGTTACCGGAATTTCATTAAATGAAACGACTCTGAAATTCAGCAAGGCAGGCGCAACAGCTCAGCTAAAAGCAGCTATCGCACCGGCAGATGCTACCAACAAGAACGTTACCTGGACTTCTTCCGATTCCAAGGTGGCAGAAGTTGATCAGAATGGTGTGGTAACGGCAGCAGCAGACGGAAAAGCAATAATTACGGTAAAATCAGAGGATGGTGCATTTATGGCATCCTGTGAGACAGAGGTGAAGATAGACAAACCCGTGATCTCCGTAACCGGTGTAAGCCTGAATAAAACAAGTGCTGTATTATACGGCAAAGGTGCAGTGATCCAGCTGGAAGCAGATGTTTATCCTGAAAATGCAGCAAACAAAAAAGTAACCTGGTCATCAAAGGATAAAAAAGTAGCAAAAGTTGATTCCAATGGTAAAGTTACGGCTGTATCCAACGGTAAAACAGATATTATTGTGAAAACAGCAGATGGAAATATTACAGCAAAATGTACCATCACGGTTAAGGATGATAACAAACCGGCAGTGGTAATACCAGGCAGGGTTACCAATGTAAAAGTCAGCGATCAGGCAAAACATTCCATGAAAGTGACCTGGAATAATGTGAAAGGTGCGGATACCTACCGGGTATACGTATACAATCAAAAAATCAAGAAATGGTCTAAGGCTGGAACAACCGGAGAAACCGGAATGACAATTAAGAGACTTCCGGTTGGCATGGAATGCCAGGTCAAAGTTGCAGCAGTAAATAAAGCCGGAAAAGGTGCTTATTCAACTGCAGTAACCACAGCTACAAAGCCAAATAAAGTTACCTTAAAGTCTGTAAAGAAAACGGCAGATGGCAGCGCCAAACTTACCTTCAGCAATGTAAGAAGTGATGGATTTGCAGTATACATGAAGGCAGGCAAAGGAAAATACAAAAAAGTGGATACAGTAAAAACTACAACAGCAGTTGTAAATAAACTGAAAAAAGGCACAACCTATAGCTTTAAAGTACGTGCATACGTAAAAGCAGATGGAAAAACTTATTATGGAAAATATTCCAACGAAATTACTTTCAAAGTGAAGTAATATCTCTTGAAAATGTTTTCCGACAGTGCAATAATAGTAAAGCCATCATAAAATAAAAACAACGCATATGTTAGGAGGACAAACAAATGTTAAAAGGAATACCACAGATTTTATCACCAGAGTTATTAAAAGTATTATGCGAAATGGGACACAGTGACCGTCTTGTAATCTCAGACGGAAATTTCCCTGCAGAATCCATGGGAAAAGATGCAATCGTGATCCGCTGTGACGGACATGGCGTACCGGAAATCCTGGATGCTATTTTAAAAGTATTTCCACTGGACACCTATGTAGAGAATCCCGTTAACTTAATGGAAGTAATGCCGGGGGATGATGTAGAGACACCGATCTGGGATACATACAAAGAGATCGTTGCAAAATATGACAGCCGCGGGGATAAAGCCATTGGGAATATCGAACGGTTTGCGTTCTATGATGAAGCAAAAACCGCTTATGCGATTATTGCAACCAGTGAGAAAGCTCTTTATGCAAATATTATGCTGCAAAAAGGGGTAGTAGTAGAATAGAATTAATGTAAACAGCGTTACAGAAAATAAGGATGCCGTAAAATAACTGCCGGTCAGTTATCTTACGGCATCTTTTATACTGTAAAAAGGGGACATCGACTGTGAAAACGGCAGGTTTCGTTGACTTTGCGGCTGGGAGTTGTTACAATTTTAATATTATTTATCCTTTGGCGGCATATCCCCATTTTGCAGTCACTATGGTAATTCCGGGAGGATCACATGAAGAGAAAAAGTGTAAAAAGTACAGAAGGAAAAAAGCACCGGTCTTATTATAAAAGAATACTGATCTTCATGCTGGTATTTCTCACCTGTGTAGTAATGCCATTTACCGGAATCCTTTACAATAAGTCCGTAAACAATGTCATGGACAGCATTAACCAATCCAACGAGAGTGTATTAAAGCAGATGAAGTTTAATTATACCTACTTTTCAGAAAATATCTCTGCACTGTGTCTGTCCACATTTTTTCGATATGACGTAAAAGAACTGATGTATAATGATGAACAAAATTATAACGATGTATATCTTACCATAAAGAATCTGAAAGACAATATTTTACAGTCACAGCCCTCTCTTCAGTCTGTGACAATGTATAATGCCGTTAATAATTCCTGGTACTCTACTGAAGGGAATGACAGCAGGGCAACAGAGGAACTGAAGAAGTACCTGAAAGAAAACGGAGATGTCCAGAAGTTAAAGCCGATACTGCGCCGGGTATCTGCGGGAACAGAAGATATAGAGTTATATGGTTACGTCTTTTCCTATTTTATGTATGAATATTCCAATCCATCCCGGGGAGCAGACAGTTTCATTGTTTTCAACCAGACCGCAGACGGATTTATTAACAATCTGAATGATGCCATAACAGGAAAATACCCTGTATCCATTTATATAGCGGATAAGGAAGGGGATATTTACAGCAGCCAGAAAATAGATAACAAGGTACAGAAGGAACTGGTGCAGGAGTGTATTGCCGAAAGACTGGGGGAGGGGAAGGAAAAAGACGGATTCTACGTGAAGAAGCATGGCAGCGGGAAGTATCTGATCTCTTATACCGATCTTGGGGATGATACCAATTGCATAGTTATGATCCAAAACTATCAGGATATTTTCAGCAGCATGCTGCGGTTGCGAAATGACTTTATCATTTTGTGCATCGTCTATGCAGTGGTTGCACTGGCAATGCTTATTCTGATTTCCAGGCGGATTTATAATCCGGTCAATGAACTGGTGAATTATGTATCTGCTATTCCGGAACTTAAAGTGGATGAAAAGGGAGAGCGGCTGGATGAAATAGGACGGCTTCGACAGGTCTTTCAGAAAGCAAACATGCTGAACAATGAATTGCGCCAGGAAAAGAAAAGCTCTCAGAAAATCGTAGAAAATTACTGGCTTGGGAATCTGCTCAGTGACAGTTCGGAAGAAGCCTGGGATGGGTTTTACAGAAGTATGCCTCAGTCCGTTTTAAGTCAGGCTGAAGACTACGCTCTGGCAGTGATCGGCATGCACCTGGACGGGTACCACAATAATATTTACGCATTTGCGGAAGAAGATCGGGAACTGCTGCTGGATACTTTCCGAAACGTATTGCAGGAAACACTGGAGCCAGATTTTGCTTCGGCTGCAGTAAATTCGTCAGAAGAAAATGTAGTATTAATCCTGAATGCTGCGGATGCAAATAAAACACCGGATCACATTGTTGCCCACATACGGGAGGCACAGGATTTTATGCAGCAGCATTTTGATGTAACCGTGTCTGTGGCATATAGCGGAATAAGCAGCCAGCCAACAGATCTGTCCGCTTTATATGAAGAAGCAAAGCGGTATGAGAAATATAAAATTGTCTGGGGCAAAGCAGCAGTCCTTGGAAAACAGGAATGCGATGTGAATATGAACAACAGTGATACCACCTATCCCAGGGAAATGAAGAGAAAACTGGATGAGCGGCTGAAGCTTGGCAATAAGGAGCAGATCTACCAGGTGCTGGATGAGATACAGGCAAGTATATCCCGATTGTCCTATGACAATATCATCATTAATTCCATGTCCCTGGTAACCAGGATTAATACCGTGGTAAATGAAATTAATCTGATGAAAAATTACCCGGTGACGATTCACTTTGATAAAATGTACCAGGCTGTTCTGGAAATAGAATCCCTGGATGATTTGTTTGCAGAATTAAAAGAATACATTGATTCTATTTTAATGGAAACTTACCAGACAAAAGAAAAGGAAATTGACAAGGAAAAACTATTTGTAGAGACGGTAATCCAGTTTGTAAATGAAAACTACACCGATATCAACTTATCTTCCCAGTCTATAGCGGATCACATGAATATGTCCAGCCGCTATATCATGAAGAAGTTTAAAAAATGTACGGATATTTCCTTAAATGAGTTTATTTTAAATGTGCGGATGAAACAGGCGGTCCATCTGCTGACAAATACGGATATGTCGGTGAACCAGGTGACAGAGAATATCGGGATAGAGAATGAGAATTACTTTTACCGCTTGTTTAAAAAGGTTTATGGATGTACACCCAGAGAGTTTGCCAGAAAAAGAGAAGGTAACGGATGATACACATGAGCAGCAGCCGGAGGATGAACCCTCCGGCTATTTTTGTATTCGTATTAAGGAAAATGGGTTCAGATATGAGTCCCACAATTGAAATGACTGTAAAATTGTGACACTGCAAAAAAGGAACATGTGGTGATTTTGCATGATAAAAGCCCATCTTTTGAGTAGAAAGAAGAGAAGATCCTGACTTATTATAAATGCAACAGGCACCGAGCACTGTAGCAAGAAATCATATCATATTGGGAGGTATTAGGATGAAAAATTTAAAAAAACTGACAGCATTGGGACTGGCGGCAGTTATGGCTTTATCTTTGGGAGCGTGCAAGAGTTCCGAAAAAGCGGCAGTGGACACAGGTACGGGGGAAAGCGGCACGGCAGCGGCATCTTCTTCACCGGAAAGCACAGGTGAAACAATTCCCTTAAAATGGTATATGGCGGGTTCCGGTCCCCAGGCAGATGTAGAGACGGTTCAGAAAGCCGTAAATGAGTACCTGCTTCAAAAGTACAATATGAACATCGACCTGCAGATTGTAGCAACAGATTACGCAAACTATTCCCAGAAGATGCAGATGGTTATATCCTCCGGAGAAGAGTACGACATCTGCTGGACGTCCAACTGGAATAACAGCTACTATGACAATGTTAATAAGAATGCATTTCTGGAACTGGATGAGCTTCTGACATCAGACGCACCGGAACTGCTGGCATCTATGGACCAAAGCGTATGGGATGGTGTTAAAGTGAAGGGAAAAATCTATGGAGTTCCATCACAGCAGATTTTCCCCAAACAAAATTATGTTGTAATAGACAAGGCTTATATTGATAAGTACGGACTGGACACCAGTAAAGTAAAAAAATTAAGTGATCTGGAAGAGTTTTTCCTAAAGGTAAAAGCAGACAAGCCGGAGATATATCCTATGGCGGCATCCAGTAACGGCCTCATCGGTAAACTGTACTTATCCCTGGGATTTGAGCCTATCGCGGGACACAAGATCCCGGGTGCGATTGCCATTGATGGCACCGATACAAAAATTGTTAATCAGTATGCAGAAATGGATTCCCTTAAGGAATTTTATGAATTAATGTACAGCTGGCAGCAAAAAGGCATTGTTCGTCAGGATGCAGCAACCGTATCGGATAATGCAGTTCCGGATATGAAGGCTGGAAAGCATATTGCAGCTGTAAATGCTACCTATAAACCGGGAATCGAAGTTACCGAGCAGAGTAATTTCGGAGGGCGCGATGTGGAATTTATCCTGCTGTCCGAGGGCTACACCGCTACGGACAGCCTGGTATCCAGTTTAAATGCAGTCAGCAGAACGTCTAAACATCCCCAGGAAGCAATGAAGTTTCTAAACCTGGTTAACACAGATCTGGAGTTATTTAACCTGCTGTGCTTTGGGGTGGAAGGAACCCATTATACGCTGAATGACGAAGGCAAGGCACTTACCGATGACAGCAAAGGCTATAACCCCAATGTAGACTGGATGATGGGCAATCAGTTTAACGCACTGCTGAGAGAAGGCCAGGATGACGATACCTGGGAAAAAACAAAAGAAATCAATGAATCAGCAACAACTTCCAGAATACTGGGATTTGCATTTGATTCCACTACGGTAACCAATGAACTGGCTGGTGTAAACGCAGTGATAGACCAGTATGCATTATCCCTGGAAACCGGGGCTGTGGATCCTGCAACGGCACTTCCGGAATTTGTGGAGAAATTAAAAGCAGCCGGAAGTGACAAAATTGTAGAAGAAATGCAGAAACAATTAGATTCCTGGATAGAAAGTAAATAAAATCCATCCCTGCTGCCTGCACACCCCACTTTGCAAGATATCCGGGAGCGTAGTTGAAGCAACCCGGATATCCGGCGGCAGGAATATAAATATGCCGGGAGATGAGAGGAGAAAATTATGGAAAATAAGATGAAACAACAGATACGGACTACCGGGAAAAAGAAGAAACGGATGAATTGGGGGCTGCTGCTGCTGGCAGCTCCGGGCCTGGTCTTTCTGATCGGTTATTATTACCTTCCACTGTTCGGGCTTGTGATCCCCTTTAAAAAAATGGATGTAGCAAAGGGGATCATGGGAAGTGAATGGTGCGGCTTTGACAACTTTAAATTTTTCTTTAACTCTCCCGATGTATGGACCGTTACCCGCAATACCATAGGACTAAATGCCCTGTTTATTGCAATAACTTTGACCATATCTGTATTAGTAGCACTGGGTCTTTACGAAATGTCAAAGAAAAAAGTCAAGCTTTTTCAAACCTGCTTTTTTGTTCCTTACTTTATATCCTGGGTGGTAGGCAGTTATATCGTATATGCACTGCTGAGTCCGGATCTGGGCGTACTTCCCAATATTATGGAGAAATTGGGAATGACGGTTCCTAATTTCTATAATGAACCTAAATACTGGGTAGTCATTTTAACCTTGTCTTACATCTGGAAGCATGTGGGCTATAATGCATTAATCTTCTACGCTACCCTGATTGGCATGGATTCTGCACTGCATGAAGCGGCTGCTATAGACGGAGCCACGAAATTCCAGAGAATTAAATATATCTGTGTTCCTTACCTGATGCCCACCATCGTCTTAATGGCGGTACTGATGATCGGAAAAATATTCTATGCAGATTTTGGTATGTTCTATTTCCTGCCGCGAAATTCGGGAACGCTGTACCCGGTAACCGATGTTATTGATACCTATGTTTTCCGTATGCTTCGTGTCATGGGTAATATTGGGATGTCCTCTGCCGTTGGTTTATACCAGTCTGTAGTAGGATTTGTACTGGTGCTGGTTACCAATTTAATCGTGAAAAAGAAAAATAAAGATTATGCGCTATTTTAGAAAGTGTCTTAATCATGCAAGGTGTCTTTTTGACCTGCAAAAGGAAGGAGATCAGATATGATTCAAAGTAAGGAAGAAAAAATCGCAAACCGGGTTATTACGCTGATTTTTATTATTATTGGATTGTTTTGCGTAGTTCCGATATTTTATATTCTGGCAGCGTCACTGTCGGATGAAATTACACTGTCCAGGGAAGGTTATTCCCTGCTTCCCAGAGGATTTTCCCTGGAGGCTTACAAGTATGTTCTGGAAAGTCCCAAAGCGATCTTAAATGCTTATGGCGTGACAATTCTGGTGACGCTTGGAGGAACCGTGGTAAGTCTGCTGTTTACAGCAATGTTCGCCTATGTTATTGCAAGGAAAGACTTTAAATTAAGCAGGGTATTTTCTTTTATGGTATTCTTCTCCATGCTGTTTAACGGGGGACTGGTTCCTACTTATATTATGATGACAAAATACTATAATATGAAAGACATGATATTTGCCCTGATTATCCCTTATATTATCATGCCCTGGCATGTGTTTCTGATGAAAGGCTTCCTGTCGGATATCCCCACATCGCTGATAGAAGCGGCAAAAATTGACGGAGCTGGAGAGGTTAAGACATTTTTTAAAATCATTCTTCCCATTTCCAAACCCGCCATGGCTACGGTTGGACTGTTTATTGCATTTACATACTGGAATGACTGGTATCAATCCATGCTCTATATTGATAAGGCTTCCTTAAACTCCCTTCAGTTTTACTTATACAGGATCATGAATAACATTCAGTATCTCAGTTCCTCCATGATGTCAGGCAATATTTCGATTGATATGTCTAATATGCCAAGCGAGACGGCACGAATGGCGCTGTGCATACTGGCAGCGGGACCTATGCTGGTCATATTCCCGTTTTTTCAGAAATATTTTGTAAAGGGTCTGACGGTAGGTGCGGTAAAGGGCTGAGGAACCATAAAAATTGTTGAACCAGAAAAAAGTTGAATCATAAATGAGGCGTGGAAATGGATAAAATAAAAAATGCATTTGAAATCTGTCTGAAAAAATTTGATCATATTATGAGGGATCTGCCCGCAGCTTTGCCGGAATATTATGCCTGCAGCTCCGGAAATTACTTAAGGAAATATGAAACGGAACCCCTGGATTTTATGAAAACAGAGGTGTGGCAGCCATCTTTTTTCACCGGGGAAGCACTCATTGCATATGAAGTCACAAAAGACGGAAAGTACCTTCAGTGGCTGGAAAAATTCAAGAGCCGTTACAGCGATAAGGTAACCATCCACAGTGAGCATACCATGCATGATCTGGGCTTTCTGTATATCTTATATTCGGTTGGCATCTACCGTGCTGCCGGGATTGAAGAATATAAGAACATATCCCTGAGAGCGGCAGATGAGCTGGCGAAACGGTATCATATCAACGGAGCGTTTATCAGAGCCTGGGGAGAAGCAGGGGACTCCGGAGACGGCCGCTGTGGAATTGCAATTATTGACTGCATGATGAACCTGTCTCTCCTGTTCTGGGCAGCCTCCGTTACCGGAAATCCATTTTATAAGAATATCGCAGAGAAGCACGCAGATACGGTGCTGAAATTCTTTGTCAGAGAGGACGGTTCGGTATATCATGCATATCGGTTTGACCGGGAGACGGGGAAGGCCTTAAATGGCGAAAATTTCTGCGGATTTGCAAGAGAGTCTCATTGGGCAAGGGGAGCAGCCTGGGCAATTTATGGTTTTGCAAACTGTTTTACCCATACCGGACATCAGAAATACATGCTTGCAGCATTAAAAATATGCCATAAATTTATAGACTGCACAAGAGAAGCCGGGGAAGAGGAAGTGATTCCCCCATGGGATTTTCGTCTGTCAAAAGATAAGGAACAGGCAAAAGATACCTCAGCAGCAATTATAACGGCATGCGGCATCAGCGAATTGCTTCGTTACACAGAGGATGATCAGCTGAAAAACTACAAGGATGCGGTCATCGCCGCGTTATTGACGGAGACATACTTCGATAGAAATGAAGATATTCCCGGAATGGTCAGAGAGTCCAATGGACTGCACCACTATACGTTATTTGGGGACTATTATTTTATGGAGCTGCTGGCAAAAGAAGGTTATGGGTATCTTGGACTTTGGTAGGCAGTGTTTTATGGAGGATTTTATACCCCCAATCAATGCTTGTGAAATCAAATGCGATTATGTATAATTAAATAAACAGGCCGCCTTGCATGCTATGCGGGGCGGCCCTTTCACGAATGATGAATCCTTGGGGGAAATAAAAGACATGGAAAGAATGAAAAGATTTGTTTTGGCGGCATCGGCTCTGACGCTTATGGGGATGGCGGGTTGCAGCAGGGGAGAGGGAAATGCAGTTGCCGTGGATACCCAAAAGGAATTCACGGACCCGGTACCCATCATCTGGTACCTTTGCGCGAATCATGAGCAACCGGATATCGGATCTGTGGAAGCAGCCGCAGATGCCTATCTGCAGGAACAGTACGGCCTGTCTGTGGAACTGAATCTGAAGATCTCCGATTATGCCGGTTATTCTGATAAAATGCAGATGGTAATTGCTTCTGAAAAGCCCTATGATATTTGTTTTACATCCAGCTGGAACAATAATTTTAACGGAAATGCAGCCAGAGGTGCATATTATCCCCTGGACCAGCTTCTGAAGGATTACGGAAAGGACGTATGGGCATCCATGCCGGAAAAGTTCTGGGAAGCCGGCAAATTTCAGGGGACCGTCTATGGAGTTCCCAGCCAGCAGGTATTTTTTAAGCGGAATTATGTGACTGTGGTCGCTGAATATGCCAGGGAATATGGGCTAGACACAGACAAAATAAAAGGACTTGAGGATCTGAAAGATTTCTTCTATCAGGTCAAAGCAGATCATCCACAGATTTATCCACTGGCGTTGAGTGAAAACGGAATTAACGGGAAGAACCTTTTGTCCATGGGATTTGAAAATATTACAGGGGAGTACCTGCCTGGAGTAATCCGAATTACGGATCAGTCAGCCACAGTAGTTAATCAGTATGAGACGCCGGAGATGGAAGAGCTGTATCAGTTGATTTATCAGTTCCGGATGGATGGTATTATTAAGCCGGACGCAGCCCTTACTACCAACAATGGCGTGGCAGGGATGAAGGATGGTACCCATATTGCCAGTGTAAATGCAACCCTGAAACCAGGATCCGAGAGTACGGAAAAAGAAAACTTTGGAGGCAGGGAAGTCCTGCTTATTCCCATATCAGAGCCATGGATTACCACAGAAAGCCTTACCTCCGGGATGAATGCTGTCAGCAGCAATTCCAAGTACCCGGAACTGGCAATGCAGATACTTAACCTGGTAAACACAGATGAAAAACTATATAATCTGTTATGCTTTGGAATAGAAGGAAAACATTATCAGAAGAATGGGGACGGAACCATTAAGACCATCGAAGGTGCAGGATATGACCCGGGTTCGGACTGGGCATTCGGCAATCAGTTCCTGGCGTGGAAGAGAGAGGGGCAGGCGCCGGATATCTGGGAGAAAACCATAGAAGAAAATAAAAGTGCAAGAACATCACCTGCGATGGGATTTGTATTTGATCCCATGCCGGTGCAAAAACAGATAGCGGGAGTCAATACCATACTTGATAAATACCGGATCCCCCTGGAAACGGGGCTGAAAGATCCAAAGGAGGCATTGCCACAGTTTCGGGAGGAACTGAAAAAAGCGGGAAGCGATGAAATTATCGCAGAAGCAGAACGCCAGCTAAGGCTGTATTGCGGAATCAACGGTAAATAAAGTACCTGATATCAAGTCAGGAGTGCGTCTGCAAAGCGGCGGTGCGTGAGGCTGTGATTAGCTTCTCAGATGTGCTCACTGCAAAATAGAAACATACTGTAAAACAGGCATCTCTTACTGATATGAACCAAAAGTAAAGAGATGTCTGTTTCTTTGAGTAGAATTATCACTCACTCTGGGATATCATAACTGGGAAAGAAAATAGTTTTCACACTGCTGATTTGAGAAGCGTACAAGTGCCACCCGGCGTATTTACGCCGGGTGACACTAGCCTGCTTGGGAGATTCCCGGCAGAGGTTGAAAGCAGATGATTGAGCAACGTATGATATGGAGGTATTTATGAAAAACGACCAATTTGCCGACATTGCTGCCGGAGGAGTGAACACAGAGAATAAGGGGCTTGATAATATTGTGCCCCCAGCTATGGATTACCCGGAACTGGAATTGCAAAAGGGTATAAAAAGCATGGCATTTCCTAAAAAAATGGATACCAAGGAAGAATTATATCAGGAACTGGAGAAACAAAAAGAATATTACCGGCAATATCTGCGTAAGCTGGCACCCGCTATGGAGCCGTTAAGACATCGGATAAAACTGGACAGATTTGACTGGAGAATAGCAGAGCCCAAAGATAAATTATCTTTTTCTCGGGTTATCACTGGAGAGGGAAGCTGGGAACAGGTGGAGATTCCCCATTATGGCGGTCCCCTGGGCAGCCAGACTACCTATTACCGCACGGTATTTCATGCAGAAAAGCAAGAAGGCAAAGCCTTATTTCTACATTTTGACGGAGTGGATTATCTGGCTAATGTATTTGTTAACGGGAGCCTTGCCGGATCCCATGAAGGCTTTTTCGCAGCCTTTGAGTTTGACATCACAGATTATGTAGTAAACGGTGAAAATATTCTGGTAGTAGAAGTGGTCAATGATTTTGTTCAGAAACGAAATGAAGAGAAGTACCGGGGAGAAATGCTGGGGGGCGACAAGATTTATGCGGCTACCGGACCGGGTTACGACGACCCCCTGCTGGGCTGGCATCACTGTCCGCCGGGAATGGGCATTTACCAAGGGGTGTATCTGGAGATGCGAAGCAGATGTTTTATCCGGGACAGCTTTGTACGACCCCTTCCGGATACGGAACAGGCGGAATTATGGTTAGAAATTTATAAATGTGATCCCGGTTACGAAGATCTTACAATCCAATACTCTCTATACGGCAGGAACTTTGAAGAAGTTGTGTTCGAAGGGAAGACTTATACCCCGTTTACCGGATGTGAAATCGGTCTTGGAGATACTTTTACCAAGGCAAGCTTAACAGCCAATGGACAGATCAATCAGCCTGTTAAAATTTATATGGAAAAAGGGATCAACTATTTGAAAGTTCCCTTTGATCTGCCAGATGCCAGAATCTGGACCCCTCAGACACCGTATCTGTATGAGCTTCAGATACACTTGGTAGAAAAAAACGGCACGATTACAGACAATAAGAACCAGAGCTTTGGAATGCGCAGTTTCACGATGGAAACGGACACTGTTCCAAAAGGGACCTTTTACCTGAATGGAGAGAAGATTCGCCTGAGGGGAGCCAATACCATGGGACATGAGCAGCAGTGTGTGATGAAAGGAGATTTTGATCAGCTCCTGGACGATCTTCTGCTTGCTAAAATCTGCAATATGAACTTTTTAAGACTGACACAGAGACCGGTTCAGGAAGAAGTGTATGATTATTGCGATATGGTGGGATTAATGACCCAGACCGATCTTCCGCTGTTCGGCGTCCTGAGGCGGAATCAGTTTACGGAGGCGCTGAGACAGACGGAAGAAATGGAGAAGCTGGTACGCAGACACCCCTGCAATATACTGGTATCCTATATTAATGAGCCATTTCCCAATGCATATAACCAGCCCCACAGACATTTGGGAAGAAAAGAGCTGATGAACTTTTTTGACTGCGCGGATATGATTGTAAAAATGAATAACCCGGAACGTGTAATCAAACATGTGGACGGAGATTATGATCCACCCAGCAAAACCCTCCCGGACAACCACTGTTACACCTGCTGGTACAATGGGCATGGAGTAGATGCAGGCGCCCTGCATAAAGGATACTGGATTCCTATAAGACATGGATGGAACTGCGGATGCGGAGAATTTGGCACAGAAGGACTGGATTATGAAGCTGTTATGAGAAAGTATTACCCCAGCAGCTGGCTTCCCGGGAATCAGGAAGAAGAACGCAGCTGGTCAGCGGGAAGTATATGCGGATCCCAGACCGGAAATTTTCACTATTTTTTCTTTGATACACCGGATTCTCTGAAAGGGTGGATAGAAGCCTCCCAGGAACATCAGGCATGGGCTGCAAAATGGATGACGGAAGCTTTTAGACGGAATGCCAGAATGGTGTCCATCGCCATACATCTGTTTATCGATGCTTTTCCGGCAGGCTGGATGAAAACGATAATGGATGTGGATCGCAACCCCAAGCCGGCATACTTTGCGTACCGGGATGCACTGACACCGGTTATGGTCAGCCTCAGAACAGACCGGTTTACCTGCTTTGCGGGGGAAACGGTTCCGGTAGAACTGTGGATCTGCAATGATACGCCTGCGAATCTGGAAGGATACCGGTGCAGCTATGAAATCCTGGATGAAAACCAGGAGGTGCTGGCTCAGGGAAGTACACCGGCAGAGGCAGGAGCATCTGACAGCCAATGCATGGGAAGAATCCCGGTAAGAACAAAAAAAGCTAGTGGAAAAGCACTTGTCCGGGCGGCAGTCCAGAATAAAGAAGGTGTGATACTGCATACAAACCAGGTAGAAATCACAGTGTATGAAGATAATGGTTTCCATACCGGCAGGCAGGTAATTGCTCCGGGGATGGATGGTAACGCTTTCCGGCTGCTAAAGGACCTGGGGATTGATCCGGTTCCATTAGAAAATGCCGGAATGGAAAGTATTATTCTGGTCGATGATTACAATGAATATTTAAATTATAAGGAAGAAATAGATCTCATCGTACAAAAAGGAGGAAGGCTGATATTCCTGGAACTTGAGCCGGGAACTTATCAGGCAGCCGGAAGAGAATTCACGGTTAAAAACAGTGCTATGCTGCCGATGAACTTCGTATCAAACGCCACCAGACATCCCATGGCACAGGGATTTGGAAAGAAAGCATTTTGGAATTGGTATGATAAACAGGCAGATATGATTACCCCGATTCTTTCATCCACGGTGTCCGGAGCAGGAATGAGGCCGATCCTTACCAGCGGAAATACGGATAAAAATGGCAATTGGCAGACTGCCCCGGCAGTAGTGGAAGCAGCGTGCCAGGATGGAATGGTAGTGGTATGCCAGCTGAAACTGTTCGGCAGGACAAAAGAGAATCCAGTGGCGAAACTGTTCTTTGAAAAACTGATGCAGTGATTTTCACTGCGGTATAGAAAGACTTACGGCATGTTTCGCCAAAAAAGCACCGTCCAGCTCCAGAAAGCAGGACGGTGCTTTTAAATTTCAAAACTCCGGCAAACTTCCGGTACTGCTATGTATAAAATTCCAATTTCTGCAAATATTATTTGTGTATAATGTGTAAAAAATAACATTCCAGTTAAAAGTTTGTCAAATATATATATAAAAACGGGAAAGTTTTGTGCATTATTTAGTGAAATAACTAGACATTATCTGGAAAATGTTTTAAGATAATAATACGGTAAAATATCGTAAAGGAGGCAGATGTGTGAAATATAAGAAAGATGTTTTTCGATCACTGGCAATGATTACCCAAATTGGCATCAGTATGCTGGCACCGATTATCTTGTGCGTATTTGCCGGATACTGGCTGGACCGGAAATTTGGCTGGAACACCACCATTGTCCTTCTTATTCTGGGTATTCTTGCCGGCGGACGCAATTGTTATATGTTATTAAAAGATATGGTGAATGCGGGAGGAAAGAAAAAGGATGATTAAGAAGTTAAATCCTGTATCAAAAGAGCTGATTCTTGGCATTCTAATATGTGGGGTTATATTTCAGTTTTCACTGATCTGGCTGTCCGATTCCAAAGTGCTCTATACAACCGGGCTGTGGATTGGAACTGCAATTTCTGTATTTCTGGCTGTTCACATGAACTGGTCTATTGAAAATGCAGTGGAAATGGATGAAAAAGGCGCTGTCAGCCACATGAAGAAAATGTTCATGCTGCGTGCCCTTGTAGTGGTGGTAATATTTTTTGGCACATACCTGTTGAAGCTGGGGGATGTTGTCGCAGTATTTTTAGGTTTATTTGGATTAAAGATAGGAGCTTATCTGCAGCCGCTCCTCCATATTTTAATTCAAAAAATAAAAAATAAAAAATTAAGTAAAGGAAGGTGAGAACGTGGGAAATGCGTATCTTTGTCAGGGCCAGCTGCTGGCGGCGGGCGGTGAAGTTGATTTTATGATTCACGGACTGTTCAAATACAAACTGTTTGGACAGGAATTCTATATCACAACCACCCATGTCAGCATTCTGATCGTTATGATCATTCTTTTTGTATTTGCTGTTATAGCAAACCGCAAGATGAAGAATCCCGATGAGATACCGGGAGGGTTTCAGAATGCAGTGGAAATGATTGTAGAGATGCTGGATAAAATGGTACATGGAAGCATGGGAAAATACGCAGGCAAATTTGCAAACTACATCGGTTCCATATTTTTGTTTATCTTTGTCAGTAATATTTCCGGACTATTTGGCCTCAGGCCGCCCACTGCGGATTACGGCGTCACGCTGCCGCTGGGTATTATGACATTTGTTATTATTCAGTACAATAATATCAGATACAATAAGTTCGGAGCACTGACCGGCTTGTTTAAGCCGCTGCCGTTTTTATTTCCGATCAACCTCATTGGTGAAATTGCAGTACCATTTTCACTGTCGCTGCGTTTGTTCGGTAATATTTTATCCGGTACCGTAATGATGTCGTTGATTTATACGCTGCTGGCACCGATTGCAATCGGATGGCCGGGATTTTTACACATTTACTTTGATATTTTTTCCGGTGCGATACAGACCTATGTATTCTGCATGCTGACGATGGTATTCGTAACGGATAAGCTTCCAGGTGAGGCGTAGCAATTTAAAAAATTATAATATAAGGATCAGGAGGATTTCAGAATGAGCAATATAACAAATGAAGGTTTAATTTTAGCGTGTTCCGCAATTGGTGCCGGTTTGGCGATGATCGCCGGTGTAGGACCCGGTATTGGACAGGGTATTGCAGCAGGTTATGGTGCTAGTGCAGTAGGTAGAAACCCGGGAGCAAAATCCGATATCACATCTACCATGCTTTTAGGACAGGCAGTTGCAGAGACAACCGGTCTTTACGGTTTGGCGATTGCATTTATTTTACTCTTTGCAAATCCGCTTCTTGGAAAGCTTTAAGAGAAATAGGTCTGAATAATAAGCGAAAGGAGGCGAAACCTTGGAACGATTATTTAATCTGGACCCGCAGTTGATTCATGATGCGGTGCTGCTTATGATCTCGATGTTTGTAATGTTTACTTTTCTGTCATACCTGCTGTTTAATCCGGCAAGGAAAATGCTGCAAAAGCGTCAGGACAGGATCAGGACAGATATCGATACGGCTGCACGGGATAAAGAAGATGCGAAGAAGCTCTTGGAGGATTATGACAGAAGGCTTAATGACATCAATAAAGAAGCAGAAGAAATCCTGAGTGCCGCCAGACAAAAAGCACTGAAAAATGAAGCCAGGATCATAGAAGAGGCGAAGGAAGAAGCAGGAAGAATCATTTCCAGAGCCAACGCCCAGGTGGAACTGGAGAGAAAGAAAGCGGCAGATGATATGAAGAAAGAAATAATATCCATTGCTTCGCTTATGGCTGGTAAAGTTGTGAAGGCTTCTATTGATATGGAAGCCCAGGATTCATTAATAGAGGATACTTTAAAGGAAATAGGTGATCAGACATGGCAAAGTTAGTTTCGAAAGTATACGGCGACGCCCTGTTTGAAGTTGGACTGGAAAAAGCAAGACTGGGAGAACTGGAGAGAGAGGTTCTGGCTGTAAAGCAGATTCTCTTGGAAAATCCTGAATTTGACCAGTTGATGCTGCATCCTAAAATTGACAATGACGCAAAGATAAAATCAATGGAGTCTGTTTTTAAAGGCAGAATCTCGGATGATTGCTTGGGATTGCTGGTCATTGTTGTTACGAAGGGGCGTTATAAAGAGCTTCCCCGGATATTTGATTATTTTATTACGAAAGTAAAGGAATATCAGAAAATTGGAATTGCCCAGGTAACATCCGCAGTTCCATTAAAAGATGACTGGAAAAAGAAAATTGAGGCAAAACTGTTAGAAACTACGGACTATGTGAAAATGGAAATGGAATTTCACGTGGACGAAAGCCTGATTGGCGGATTGATTATAAGAATTGGCGACCGGGTTGTGGACAGCAGTATTAAAAGTCATCTTGTGGATCTCACCGGGAAACTTACCAGGATTTCCCTGGAAGCCTGATATCAGAGAAGTTTGGTACAGTGTGAGATTTCAGGAAATTTAGATTTATATAAATAGCAGGAAAGAAGGTGGCAAAGCCTCATGAATTTAAGACCAGAGGAAATTAGTTCCGTTATTAAAGAACAGATAAAAAGATATTCCTCCGAGATGACCGTGTCTGATGTGGGTACGGTAATCCAGGTGGCCGATGGGATTGCCCGTATTCATGGTCTGGAAAATGCCATGCAGGGAGAACTTCTGGAGTTTACGGGAGATGTCCACGGTATGGTTCTGAACCTGGAAGAAGATAATGTAGGTGCTGTTTTGCTGGGAGATACTACCAGTATCAGTGAAGGCGATACCGTTAAGACAACCGGAAGAGTGGTAGAGGTACCGGTTGGTGACGGTATGCTGGGAAGAGTTGTGAACTCCCTGGGTATGCCCATTGATGGAAGAGGTCCCATTCGCGCAGATAATTACCGCAAAATTGAACGTGTTGCATTTGGTGTAATTGCCAGAAAATCGGTAGATACACCGCTTCAGACAGGAATAAAGGCAATTGACTCCATGGTTCCCATCGGACGGGGACAAAGGGAGTTAATCATTGGCGACAGGCAGACCGGAAAGACGGCAATCGCCCTGGATACGATTATCAATCAAAAGGGACAGGGTGTAAAATGTATCTATGTTGCAATTGGACAGAAAGCATCTACAATTGCCGGAATTGTGAAGAAACTGGAAGAGTTCGGAGCAATGGACTATACCACAATCGTGGCTTCCACTGCAAGTGAACTGGCTCCGCTTCAATATATTGCACCTTATGCAGGATGCGCAATTGGCGAGGAATGGATGGAAAAGGGGCAGGATGTTTTGGTGGTTTATGATGACTTATCCAAACATGCAGCGGCTTACCGTACCCTGTCATTGCTTTTGAGAAGGCCGCCAGGCCGTGAAGCTTACCCGGGTGATGTCTTCTATCTTCATTCCAGGCTTCTGGAGAGGGCAGCCAGATTGTCAGATGAACTGGGCGGTGGTTCCTTAACGGCACTTCCCATTATTGAGACTCAGGCAGGAGATGTATCTGCTTATATACCCACAAACGTTATTTCTATTACTGACGGACAGATTTATCTGGAAACAGAAATGTTTAATGCAGGATTCCGTCCGGCGATCAATGCCGGTTTATCCGTATCCCGTGTAGGCGGTGCGGCACAGATTAAGGCAATGAAGAAGATTGCATCCCCGATTCGTGTGGAGCTTGCGCAGTATCGAGAGCTGGCGGCATTTTCCCAGTTTGGTTCCGAACTGGACAATGATACCAGAGAGAAGCTGGCACAGGGCGAGCGGATCAAGGAAGTGCTAAAGCAGCCACAGTATAAGCCCATGCCGGTGGAATACCAGGTAATGATTATCTTCGCGGCTACCCGCAAGTATCTGCTGGATATTAATGTGGGAGAGATACTGGAATTTGAAAAAGCACTGTTTGAGTATATTGATATAAAATATCCCGAGATTCCTGAAGAGATCCGGACAACAAAGCAGATTTCTGATGAAACAGCAGATGCACTTATAAAAGCAATCGAAGAATGCAAAGCAGAGTTTAAAGAATCCAGATAGGGTAAGTGCGAACTTTGTTCACACTGCTTATTGAGGAATAGCACAAGCCAGCTTGGGCTATTCAGAGGGTAAAGTAAGAAAGGATGATACAATGGCTTCGATGAGAGATATCAGGCGGCGACGGGCGGGCATAACCAGCATTCAGCAGATTACAAAGGCTATGAAGCTGGTATCCACCGTAAAGCTGCAGAAGGCAAGGACCCATGCAGAACAGTCCAAGCCGTATTTTGAGCGGATGTATGCTGTGGTAACCTCCATGCTTGCCAGGTCAGGCAAACTGGATCATCCCTATCTGAAACCCGGAAAGTCTCCGAAGAAAGCGGTGATCGTCATCACTTCCAACAGAGGGCTTGCAGGCGGGTATAACTCCAATGTAACGAAGCTGATTACAGCAGGAGAATGGAAAAAGGAAGATCTGGAGATTTATGCCATAGGACGAAAAGGGAAGGAATCCCTGGAGAAAAAAGGATATCATATCCGAGGGGATTACAGCGAGGTAATCAATGCGCCTATGTTCCAGGATGCACAGGAGATCAGCAAAGAAGTGCTGGATGCTTTTGCCCGGGATGAGATAGGTGAGATCTACGTTGCCTATACCTCATTTAAAAATACCGTAGTTCATGAACCGAAACTGATGAAGCTCCTCCCTGTTGAATTTGCGGAAGGTGAATTATCAAGGGAAGACAAAATGTCGCTGATGAATTACGAACCGGATGAGGACGAGGCGCTTAATATCATTATTCCAAAGTATGTAACTAGTATCCTGTACGGATCTTTTACAGAAGCACTGGCGAGTGAAAACGGAGCCAGAATGCAGGCAATGGATGCGGCAACAAGCAACGCAGATGAAATGATAGATAAACTGGCACTTCAGTATAACCGTGCAAGGCAGGGATCTATCACACAGGAATTAACAGAAATTATTGCTGGTGCGGAGGCGATCAGTTAGAGGTGCCTGCAAGATACAGTGTTTAAAATATGGAAAGAAAAAGGAGTGAGAACCAGACAATGTCAGAAAAAAGCAAAGGCAAAATCACTCAAATCATAGGTGCGGTATTGGATATTAAGTTTCAGGAGGGACATCTTCCGGAAATTTATGAGGCGGTACACATTAAAAGAAACGACGGTGAAAGGCTGGTGGTAGAAGTTGCACAGCATCTGGGTGACGATACGGTCAGATGTATTGCAATGGGTTCTACAGACGGTTTAGTCCGGGGAATGGAAGCTTTGGCAACTGGTGCTCCCATAACCGTCCCGGTTGGGGAACATACACTGGGAAGAATCTTTAATGTAACCGGAGATGTAATAGACAATAAAGAAGCGCCTAAGGATGTAGCATATTTGCCGATACACAGAAAGGCGCCGTCTTTTGAAGAGCAGTCCACATCCACAGAGGTACTGGAAACCGGTATTAAAGTAGTGGATCTGCTCTGTCCCTATCAAAAGGGCGGGAAGATTGGATTATTCGGTGGTGCCGGAGTAGGTAAAACCGTACTGATTCAGGAGCTGATCCGTAATATTGCAACAGAACATGGCGGATATTCTGTATTTACCGGTGTAGGGGAACGAACACGAGAAGGAAATGACCTCTATTATGAAATGACAGAATCCGGTGTTATTAATAAAACTACCATGGTATTCGGGCAGATGAATGAGCCGCCTGGAGCCAGAATGAGAGTTGGACTTACGGGGCTTACCATGGCTGAATATTTTCGTGATGAAGGCGGTAAAGATGTACTGCTCTTTATCGATAATATTTTCCGTTTCACACAGGCGGGTTCAGAAGTATCGGCGCTTTTAGGACGTATGCCATCCGCAGTTGGATACCAGCCCACACTCCAGACCGAGATGGGTGCCCTGCAGGAGCGTATTACATCCACAAGAAACGGTTCCATCACTTCTGTTCAGGCTGTTTATGTACCGGCGGATGACCTGACAGACCCGGCCCCGGCTACTACTTTTGCCCATCTGGATGCCACCACCGTATTATCACGTTCCATTGTGGAGCTGGGTATTTATCCGGCAGTGGATCCGCTGGATTCTTCATCCCGTATTCTGGATCCCCAGATCGTGGGAGAGGAACACTATGGGGTAGCCAGGGGTGTTCAGGAAATTCTGCAGAGATACAAAGAACTGCAGGACATTATAGCAATTTTAGGTATGGATGAGTTGTCAGAAGATGAAAAGCTGATCGTAAACCGCGCCAGAAAGATACAGAGATTCCTGTCACAGCCGTTTTTCGTTGCAACACAGTTTACAGGGCTGGATGGTAAGTATGTGCCAATCAGTGAAACGATCCGGGGATTCAAAGAGATCCTGGATGGCAAACACGATGATATCCCGGAGAGTTATTTCTTAAATGCAGGTACCATAGACGATGTACTGGAGCGTGTAAAATAACAGAAAGCGTTCAGCAATGTCCATGTCTGGGACAGATAGGAGTTTTATGGCGGATGAAAAATTTTTTGAATTGGAGATTATTTCTCCGGACCGGATATTTTATCAGGGAAAGGCAAGTATGGTAGAACTCAATACTTCCGAAGGTGAAATAGGTGTTTATAAGAACCATATTCCGCTGACAACCATACTGGTTCCGGGAATCGTCACCATTACAGAAGCTTCCGGCAAAAAAGAAGCTGCGGTTCACGCAGGCTTTATAGAGATTTTAAAAGAAAAAATAACTATACTTGCAGAAATTGCAGAGTGGCCGGAAGAAATAGATATAAATCGTGCAAATGAAGCAAGACAGCGTGCCGAAAGAAGAATTCAGACCCACGCTTCAGAAATAAATGTGACGCGTGCTGAGATGGCTTTGCGGAAAGCATTAATTCGAATTGAACTGGCTGGTAAATAGTATAAAACCCCTTCCATTGGTAATACTTAGATATTACGAATTGGAGGGGTTTTTTGTATGAAGAAAATATGGGTTGCATTTATTGTCCTTTTATGGGGCGTTGCAGGATTTCAGATCATACAGGGGAAAGCAGCAGCGGAAGAAAACAAGATTATCCAGGTTTTCCACACTGTTGGAAGTGAGCAAAAGACAAGTATGGTGGAATACTATGGAACATACGATGATGAATATCTCCCAATTGAAAAACGGGAAGCGCTTCTTCGTGATATAGCGCAGAAACTTGGTATAACAAGAGGTCTGGAGACAGAACGGACATATGAAGAAAAAAGACAGGAAATTTCTCTGACAAAAAAGGCAAAACACGCCGTGACAACGCTTAGATTTATCACAAATGAAGAAGGGAAAGAGATCAAGCAGTATATGATAGCCAGCATTGCACTGGATAAAGATATGGAAAGTGCCCTTGCACATAAAAAGAAACTGGAAAAAATTCTGGGTGACTATACAAAGGACAGCAGAAGTTCAGCCAATGTAATCGGTACTTATGATGGGAAACTGGATTTAGATAAAAGAAATGAAGTAGCAGATGGGATCCTTGGGGAAATGGGTGCTAAAATCGTAACAGAACACAGGGATATGAAGCTCTATACCATTTATGCATATACGACTTATGTGTCTGACTATGTAATGCAGGAAGACCAGGCGGTCAATGTAAATATAGCCATGCGGTATAATGAAGAAGAGGATAAAACTTATGTCTATGTGGCAACTCCGGTTCTGGGGCTGGATTACTAAAAGAGACAGGAGTAAAATTTCATAGGAGTAATTTCCCGGATACGCTTCACTTTTTTAGGCAGCAGCATATATTATAGTAAATGCGTATTAAAGGAGTAGTTTATGGAGGAACATAAAAGCAATCCCCATAGCCAAATAGAAAATTGTCCGTGCTATCCTAATTGTGACGATATGATGCATAAGCAAGGCGGGGAACAGCCTCAAAAACCATTTTGGCCGCCTTTGCCATCACAGCCTATAGCATCAGTCTGGCCATCAATGGGGGATACACCGGATCGTTCTGATCTGGAGAGAACAGATCCAGTAAGACCGGTGCCAGGCAGGCTGCAGCCATGGCAGCCATATGACGATGGGCAAGAGGAAGATAATTGGGGCAGACAGCAGCCGTGGCGTCGGGAAGAGGATTGGGATGAAAGACCGGAGTGGGAAAGACAGCAGTCATGGTCACCCAGGAATTTAGAAATGGAGAGTGCCGGGCGCCAAGGAGAAGCTGACAATTCAGAGGACATAGATTCGGACATGGGCTGGGATATGGACTCAGACCGTCAGAACAGTGACATGCCGGATAACCAGATGAGATCCGATATGAAAATGCCTCAAAGCTGGGGAAATCCATGGATGGATGAATCCAATATGTATGACAATCCGGAAGCTGACATGAATGGAGATATCAATATGCCCCAAAGCCGGCCGTCCCAGGAGATGAATATGCCAAATGGAGGCGGGTGGCCCCAGACAGGGACACCGTCTAATCAGCCATGGCCCGGAACAGCCACACCAAATAATCAAATGTGGCCGGGTAGACAAATGCTGCCCAATATGAGATTTTCCGGAAATGGCAGAAATTCAGAAATGCCGGGAATCCAGGTTCGCCCTGATATGGAGAACGGTAGAAACCAGATGGATTATGACAGCACCATGCCAAACAACCAGATGTGGAACGGATCCAACATGGAATCCGATATGGAATCAGACATGGAAATGCCGGAAAATCAGATGCGCCCTGATATGGGAATGCCCGGAAGCCGGATGAATCCGAATATGGAAATGCCGGAAAACCAGATGAACCCGGAAATGTGGATGCCCGGAAATCAGATGCGCCCTGATATGGGAATGCCGGAAAACCAGATGGGCCCTGATATGTGGATGCCCCAGAACCAGATGAACCCGAATATGGGAATGCCGGGGAACCAGATGAACCCGGAAATGTGGATGCCCGGGAACCAAATGAACCCAAATATGGGAATGCCGGAGAACCAGATGAGTCCGAATATGGGAATGCCCGGCAACCAGATGAGCCCGGAAATGTGGATGCCCGGCAACCAGATGAGCCCGGAAATGTGGATGCCGGAAAACCAGATGGGACCGGAAATGGAAATGCCGGAAAGTCAGATGAGAACAGACATGGGAATGCCAGAGAACCAGATGATGCCAAATATGAGAATGCCGGGGAACCAAAATATGCCAGGGTACATGTACTACCCAAATGGCCCGGCAGACCGTATGCGGGGAGTGATAAATCCGGTATTCAGAAACGATGATATGGAAAAAGAAGAGCAAGAGACAGAACATGATCTGGAACGTCTGAAAGGCATGTATCCGGATATTGCTAAGAAAATACAGCTTTTTGTTGAAGAGGCATGTGATGATTTGGAATATGCAGGAAGCCCTATGTTTGACGAACAGCCGGATAAAATTAGTTTAATGAAAACGGTAAACAGCATTTATGATAAGCTAAAAGAAGATGCACCGGTAGAAGAGGAAGAGGATAAGGATGATCTTTTTGCAATGAATAAGGAAAGCAGAAGGCGATATCCGCCGGGAAAGAACTGGCTGCGTGATTTTGTAGAAGTAATGCTCTATAATGAAATGTTCCAGCGGCGGTGCAGACACCGAAACTGCAGGAGATGGTACTGATTTACAGCAGGAGTAACCGGGGAATTTGAAGGGTCTCGGAATTTTAAACGAAGAAACCGGTGGCAAAATCACACCGGTTTCTTAAAAGTAAGATTAAGAGGGGAGTTCCTGCTGAATTTATTGTCTAAAAAAGTTGGATTTTATAAAAATTTATGTTGAGGTTTTTAACCAAAGCCAGTACAATAGAGACATGGTCTATTCATGGGGAGTATCTATGGGACCTGTCTTGTCGTTAAGGGGAAATGATAATGGAAGAATTGATGAAAATATTAGAATTACATTTAGATGAAAATATGCTGCAGGCGGTTGTAAGCGGAGCAAAAAAATCGGACATCCCGTCAAAAATTAAAATCCGCCCGGTTATAAATAAAGAAATCTTAAAGTTTCAGACTACAATATCAGATGGAAAAAAAGAATTACATAAAAACATAGAGAAACGAGAGATAAAAGAGCAGTTGCAATCCTGGATGGCGACTGATTATAAACAGTTACAG
The DNA here is from genome assembly GCA_900540475.1 of uncultured Robinsoniella sp. GTDB lineage: Bacteria > Bacillota > Clostridia > Lachnospirales > Lachnospiraceae > Robinsoniella. Next base: position 63,888 of record UQGG01000023.1, on the reverse strand, counting down.
TTGGATACCATTGCATATGCCATTACAGTATTGGTGAGCAAAAAAGGAAAATTGACCATTAAGAAAAAAAGATGGGACAAACCAAAAGAAGCGGCGCCCTTACAGCATAACCGTAAGAAGAAGTATGTACTTCCGGAAGGAGTGCCGGTTCCGTTTCTGGTAGACTTGGGTGTAATGACTCCTGAGGGGAAGATTGTAAATTCCAAATACGATAAATTTCGACAGATCAACCGGTTTTTAGAGTTTGTGGAAGATATTCTGCCGCAGCTGAAACGTTCGGGGGAAATTACCATCATCGATTTTGGATGCGGGAAATCGTATTTGACATTTGCTATGTACTATTACCTGAAAATACTGCAGGGAATGGATATTCATATGATTGGGCTGGACCTGAAGGAAGATGTCATAGACAAGTGCAATGAACTGGCTGGAAATTATGGATATGATAAGCTGGAATTCTACATGGGAGATATTGCGTCTTATGAAGGCGTGGACCAGGTGGATATGGTGGTAACTCTCCATGCCTGCGATACGGCAACAGATTATGCGCTGGCTAAAGCCGTGAAATGGGGAGCAGATGTAATCCTTTCCGTACCATGCTGCCAGCACGAGCTGAATGGACAGATTCATAATGATATACTGGAGCCTGTATTAAAGTACGGATTAATCAAAGAAAGAATGGCGGCTCTGCTGACCGATGCGTTTCGTGCCGGCAGGCTGGAGGAAGAAGGCTATAACGTTCAGATACTGGAATTTATTGATATGGAACATACGCCGAAAAATATTCTGATACGGGCTGTAAAGTCCGGTGTGCCAAAAAAAGTGAAAAATTTAGCTGAATGTATGGAATTGGTGGGGGCCAGACCGACAATAAATAAACTCTTAAATGCCAAAGAGGAGGCATGAAGTAAATATGAAAAAGATAATCATACGAATCAGCGTTTTGGTGCTGGTATTTATAGGTGCCATTTTTGGTGTCAGTAAATATATCAACAGAGGTACAACGGAGACGGCAAAGGAAATGAAGGCGGCAACACTGCCCCTGGTCTATATGACAAATGAGGGAACGCAGCTGAACTGTCTGCATGGTTATGTACAGCAAATGCCGGTTACGGCTATGAGAGATACCCTGACTCCGCTGACTTCCGACCGTGTACTTGACATTCAGATTCAGACATTCGGTGTTCCCATTGATGATATTTATTTTGAGGTGCTTTCCGTAGATGGTAAGGAATCACTGGAAAATACAAAGGTAACAAAATATCAGGAGGATGGGGAGTATGTCAAGACGTCCATAAAATTACAGAACCTGATCCTTATGAATCAGGAATATGTATTGAAGCTCCAGATTAAAAGCGCAGGAAAGGATATTTATTACTATACCAGAATCCTGCAGCAGGACGGGCTTCATACGAAGGATTACCTGAGTTTTGTAATGAGTTTTTATGATAAATGCCTGAATAAGAACGACACCCAGTGGCTGTCATCTTATACTGAGCCGGACGAAACCGGAGACAACAGTTCTCTCGCCAGTATGGATATTCATTCCAGTATTGACCAGCTGAGCTGGGGAACCTTAAGCCCACAGATTTATTATAAACCGGTACCTGCAATTAAGGAGTTAAATGAGAGTACGGCATCGGTGGTATTGAATTACATTATCTCAGCAAAAAATGATGATGGACAGCAGGAACTGTATAACGTTACAGAATTCTACAGGATGCGGGATGATTCGGATTCCAAAATTATGCTTTTGGACTTTGAACGAAAAACCGAACAGATTTTTAATCCGGAAAATTCTATCATAACTACAAAAGGTGTTAATCTGGGAATCACAGGAAGAGAAGTCACCTACAAGACAGATGAAAAGCAGCAGTATTTTGCATTTGTGCAGGAAAATGAACTATATAGTTATGATGTTAACAGCAATAAAATTGCTCAGGTATTCACTTTCCGGCAAAAAGAAAATTCGGATTACCGGGATTCCTACAACCGCCATGATATCAGTATTATCCAGGTGGCATCCAATGGCAATATTTACTTTACTGTCAGTGGATATATGAATCGGGGCAGTCATGAAGGTGAGTCAGGCGTGGCGCTGTATTCCTATGAAGCCGCTTCCGGATATGTAAGAGAAGGTGTTTTTGTAAGAAGCGGAGAGTCTTACGAACTCTTAAAGAAAGATCTGGATATACTGACCTATGTATCCGATGACCAGGAAGATTTTAATTTGCTGATAGACGGAGACGTGTACCAGGTAAATCTCTCAACGATGCAGGTAGAGACGATTGTAAAGAATATCAAACAGGGATGCATGGCTGGTTCCCAGTCCGGGAAATATTTTGCATGGCTGAAAGAAAATGAAGCTTACAATTCCAAAACCATTTCTGTAATGAATATGGATACGAAAGAAACCCGTGAAATTTCCTGCCAGGAATCGGAGAGAATCCGCATTATTGGATTTATGGGCGAGGATCTGGTCTATGGAGTTGCGGATGCATCCGATATTAATACGCAGCATGAGGGAAATGAACTGTTCCCCATGAAGAGCGTACAGATTCAAAACAGCCAGGGTGAGACGGTAAAGGATTATGACGCCGGAGGTCTGTATGTAACAAAAACGGAAATCACCGAAAAGCTGCTGACGCTTACCAGAATGAAGAAAAACGGCGATACATTCACCGAGGCAGCAGAGGATCACATTGTAAATAATGCGGCAGATGAAGATTCTGCATTTGGCATGACGACTCAGGTTACGGAAAAGAAACAGACCGAAATGATTCTGAGAGTGGGACAGGAACTGAAAGTAAAGACACCTCAGGTGGTAAGAAGCCGTCAGGTGTTACTGGAAGGCAATCATACCGTCTCTATTCAGTCAAAGGAAAAGAGCGAGAGTCTCTATTACGTATATGCTAACGGTAAATTAGACAGTATTTATTCCAATGCCAATGCGGCTGTGAAAAGGGCGGATGAAATGCTGGGCGTAGTGGTGGATAACCATCAGAAATATGTCTGGGAACGTGGTAATAAAGAAGATGAGATGGAACTGGATCTCGCCAAAGTACCTGCTATCATGAAGAGCGGGGAAATGGATCTGGCTAAACTGAAGCAGGCTCTGGGTGATAAGACCGTACTGGATTTAAGCGGCTGTACCCTGGATATGGTTCTCTATTATGTAAGCCACGGTTATCCGGTAATGGTACAGACTTCGGAGGGAGTCAGAATTATGGTTGGGTATGACAACTTTAATACAATTCTCCTGAAGCCGGGAGAAGAGGAATCCTATTATTATCCCTCCGATGACAGTAAGGAACTATTTGAAAAGTCGGGAAATATATTTATTACCTATATTAACTGATTATATAAAGATACCAAAATTACCGGGCGTGGGCATTTTGAGACTAGATCTTGAGTTCGCAGGCAGTCTGCAGAACATGCAGATGAATGAACCGGTTCCCGAAATAGAAGGACGCCCTGGCGATGAGCTGGGGCGTTTCCTGTTTTAAAAAGGAAATTTTGTTTTCTCTGAATGCAATTGCCAATATGTGGATAACCTAAAGATAACAGAAGAAAACATATAAAATACAGAGAATGACATAATAAAAATAAGAAAGAGAGAGGTAAAGAATATGGATGAGAGAATAAAAACGCTGGCGCATAACCTGGTGAATTATTCCTGTGAGGTGAAAGAGAACGACAAGGTTTACATCCACTATATCGGGGAGGACACACAAGAGCTGGCAAGGCAGATTATAAAGGAAGTCTACTCGGCGAAAGGAATCCCGTTTATCCGGTTTATCAGCAATAAAGTACAGCGGGACATCCTGATGGAATGTACACAGGAGCAGGTGGAGCTTATGGCAGAAGTGGATGGACTGGAAATGTCTAAAATGGATTGCTATATTGGCATCAGGGGTTCCAATAATGTATCGGAATTATCCGATGTACCTGCTGAAAAAATGGCGATTTATGATAAATATTACAATACCCCGGTACATCATGAAATCCGTGTAAAAAAGACCAGATGGGTGGTTCTTCGTTACCCCAATGCCTCTATGGCTCAGCTCTCCAATTCCAGTACTGAGGCATTTGAGGACTTCTACTTTAAGGTTTGCAATCTGGATTATGGGAAAATGGACAAGGCTATGCAAAACCTCAAGGCTTACATGGAACGTACAGACCGGGTTCGTATGACAGGACCGGGCACAGACCTGACCTTTTCGATTAAAGGGATGAACGCAATTCCCTGCGCAGGCAGATGTAACATTCCCGACGGGGAGGTATATACAGCCCCAATCAGAGATTCTGTAAACGGGACACTTGCGTATAATACGCCGTCTCTGTATCAGGGATTTACCTACGAAAATATTGTGCTTACCTTTGAAAACGGAAAAATAGTAAATGCAACTGCAAATGACACAAAGAGGATTAATGAGGTCTTCGATATGGACGAAGGGGCACGGTATATCGGTGAATTTGCCATCGGAGTAAATCCCTATGTTCTGGAACCAATGAAGGATATTCTCTTCGACGAGAAGATTATGGGATCCATTCACTTTACACCCGGCAGCTGCTATGACGATGCGTACAACGGCAACCATTCTTCTATCCACTGGGATCTGGTATGGATACAGAGAGCCGAATATGGCGGAGGGGAAATCTACTTTGATGATGTATTGATCCGAAAGGACGGAAAGTTTGTGGTTCAGGAACTGGAGTGCTTGAACCCGGAGAATTTGATTTAGACTTTAAAATTGGACACAGAATACGGATTCTGTGTCCATTGTATTATCAGAAAAAACAATAGTGCCGCCCGGCACTAGGGAGGAGAAAGTTATGATCGAAATCTTAAATGGGATGCATGAGACCATCAACTATGGTGATTCTCAGGGATTCCGACTGTATCATAATGTGGAATTTGAGGATTACGGGGATCACTGGCATACGGGTATTGAAATTATTATTCCGGTAAAAAATGGATATACGGTAATTGTAGGAGAGCAGCGGCAGGAACTGGAAGAAGGAGATATAGCGCTGATTAACTCCGGGGTCATCCATGCATTAGAGGCACCTCCGGCAGGTGAGAGGGTCATTCTTCAGTTTGATACGGCATTGCTCTATGGTTTAAAGGGGATGGAAACACTTTTATTTATGATGCAGCCGCTGATTTATATTCCAAACAGAAAGAATGTGGAGATACGTCAGGTTATATATGAGAAGCTGATGAAAATTATCTGGGAATATGATTCCAAAAGTACGTTTAGAGAAGCGCTGATCTACGCTAACCTGATTGAGATTTTTGTAGAACTGGGACGCAGGGAAGTATATCTGATCGAGACAGCAGAGAAGATCCCTTCAGCCAAGAAGCAGGTGTACATAGAAGCCGTTATGGGTGCATGTTCCTATATTAGCTCACATTATCTGGAGAACCTCACACTGGAGGAGGTTGCTGAAGCAAGTGGTTTTTCCAAATACCATTTTACACGCATTTTTAAGCAGTATATGAATATGACCTTTTACGAATACCTGAATTCCAAGCGGGTGAAGAGAGCAGAGGAACTGCTTTATAACCAGGAGATGAGTGTGACAGACGTGGCAATGAACTCCGGATTTTTTTCATTGAGCGCTTTCAACCGGACTTTCCGGGCAATGAAAAACTGTGCCCCCAGCGAATTTCGTAAAAAGTGGAAATGCCTGCAGTGTAAAAGTAAGGAGGAATCCCAAAGCAATATGTGGTGAGAATGGGGCAAGATTTGAGAAGAAATAAGCGGTGCAAAATGCTATCATCGGATTAACAAAGATAGAAAAGGGGATAGCATGATGAGAGCAGAAAAAGTATTAGAATGCCGCAGACGGGCAAAGGAACTGGTTGAAAAAATGACACTGGAGGAAAAGGTTTCCCAGACGGTACACGGCGCTGCAGGGATTGAACGGCTGGGGATAAAAACGTATAACTGGTGGAATGAGGCTCTTCATGGCGTGGCGAGAGCAGGAGTTGCAACGGTGTTTCCGCAGGCTATAGGAATGGCTGCGTCATTTGACGAGGAGCTTGTCTGGAAGGTGGCGGATGTCATTTCCACAGAAGGGCGTGCTAAGTACAATATGCAGCAGGAATTTGGCGATCTGGATATCTATAAAGGGCTGACCTTTTGGGCACCCAATGTCAATATTTTCCGTGACCCCAGGTGGGGAAGGGGGCATGAGACATTCGGGGAAGACCCCTATCTGACATCCAGACTGGGAGTGCGTTTTATTCAAGGACTTCAGGGGGATGACAGCCAGTATATGAAGACGGCTGCCTGTGCGAAGCATTTTGCGGTACATTCCGGACCGGAGGATGAGCGTCATTCCTTTGATGCCAGGGTTAACGCCAGGGATTTATTTGAAACCTACCTTCCTGCTTTTGAGGCATGTGTGAAAGAGGGAAAAGTAGAAGCGGTTATGGGGGCTTATAACAGGACAAATGGAGAACCGTGCTGCGGAAGCCGTACATTGCTGACGGATATTCTGCGAAAAGGCTGGGGATTTGAAGGCCACGTGACGTCAGACTGCTGGGCAGTAAAAGATTTCCACGAATATCATAAGGTGACCGCTACCCCGTTAGAATCGGTGGCAATGGCAATGGAGAACGGGTGCGACTTAAACTGCGGAAGCCTGTTTCTGTACCTGACAGAAGTAGTGAAACGGGGAATGGTCAGTGAGGAACGTTTGGATGAGGCGGTTACCAATCTCCTGAGTGCCCGGATGAAGCTGGGATTGTTTGATGAGGAAGAAACGGTATTTAGCAAAATTACATATGACCAAAATGATACTGTAGAACATAGCAGACTGAACTTCGAGGCTTCCAGAAAGTCCTTTGTACTGTTAAAAAATGAAGGTAATCTGCTGCCTTTGGATAAAAATAAAATTAAGACAATCGGTATCATTGGTCCCAATGCCAACAACCGAAAAGCCTTAGAGGGAAATTATGAGGGGACAGCATCCCGGTATTATACCATTTCAGAGGGCATACAGGATTACATTGGTGATGACGTAAGAGTTCTGTATTCCGAGGGCTGTCATTTGTGTAAGACCCGGTTAAGTGGACTGGGGCAGGAGAATGACCGCATGGCAGAGGTTCGGGCAGTTTGTGCACACAGCGATGTGGTGATTGCCTGCCTGGGACTGGATTCCAGCCTGGAAGGAGAAGAGGGGGACGAAGGAAATGAATTTGCCAGCGGAGATAAGCCGGACCTTTCTCTTCCGGGACTTCAGCAGGATATCCTAATGGCGGCATGGGAGAGCGGGAAGCCGGTAGTGCTGGTACTTCTGTCCGGCAGCGCACTGGCAGTTCCCTGGGCAGATGAGCATATCCCTGCCATTATAGAAGGATGGTATCCCGGAGCTATGGGTGGGAAAGCAATGGCAAGTGTGATCTTTGGAGAGTATTCGCCGGAAGGGAAATTGCCAGTAACTTTCTACCGCACGACAGAAGAACTCCCTGACTTTCGGGATTATTCCATGGAGGGAAGAACATACCGCTATATGAAGCAGAAAGCTTTGTATCCCTTTGGGTTTGGACTTTCCTATACGGATTTTGCCGTAACGGGACCTGCGGTCAGCCAGGATACGATTCAAAAGGGTTCCATAGTGTCTGTCACAGCCGTACTGGAAAATCAGGGGAAAATGGCTGGAGCAGAAACCCTACAGTTATACATAAAGGCAAAACATCCCGGATCTCCCAATGCCCAGCTTAAAGCTCTGAAGAAAGTAGAACTGCAGCCGGGAGAGAAAAAAGAAATCCGTATGGAGCTGGCAGACAGGGCGTTTGGAATTCGTGATGACAAAGGAGATCTTATACTGGGAGAGGGCACCTATGAACTATATGTGGGAACCCAGCAGCCCGATGGACGCAGCAGTGAATTGACAGGGAAACATCCGTTGTGTATTGAAATTAAGGCTGGTAAAACGGAAATACTGGAAAAGGCGTGTGCGGCTGTATGACACCTGTGAGATGATATGTCACCCCGGGAGTTTAAAACCTATTTTGAGCAGGCTGAATAGCTGGTGTTATAGTGTTCCGATTTCGGGAATTGACCAATGCTCCAGATAAGCAGCTTCCTGTGACGGCGGATAATACATCTCCACCCCAAAAGCAGCAGTACGGATCTGATGCTGTTTTAGCCAGCGCTCCATGAACTTATCGGCTTTAAATACCGCATCGCCATACAGCTGTGAAATAGTTTCCGCTTCAAAACCGCAGACCAGGTACTCACAGGCAGGCATTTCAAAGGTCTTGTATCCAGGGACTGTTGTGCCGGGTATGATTTCGGCGCCTGCCATGTAGATGCAGTTTCCCTCCTTTGCATTTCCAAGATACAGGGCGCCCAGCTCATTGCCTTTTGGGAGCAGATTTGGGATGAGGGGTTTTATTTTGTGGAAGTCTTCCCAGAGCTTTGCCCCGGCGGCAACCCCGGTTGTTTCGCCGCCCATAAGCTGGGCTATTGGGATCTCGCCTTCTATTCCGGCGAATATTCTGGGCTGGTCCAGTTTCCGGCGGAAGATCTCCAATACCATTCCGTCTGTAATCAGCGGAATATTTTCGTCAACCATGATATAATTTAAGATTAGATCAGGCTTGACAAAATGGTTTAAAACCACTGGATCAGCGCGATATTGCTCAGGGGTGAGCCCAAAGGTTTCTTTAAATGCTCTTGTAAAATTTGAATGGCTGGAAAATCCGTATTCCATTGCGATATCCACAATGCGGCTGTTGGTGGATTTGAGAATTTCTGAGGCCTTTGAAAGTTTCCTCATTTTTATATAATCACATACCGTTTTATTTACCAGGCGGCTGAAAAGCCTCTGGAAATAAAAGGGAGATAAAGCGGCAATATTTGCCAGTGTATCTATTTGTAAATCTTCATTTAAATGTTCTTCCATATAATCGATAGCAGATTGTATTGATTCCCATGCGTGCATTATCCGCACCTCCTTTATTCCCGCGAGGGTTTTTGACTTTCTGGCAGTGAGCCAGGATGATATGCCCCGATTTCCATCTGTAAAGTACATCGGTGGCTAACAAATCGCCGCTTACTACTGTGTTACGGACTTGATGTAATAATCTGATGTAATTTCTCATCAGAATTAGCAGGAAGACTAGCTGATAAATAGAATATACCATATTTTACGTAAAGGGTGCTTATCATTGAGTGCTCTTTTTTTCTTTTCTCAAAATTCTATCAATATTGTTAAGAAATATTAAGTAAATGTTACAATTGTGAGGATTTTACAAACTTATATCACAATATTTCGCTAAAATATCCCTATTCTGGAATGATTGGGGAGAAATAAATGGCAATCTTAGTTAAAAATATTACAAAATCTTTTACAAAAAATGATGACACAAAAATGCTGGCTATTCTTGAAAATCTGTCCCTGAGTATTGAGAAGCAGGAGTTTGTTTCTTTTGTAGGTCCGTCCGGATGTGGAAAGTCCACGCTGCTTAGAATTATGGCGGGGCTGCTGGATGCAGAGGAAGGGACTGTAGAGATTGGCGGAGAAGTTGTAAAAGGGCCCAGCAAAGAAAGAATGATGGTATTTCAGGATTATGTCCTTTTTCCGTGGATGACTGTGTATCACAATATAGCCATGGGTCTTAAAATTGGAAAAAATGATAGGGAAAGAATTCAGAAAAAAGTGGACTGGGCAATCGATCTGGTGGGGCTGAACGGATTTGAAAAATCGTATCCCAACCAATTATCGGGAGGTATGAAGCAGCGAGTGGCAATTGCCAGGGCATTGGTTATGAATCCGAAGATTCTGTTGATGGATGAACCATTTGGAGCGCTGGACTCCTTTACCCGTATGAAATTACAGGATGAACTGGTAAGTCTTTGCAGCAGAAAAGAGTTTACCACCTGCTTTGTAACTCACGATTGTGAAGAAGCTGTATACTTATCTGACAAGATAGTTGTATTTACAAATTCGCCGGCCGAAATTAAGGAGATTATTACGGTGGATCTGCCAAAGCCCAGGAACAGGACAAGCCCGGAATTCCAGGCAATCAGAAACAAAATTCTGGAACTGGGTATCGGTGCTTAAAGCCAGGGGATAATTTCGGGCACTGCGTATCAGGCACATAAATGAATTATATAGAAGAAATTAAAATTTAATGAGGAGCACAGAAATGGAAACAGCAACGTTTAGAACATTGATTGGGGACATGGCAGAGATATACCAGGATCGCCGCTTTGTCACCTGCGCGAGAACACTTCGGTCCCTTACTTATATAGAATTGCGTGATAAGATTGATGCCATGAGCTTTCATCTTCGGGCAATGGGGCTTCGGAAAGAAGATAAAGTCTTACTTATGATGGAAAACAGTATTGAGTTTGCCATTACCTATTTTGGAGTTACAGACACCGGTGCGGTGGTAATTCCAGTCAATACATATTTAAAGGAAGCGGAGCTTTCTTATCTCATTACGGATTCCCAGGCGAAAGCAATTATTACCACTGAAGAATTTGTAGAAACAATCCCAGAGAAATACCGAGTGAAACAACTGCCTATGGAGGACGGTCATGTCTTTCTGAACATTGGGCTGACAGCAGAGGGAAGCCCCGATATCAGACCGGAGCTTGTGCCGGATGATATCGCAATGCTGCTTTACACTTCCGGAACTACCGGACATCCCAAAGGTGTAATTTTGAGTTATGGAAATCTGCTGGCGAAGGCGGGGCATATTGCGTCAGCCCATGGGCTGACAGAAGAGGATGTAGCACTTTGCGTACTTCCCTGGTTTCATATTAACGGGCTGGTTATAACGCTGATAACACCTTTGTGTTCCGGTGGAAGTATTGTAATAGGGGGTAAATTCAGCGTTCGTAACTTTTGGAAGGACATTGAAAAATACAAGACTACCTGGTTCAGCGGCGTTCCAACCATGTATTCCCATCTGCTGGCAAAAGGTATACCAAAGGATGTGGATTTCAGCTCTATGCGGTTTGCAAGATCTGCCTCTTCACCGCTGCCGGTAGCAGTGCTTAATGAGTTTGAACAAAAATGCGGCATGCCCATCATCGAGTCTTATGGCATTACGGAAGGATGCAGCCAGATTACCACGAATCCAATGCCGCCTCAGGCGAGAAAGCCGGGTTCCGTTGGAGTCACGTTTGGAAATGAAATTAAAATCGTGGATCCGGACATGAATGAATTGCCAACAGGCTGTCTGGGAGAAGTTCTGATCAGGGGGGATAACATTACCAGAGGCTATTACCATAAGGAAGAAGAAACGAAGAAGGCGTTTACGGGAGAATGGTTCCATTCGGGAGATCTGGGATATTTAGACGAGGATGGGTATCTGTTTTTAGACGGAAGGATCAAAGAACTGATTAACCGGGCGGGGGAAAAGTTCTCCCCAAGGGAAGTAGACGAGGTTATTTATCAGATAGATGGAGTGGAACTTGCAGCTACCGTAGGTGTGCCGGATGCAGTGTATGGAGAAGAAGTAGCTGCTTATATCAAGGTAAAGGAAGACAGCAATCTGGAAAAAGAGGATGTGATTTCCTATTGCAAAGAAAGGATAGCCAGCTATAAAGTACCGCGTATGGTATTTTTTGTAGAGGATATTCCCAAAGGAGGAAACGGGAAGATCCAGCGATTAAAACTAGTGGAGATATTTAAGAAAGGACAAGAGCACGTTCTTAAACAGGCTCTAGGGGTAAAGGAATGACAAAGTGGAAAAAAGTAGTAGGACTGGCAGCAGCAGCTGCAATTTTAGTATGCGGATGCGGAGCAGGGGAGACAGCATCTACATCTGCAGAAACAGCAGGATCATCAACAGAATCAACAGCGGAAACAAACGCAGGGACAAAGGCTGAGTCAGGAGATGTGTCAGGTGAAAGTGCTGCTCAGGAGACGGCAGAGAATACAGAAGGAACCAGGGATGGCAGTGAAGCAGCAGACGGTGATAATGTGATTCGGGTTGGTTCTATATTAGCACTGGGAACAGCAACTCCTTTTGTTGCTCAGGAAAACGGATTGTTTGAGGAAAGCGACATTTCTATAGAAGTAACCCAGTTTGCGGATGGGTCCGCACTGATGGAAGCCTTTGCGGCAGGAGAACTGGATGTGGCACTATCGGGTGTCATACCGGTTGCCACCTGGATTTCCAAAGGTATCGACATGAAGGTTGTTGCCGCAGCCAATGGAGGCGGTCATGTACTTATGACCAGAAAGGATACCGGCATTACATCAGTTGAAGATTTAAAGGGAAAGACAATTGCCGAACCGAATATCGCTACCGTAACGGACGCCCTGCTAAGAAGCAAAATTCTGGGGGATGCAGGACTGGATCCGGATATGGATGTTACCCTGATTCCGGGGATGAAGCCGGCTGACATGGCGACAGTCCTGATGGTAACTAAGGAAGTGGATGCAATGATTACCTGGGAACCATTTGCGGCACAGGCTGAAAAGGATTATGAAGATATTGTAGTTCTCTACGATACTGCAAAAGAAATCAAGGAAGAGACCGGAAGCAGTGCTTTCTATCCGGTAAATGTGGTAGCTGCCAACCAGGACTTCATTGATAACCGACCGGAAGACCTGGACAAGTTCCTTGATATTTACAAGAAGACTGTTGACTATATCAACACAGATCCGGGAGCAAATGCAGTACTGGCAAAGGTTCTGGATATGGATGAGACAACAATCCAGAATGCCCGTGAGCGCATCGACTACACATTTGATATCGATGAGGCAGGAACACTGGAGACTTTACAGTGGGCAGCAGATCTGGGCTATATTGACAAGGTACCGGATAAATCAGAAATTTTTTACGAGAAAAAATAGAGAGGTTTTTAAATTCTTATGAAATATAAAGCAAAACCGTTTTTACAGGGTTGTTTAACCATTATTGTTGTAATTATTATATGGAGCATTGCTTCAAAAACGGGGCTGTTTGGGAAATTGGATCCGGATACTGCAAAGCTGCTGCTCCCCATGCCAAATGTGGTGGCGGCAGAATTTGCAGACATGATCAAAAGCGGATATCTGCTCAGCAATATCTGGGTCAGTATGCAGCGGGTCCTGATTGGATTTGGAATTGCAGTTGCAATTGGGCTGCCCCTTGGCATTATCATGGGTATCAGTGAAAATGTCCGGAACTTTATTTACCCTCTGGTTCGTTTCTTTTCTCCGATACCAGGGGTTGCGTGGGTACCACTGGCGATCCTGTGGTTTGGACTTGGAAATAATGCAGCGATCTTTATCATTGTCATGGGCTCCTTGTCTCCGATTATCGTAAATTCCCTCCAGGGGGTTTTGAATGTGGACAAGAAGCTTTATGACGTTCTCAATATTATGGAGGCGAATACCTGGCAGGTTATAAAATACTGCATTATACCCAGTATTATCCCCTACATAGTCTCCGGATTTAAGCTGGGGCTGGGGTTTGCCTGGAGGGTAGTTATCGCAGCAGAAATGGTAGGCGTGCCAAAGGGTCTCGGCTACGTGTTAAGCGTGGGAAGAAATACGGCAAATACATCCGTTACGATTATCACAATTATCAGCCTTGGCATTATTATGATGCTTATGGAAGAAGTACTGTTCCGGTTTTTGGAAAACCGGACAAATAAATGGAAAAAATGGGAGTAAAATAAGCCGCAGCAATGCGGCGCTGGAGGAATTATATGATTTTTTCATCTTATCAATTTATACTGGTATTCCTGCCGGTAGTGGCGATTGTGTATGGCATACTGAATCGCTTCCATTACTATTACCTGTCAAAGGTATGGATGGTTCTTGCGTCTATGTATTTTTATGCACAGGGGAGTTCGGATTTTTTCCCGTTCTTTTTGGGAAGTGTCTTTGCAAACTATATCGTAGGAACCACCCTTTGCAGGATGCAGAAAGACAGATACAGGTTAGAGCGTAAGATCCTTATGCTCATAGGTGTACTGGGAAATGTTGCGTTACTTGGCTATTACAAATATTATGATTTCTTTATCGAAAATATCAATCAGATAGCGGGCACAGACTTTTTACTGAAACGAATAGCGCTGCCGATTGGTATTTCCTTTTTCACATTCCAGTTAATTGCATTCCTGGTGGATTCCTACCGGGGAGAGACAAAAGAATATGGTGTTTTGGAATATCTGTTATTTATAACATTTTTCCCGCAGTTAATTGTAGGACCGATTGTACACCACAAAGAAATTACACCGCAGTTTGAAAATGACGAAAATATGAAACTGAACTACCGCAATATTGCTCTGGGCGTATTTATCTTCGCCATAGGCTGCGGTAAGAAAATGCTGCTGGCTGATCCGCTGAACAACAGTGCGGCAGATTTTTACAGTTCGATCAAAGACTCCGTAACAATGTGGGAATCCTGGTTTTATACCATTGAGTATTCCGTTTCCTACTATTTTGACCTTTCCGGTTATACAGATATGGCAATCGGACTGGGACTGTTTTTCAACATAAAGCTGCCGGAGAACTTCAACGCGCCGTTTCGTGCCAGCAACTTTAAGGTCTATTGGCAGAGACAGCATATGACGCTTTCCAGATTCCTGGGAGGATACGTATTTAAAAATGTATTCCGTAAAGGCGTGAAGTGGCGGAATTATTATGTAGCTACCATGGTGACCTTTTTAGTTTCGGGTATCTGGCATGGAGCTGGTTGGAATTTTATTATCTGGGGGCTCATGAATGGTGTCCTGGTTTGTATTGGCGCATATCAGAGCTATCATAAAAAAGAACCGCCATATTTGATCGGCGTTATCATCACCTTTTTCTTTATCGTGCTTACCAGGGTTATTTTCGTGGCATCTAATATGCATGATACCTGGGTGGTGTATAAAGGAATGTTTGACTTTAAAGCGCTGTTCGATCTGGGAGCCTCCCAGGTATGGCAGCAGATCTCCCATTTTGTGGCGGATCATCAGACAGTGGGGCTGATTACGGTAATCGGGCTTCTGATCTGCTGGTTTGCACCAACTACCAAAACAATGGCGGAGAGATTTAAGCCGAATGCTTTGCATTTCTTATATGCAGGGACGCTGCTTGCGATTTGTATCTGTAAAATGAATCAGGTAGTACAGTTCCTGTACTTTCAGTTTTAGGAGGACAGCGAATGAAGTATAAAAAATGGGCAGTCGGATTCCTGGTATTTGTGCTGGCGGTATTTGGATTTATCTGCGGGATGAACTACTTTGTAGATCCTTTTGGATATTTTGCATTTCGGGGAGGCAGCTATGACACCCTAGGTACCATTGAAGTGAATGACAATAATTACAGCAGGTTTTTTAAAGCAGAACATGTGAAAAATTATCAGGACGAATACGATGCTTATATTATAGGCGGTTCCAAGGCGGGAACATACCTTGCGGACAAAATGAGTGAAATAGACGGATACCGTTATTATAATATGTTTTCCACGGTAGGTAACTTTAACGAATATTATCTGAATACCAAATATTTGGTGGAAAATACAAATGTTAAGAAAATAGTGCTGAACATCAGCGGAGGCGAAGTCCGCAGGTTTGAAGCAGAACATGTGGGAGACCTGTATAAGGTACCGGCACTTATATCCGGAAAATCCCAGGCAATGGAATTTATTGATTTTCTGTTAAAAGATGTCACAGTAAGCCTGGAAGAGTTAAAAGAAAAATGGAAGGAGAAGGGAAACCAGACATTTTATCCGGAAATCGGGGATGGTGCCAGGAACCTGGAAAAGTATTATTTAAGGAGAGATGAGAACCCTCAGAAATTCACAGAGAAGTATGTAACAAATAAAATCGATAAACATTTAAAAACACTCTTTACAAAACCTAGTGAAAGGCCTTATTATGAAGAGAACCTAAACGCTTTCAAAATGATAAAAAAAGTGTGCGATGAGAATAATGTGGAACTGATGGTGATTATTGCCCCATCCTTTATCGGTGAGATAAGTGAACATGAGAGTGAAGACTACTGGCAGTTCTTATATGACATCATATCAGTTAGTGATGTCTGGGATTTCAGCGGTTATAATGATATTGATCTGAATCCCTATAATTTTTATAATGAAGGCCATTTTTTCTATGAAGTATACGAATTGATGGTTGATACGATCAAAGGCACACGTTCCTATGAAGGGTTTGGTACTTACGTTACGAAGCGCAATGCGTATGAACATATTGAAGAACGTAAGAATGATTATAACAAATTGAAGAAAGAATATGAAGAAACAGGCACCGTGAAATTAGGTGGATTTGACGATGCCAGCAGAATTCGTTAGGAGTAGTGTGAAATGAGGAAAAACCGTATTTTAGTTGTTGAGGATGAATTAAAACTGGCAAGGACGCTGTCAGATTTTTTGAAAATCAATGGATATGAGGTAATAGTTGCCTATGACGGTCAGCAGGCCGTGGAACTTTTTTATCAGAACATGCATAAATTAGATCTGGTGCTGCTGGATATTATGCTGCCGCATCTGAATGGATTTGAGGTACTGGGTGAAATACGCCAGAAATCGGAAGTGCCTGTAATTCTGCTCACTGCTAAAAATGCGATTACAGACCAGTTAACTGGTTTTAATAAAGGCGCGGATGATTATATAACCAAGCCCTATACACTTGCAATTATAAAAGCTCATGTTGAAGCGGTTCTAAAGCGTGCGGGGAAACTCAAGGATGTTTTATTTGCCGGAGAGCTTAAGATTGAGATTGCAAGCCAGAAAGTTTACTTAAAAGATGAATTTATGGAAACTACGCCAAAGGAATTTGAACTTTTGGTGTATTTCCTTGAAAATGAAAACGTTGTACTCTCCAGGGAAGCAATATTGAATTCTGTCTGGGGATATGATTATAACGGAGATACCAGGACGGTTGACACCATCGTGAAGCAGCTTCGAAAAAAAATGACGGATCAATGTCCCTATATTAAATCTGTCTACGGCGTGGGGTATCTGTTTGGAGTAGGAGAACATGATTAAAAAAATAAAAGGCAATATGATTATAATGCAGTGGGCGTTCCTTCTGATTGTTGTTGGGGGAAGCAGTCTTGTGTTCAGTCTTTTTGCAACAGATTACTATGTCGGACAGAAAAGCAAAATGATGGAAGAAGCATTCGAAGAAATAAAATCAGTGGATTTAAAGAAGATAGACAGTGACGATAAGAATTTGTTTAAAAGCTACGAGAGCGAGAATTTTACTTTTGTCATCGCTGATGCAGATTATAACCCTATTTATACCACAAGAAAGTCTGGACCCAAGGCACAGGTTTATAAGAATGTGAACCTTCACATAGAAGACTTTACGGAACAGCCGAAAATCCGCAGGAATATGTCAAAGATAATGGGGCTGATTCGTTTTCCCGGGATCATTAAGCAGGATGGAAATCTGTATTATGTAAGTATCAAAGAAGAGATTAAATCCGCATACAGTTCATTTAAATATACGCAGACTTTCCTGGCAGTAGTCATTGTGATCTCATTGCTGGTGGGAAGCCTTATCATGTATATACTTTCTAACCGGATTTCAAATCCGATTGAGGAAATCGGAGAGGTAGCAAAACGGGTAGCAAAACGGGATTTCACCAGAAAGGCGCGTACAGATACTTCCTTCCAGGAGATTAACAGCCTGGCGGCAAATATCAATTCCATGTCTGACCAGATTCAGGAGTATGTACAGAGTCTGGAGGGGGATAAGGACCGGCTGGAAATAGAAAATGTACAGCAGGGCAAGATAGATGAAGTCCGGAAGGAATTTATGGCGAATATTTCCCATGAGTTAAAGACACCCCTTACAGTTATATCCAGCCAGGTTGAAATGCTGCAGTGCATGGGGGATGAGATTGACCGGGAATATTATTACAATTCAATTGTAGAAGAGGTATCCAAGATGTCTGATATGATTGGAAATATGTTGAATCTCACCGTAATCGAGCACCACATGGATACCATGCAGATGGGCAAGGTGAATTTAAGTGAAATGATGCAGTATCTAATGCTTAAATATGATGCACTGTTCCGTCAAAGCCAGATTAAATGTAATTTCCATATTGAACCGGAATGTTTCGTCATGGGGAACCGCGTATATCTGGAACAGGCAGTAGGTAACTTTGTAATGAATGCATTTAACCATACGCTGCAGGGCAGCCTGGTTGAAGTCAGCCTCTCCCGGAAAGAAGGAGATGTTTACATCGAAGTGTATAATGAAGGAGAACCCATTCCGGAAGATGATTTAGATAAGATCTGGAGAAGCTTTTATATGAAAGGTGACAACGGAAATGTGCAGGAAGAGGAAAGATCCATGCATGCCGGCCTTGGTCTCTATATAGTCAGAAGCATTGTGGGCCTGCATCATGGTGAATGCGGAGCTAACAATGTAGATAATGGTGTGGAATTCTGGATGAAGCTTCCTGGGAAGGTGCCTGTAGCTGAACCGACTGGAAACAGGAAGAGCAGTAAAAAGGGGATTAACAGCATAGATATGAACATGGAAGTATAAAGTATTAAGTATAAAGATCTGAATATGCTGGAAATGAAATATGATTAAGTAAAGTTTTATGATTACAATTTATAAGAATTAGGATAAGTACAATCTGAGTAACCTCCGGAGCTATTTTCAAGCACTTCGGGACCCGCAAATTGGGTAGGGAATCTTCAGGTTGTACTTTTTTGATAAAAATTAGGAAACTATTTTTGCAAAAATGTATTATAATAGAGAATATCCGGTTTATAGAATAAGAACGGGTAATAATAATACAACATGGCTTAGAGTGTGCTTTAAAATTACTTCCGCCATTTGCACGTCCCATTTTGCGGCATTTTTGCATCGAATTCAGGTTACATAGCCCGCGCTATGCACCCTTCATCCGGAACAAATCTACCATAAACTGTGACGCACAGCGGTCAGAAAGTAATTTTACAACACACTCTTTAGAAAAGGAAAAGAGGTGTATTCAATGAATTCAGTAATTTGGGCAGCAGGAGGAACAGGTTTTACATTTTTAATGACGACCCTTGGAGCAGCAATGGTATTCTTTTTCCGGGGAAAAGTAAATGACGGAATTCAGCGTATTTTTCTGGGATTTGCAGCAGGAGTTATGATTGCGGCATCTGTTTGGTCATTGCTGATACCGGCAATTGATGAGGCACAGGCACAGGGGCAGATTGCATGGCTTCCGGCAGCTGGAGGTTTTTTACTTGGAGGCGCATTTCTTTTGCTTCTGGATTCGCTGCTTCCCCATCTTCATCCGGGAAGTAAAGAG
Source organism: uncultured Robinsoniella sp. (assembly GCA_900540475.1). GTDB lineage: Bacteria > Bacillota > Clostridia > Lachnospirales > Lachnospiraceae > Robinsoniella. The sequence goes on along the minus strand of UQGG01000023.1, from coordinate 44,649 downwards.
CAGGAGGGAGTATCGGCTTCCTGGAAAAGAACAACTTTACTGGTTTTTGCAGTAACCCTTCACAACATCCCCGAGGGTATGGCAGTGGGTCTGTCTTTTGCCCTGGCAGCACAGCATGGAGGGGATCCGGCGTTATATGCCGGAGCATTTGCACTGGCAATCGGTATCGGTATACAGAACTTTCCGGAAGGTGCGGCTATATCACTTCCGCTGAAGCAGGAAGGTGTCAGCACAGGCAAAGCATTTTTATATGGAAGTATGTCAGGGATTGTAGAGCCGATTTTTGGTGTTTTAACTGTCCTGGTAGCGAGAAACATAGAGCCTTATATGCCATGGCTGCTTTCCTTTGCGGCAGGTGCGATGATCTATGTAGTTGTAGAAGAGTTAATACCGGAAGCACATCTGGGAGAGCATTCCAATGTAGGTACGATGGGTGTGATGGCTGGCTTTTTGATCATGATGATTTTAGATGTGGCATTGGGATAGGGTGAGAAAATAATTTAATTTACTATTGTATCCAAGGCATTGTCTGTTATAATAGAAATAATAAATAAAGATCGTTGTTACATTTTGTAATTATATAACAGAGGGGCTTTTTAGCATGGATAATGGAAAACGAGGTACACCGGTAGCTGATATAGAAGCCAGGAATCAGGAACTACAGAGTTTGACCAATAATGTTCCGGGAGCAATCTTCTGCTGTAAATTTGATGAACAGCTAACCCTGACGCAAATGAGCGATTCCTTTTTAAAGATGTTCGGCTATACAATAAAAGAAATTGAAGAAAAATTTGCAAACAGTTTCTGGCAAATGATTGATGAGAGGGACCGTGCATCCTCTCTGCAGGAAGTGAAGGAGCAGCTTGCTCACAGCGACACCAAAGAGATTGAATACCGCATCCGAAAAAAGGACGGCAGTGTTGCCTGGATTCTGGATAAAGGCAGATTAATTTCTTCCGGCGATGGGAGCGGTATCTTTTATTGTGTGCTGGTGGATATCACAAAAGGAAAACTGGCACAGGAAGAACTGGCAATGAGTCTGGAACGCCATCAGATTATCATGGACCAGACGAACGATATTGTTTTTGAATGGGATATTGAGAAGGACAGTCTTAGCTTTTCTGCGAACTGGGAGAAGAAGTTCCATTATGAACCCATCAGAGAAAATTTCTTTGCATCAATAGCTTACAGATCTCATGTTTTTAGGGAAGATCTGCCTGATTTTCGAAATGCATTTGAGCAGATAAAAAATGGGCAGGGCTACCGGGAGATAGAAGCCCGGGTAAAAAAGACGGAGGATGAGTACATTTGGTGCAGATTCCGCCTTACCGCCCAGTATAATAAAGAGGGCATTCCGATTAAGGCGGTGGGGGTTATCATTGACATAGACAATGAGAAACGGAATTCCCAGCAGCTTTTGGAAAAGGCAGAGAAAGACCCGCTGACGAAACTCTACAATAAGGGGACAGCACATGCTCTGATTGAGAACTTTCTGCAGCGAGGCAGTATGGGCAAGCGGTCCGCACTGATGATCATTGATATTGATGATTTTAAAATTGTGAATGATACCATGGGGCATTTATTTGGAGATGCATTTCTTATGCAAATCACCTCAGATGTCCGAAAACTGTTCCGTGAGACGGATATCGTAGGACGGATAGGCGGAGATGAGTTCATTGCTTTTATCAAAGATGTTCCGGGGGAAGACCTGGTATTTCAAAAAGCAAGACAGGTGGTAGAGGCATTTCGTAATATGCCCATGCAGGAGAGCTGGGACAAACCCATTTCCTGCAGCATAGGAATATCTCTGTTCCCGGATGACGGAGAGCAGTTCCAGGAATTGTACAAGAAGGCAGATTGTGCCCTGTATCAGGCTAAAAAGCAGGGTAAGAACCAATACGTGCATTATGATAATTCTAACTGCGCAAGATTTATGGGAATACCGGTTCCCATGCCAACAGCAGTCAATGAGAAGATTGACTCCAATGAAGGACTTGGGAATACCCTGAATACAAAGCTGGTTGAGTACATATTTAAGATCCTCTATAAATCCATTGATGTGGAAGCTGCGGTCAGTGCAATTCTGGAAATCGTTGGACGCCAGTTTAATGTGAGCCGTGCATATATATTTGAAAATACCGAGGATGACCGCTACTGCAGCAATACATTTGAATGGTGTAATGCAGATGTTAAGGAAGAAATCAATAACCTGAAGCATGTATCTTATGAGGCTGATCTGGGTGGAAACTATGTAGCGAATTTCAATGAAGATGGGATCTTCTATTGCAGAGATATTCTGGAACTGCCGAAGAAGCAAAAAGATATCCTGGAGCCCCAGGGAATTAAGTCCATGCTTCAGTGTGCCATAACGGATAACGGTGAATTTAAAGGATATGTGGGTTTTGATGAATGCAGGATGAATCGGTTCTGGACCCAGGAGCAGATTACAACACTGATCTTTACCAGTGAAATATTAAGCACTTTTCTGTTAAAGAAACGTGCCCAGGACAGAGTGGTACAGACCCTGGAAGGGATGCAGAATATACTGGATAATCAAAATGCCTGGATTTATGTAATTGGTAAAGATTCTTACGAGATGTATTATATCAATCAAAAGACAAGATCCCTGGTTCCGGATGTAAAAGAAGGCATATGCTGTTACCGGAAATTCTTCAACCGTGAGGAACCTTGTGATAACTGCCCTGTTAAAGATCTGAGTGCCGCCGTAAAAAACTGTACCAAAGAATTCTATAATCCGGTTCTGAATGTCTGGTCCAGTGCGGATGCGTCGCTGATCAACTGGAAGGGCAAAGAAGCAGTCCTGCTTTGCTGCCATGACATTACAAAATATAAGATAAACAGTTAATGTGGTAAACAGATAAAAGGAATATAAAGAAAAACCAGCGGAGAACGTAATGTTCGCGCTGGTTTTTCTTTTGTTTTAAGCATTAAACATAATTCGTTCGCTGCTGAATGCTTTTGCGATAATTGCAGTTATGGCACCGCCAACCAGAACGGTTATGCCAAGGGTCATGGCAAAGTGAAGCACGGTTAATTCTCTGGTGAAGATTTCGCCAAGTGCAATGCTGCAGTTATAGATAGGTATCAGGTATTCGTAAGTCGAATGTCCTGAAGAAGGGGAAATCATGGTGAACATTCCTGCAACAATAACAATGATGTATAAAGGAGTTACATAAGATGCAGCTTCTTTTACAGTACGGGCGAATACCGATACAATACCCACCAGTGCCACATATAAAAAGGCAAGAGCGATAATAATTGCAGCCATCATAATAATCTGTCCTGGGGTAAAGGTAACGGTCATATTATCTGCACCCATTGAAGCCATTGATTTGGGAAGTGAAACTGTTAAAGCGATAATATATACGGAAGCAGACATAATGGACAGTGTCATCAGTGCCAGCAGTTTGCCAAGAGCAATATCAAATCGGCTGATTGGCGTTACCAGCATGCTTGCCAGAGTACCACGTTCCTTTTCTCCGGTAATAGAGTCCGTACCCAGAGACATGGTTCCTGCAAATAAAAGGATGGTTACCAGGTATGGCAGCAGCATGGCAAGGAACTGTCCGGAAGCTTTGGCGTCATCCTGAATAATGGAATTTTGATTGGTATTGTCAATGGTAAATACAGTCAGTACATCCAGGTTGCCCAGACGGTCAGCTAATAATGCTTTTTGATAGCCGTTCAGAGATGTCATAAATGAATCGTGGGCATGCTGAGAGTAATTTTCCGACGGGTTGTAGAATGTCTGGATGTCAGGAATCGGATCCCCGTCTTTGTAGTCTGCAATCTGTTGGCTGAAATCCACTGGGAAGACAACCAGAAGATCCACTTTACCGTTATAAATGCCGTCTTTTGCTCCATCTAAAGACTCATCTGGCTGCACATAGGTAACGTTAGCTTTTCCGAAGAAGTCTTCCATATGTTCATTCATATCTTCCGGCGCATTCTGAACAGAAACGATGGGTATATGTTCTTTGGTGTTCTGGGATTCTTTGTTGCCCAGATAACCCATTAGACTGTATATTCCAACCATAAGAACCACAGGAAGGATAAAGAGCGAAAATATCATTTTTGAATCTTTAAATACACGTTTTAATTCTTTGCAGTAAATTGCTTTTGTTCCGTTCATGGTTATACCACCTTTCCGTAAGTCTGGTACAGTTTAAAGAAAGCATCCTCCAGATCATCGCATTCTGTCCGGTCTAATATATCTTCCAGTGTACCCTCTATTTTTAATTCCCCGTCTATGATAATAGCAATACGGTCACAGAGCTTTTCTGCTTCTGACATGATATGGGTAGACATGATAATTAACTTTCCTTCAGCTTTCAGCTTCTGCAGATAATCCGTAACTGCACGTGCCGTAATGATGTCCAGACCCGTGGTAGGTTCATCAAATATAATAACCTGAGGGTCGTGTATTAAGCTTACCGCAATGGCGGCTTTCTGCTTCATTCCGGTGGACAGCTCTTCTATTTTTTTGTCCTCAAATTCCTTAATTCCAAAATGTTTAAAAAGCTCATCCCGACGCTGGTTAATGGTTTCTTCAGAGAGACCATGAAGTTTTCCGAAAAATCCCATGAGATATTTCGGTGAAAACTGGGGGTCCAGTTTGATTTCATTGGTTAAAAATCCAATGTTTTCACGAACCTTGGCTGAATCCTTGACGGTATCGTACCCACAGACAGATATGCTTCCGCTGGTAGGCTTCAGAAGAGTAGCCATACAACGAAGAGTAGTTGTTTTACCTGCCCCGTTTGTTCCAAGCAGGCCGAAGATCTCTCCTTCGTGTGCTTCCAGATTTAGATTGGAAACTGCAATTTTTTTCGTATTCTTTGCTTTTTGCTCTTTCTGCTGTTTCTTGTTCAGGTGATAGATTTTGGAAAGATTTTTGATTTCTACCATAATATGTCCTTTCTGTTGCTAATGATTTTTGGGTTTGGATAGTTTTAATGAGGTTATGGAATAGACCAGAACCTGCAATAACCAGATTGATCCGACAATTAAAAATGGACTGACGCCAATTTCAAAAAACGGTCCCACCAGGATTAACAAAATTAAAATGACCACATAAAAGATCTGGGAAACGCGGAATGCCTTGTATGCTGACTTATAAGCTACCTGCTTTTCCTGTTCATCACAGCTTTTCAGCCATTGTTTCTGGAAGTTAAAATCCAGAGGATCCCCTTTCTTTTCCGGGTTGATTTCCTGGTCCAGACTGATAATTTTCCTCTGCAGAAACGCCAGTGAAAGGGACAATGTGATAAATGCCAGCATGCAGATCAGTTTGGCGGTGTTACCGTTTTTATGAAGATCTAAAATTCCGATACAAAAAGAAATCATCGCCAGTATAGGACCGATCTCACTTGCCATCAGAGAGATGGAAAGCTTCTGTTCCGTTCTTGTAATGTAGTCGGAATCCTCCTGGTCCCAAAGCCGGAATTCTTTTTTGGAAATGCGGTATAATACATAAGCGGTTAAAAGGGCTGCGGCATCAAATACAACACTCATATATATGGAGTAGTGGATTAAGATGTCGGATACCGTATTCCCCACAATAGTCAGATTGGCTTCTGAGGAGGCAAAAAGATAGCCTGCAATCCCACCGAATACACCTGACAGAAAAACGACAAGAATAAATCGGATTAAGACAATCTTTCTCTTATTCTTCATCATCTTCTCCTTCCTCATAAATAAATATTTCTTCAACACCGACCCCGCAGACTTTGGCTATTTTAAGTGCTAAAGTTACTGAAGGGGAATAATCGCCCCGTTCAATCAAGCTGATGGTCTGTCTGGATGCGCCTACCAGGCTTCCCAGCTGCTGCTGGTTGATGCCAAGTCTGGCGCGGTATTCTTTCAAGCGATTGTATAAGGGCATATGATCATCCCCTTTCTGTTAACATAATAATCATCCATGGAATGACAAGAAATTAAGTCAGAATGACAAATATCCTTGTCAAAGACAGTATAGCAATGACAAAGATAGTTGTCAAGAAGAAAATAAAAAGAATTCTAAATCCCAGATGAATCAATGTATCAGATCAGGTTCCACCTTTTTAATATAGGCTTCCAATGAGTTCCGGTCAATCAGAGCAGGTACAACCCCCTGTCTGGATATGCAGAACCCAGCGGCGTAACCGGCAATCCGCACTGCTTCATCCAGTTGGTAGCCGTACAGAAGGTAGGAGGCAAGAGCCGCTATAAAAGCATCTGCGGCGCCGGTATTGTCAACGGATACAAAACCAACTGCCGGATAGTAATGTTCATAATCCGGTGATTTTACGTAGCATCCCCGGTGTCCCAGTGTGATAATCACAGTATGAACACCCTTGCGGATAAAGGTATCAGCCTGTTGGGAAAGGGTGCTGATACCCGGACACAAGGCGGCCATTTCCAGCCGGTTTGGAATAAAGATATCGATATTTTTAAGAATGGAATCCGGTATCTGTTCCAGCAGAGTGGGTTTCAGAATTGTAACGGCACCGTATTTTTTAGCGGTTTGTGCTGCAGTTTCAATGGCTGCATCCGGTATTTCAGTGGGAAGCAGACAATAACCGGCATTCTCAAACAGCCGCTCATTGTCTGTGATATCCTGCGGTCCCACATGCTGATTTGCTCCGGTCAGGATAGAAATCGTACTCTCCCCGTCATTTTGTACATGAATATAGGCTTTACCCGTACTGGCACTGAGGTCTCTTCCGATACCCTGGATATCTACTTCATTTTCCTTCATTGCACTGTAAATAAGAGCGGAATCATAGTCATTCCCTACCTTGCCGATCAGGGAGACAGCATGTCCCAGACGGGCAGCTCCGATTGCCTGATTTACGCCTTTGCCGCCGGGAAAAGTAGTGGAGCGGCTGGTACTGACTGCTTTTCCGGAATGGGGCAGCTCATCCACATTTAATGTTATATCAATATTGATACCGCCTACCACAACGATTTTTTTGGAGCGGATCCCATAGGGGATGTCCAGACTGGCGGTGTGGTCTAAGGTGCATTCCCGGTATATATCCGAAACGGAATGTTCTCGTTTTTCGCATCTGCCGATCAGATCTTGGCAGATATAGCGCCCCAGTTCATAGTAAGGAACCTGAATGCCGGAGATGGGGGGATAGTGCAGATCTTCCGGCACATCATCCTTTAAAGCAATGAGAGAAATATCATAGGGAATCCGGTAATGGACATTGTAAAGCTGCTCGTAGAGAGCCAGGCAGGAAGTAAAATCCGCACACAAAATAGCAGTGTATTTCCTGGCTGCAATATCAGAATACCAGCTGTCAGAATCAGCGGAAATAATCATGCCGGCGGCAAATGGAATCTGATTGTCATACAGGCACTTTTTAAACCCCTCCAGAATAAGCTGAGACCGCCGGGAGCCGGGGGAGAGAAGACAGGCTATTTTACGATGCTTATATGAAGTTAAAATCCGGGCGGCTTTATAGCCCAGAGCGGAAAAGTCGATACAATAGCTGCTGTCGGGGAGAGATGAACCATAGATGACAGAAACAATGTCCAGCTTTGCAAAATGATGCTCATATTGAAGACTCTGGCTGTTAACCGGCTCCCAGATAACGCCATCTACTTTGTACTTGCAGAGGGCGGTTATATTTTTCAACTCTTCTTCTGCACTGTTACAGCTGTCGCAAATCAGAATATGATAGCCGTTTTCCCGGGCGGCGGTCAGGATGCCATCCAGCAGGAGCCGGGAATTGGAGGCGGATTTTAACAATACCCCCAGGACAAAGGTTTTGGCAGTGGAAGCGGTTTTAGCCGAAGCATAAGGGGAATAATGATATTCTTTTACGATTTTTAATACACGGTTTCTGGTCTCGGCATTGATATTCTCATCTTTGCTGTTAACGATCTTTGAAACAGTGGAAATGGATACGCCGGCCAAACCGGCAATTTCTTTAATTGTCATTTTACTATTACTCCAGGTTTAAAAAAGTTAATAGGGTGCATTTGCAATAAGTCTATTATCATATACGAAGTATTATTTGTCAATTCCTTTTGGTGAAAAATTGTGTAAAAAGCACAAAAAATAGTTTTCTGAAATAGTTATATCTAACAAAGTATGATAAATGGTATTGACATAAAATGAAAACGTGATAAGATAACATCAAGAAATTGATTTAAGAAAATTATTTTCCTAAACTTACAGTTATAATTCTGGAAAGGAGGAGCTAAAGGAAACTAATTGTTATTGCAGCTTATAGCTATCGTGCAAAGTGTAGAACTGCGATTGTATATTAAATCTATTTTATATACGAAAGAGAAACAAGCAGCTGACCCGGCAGAATAAAATTGCAGGAGCAGCATGGAGACGTACAATATTATTTATTTTAAATCGGGAGGTAGTTGGTATGACAGACCAGGAATTAATCAGAAAATTAGAACGGCCGGCAGGTCCGGTGGATGTTGTGATTGACACGGACACATTTAATGAGATTGATGACCAGTATGCACTTGCTTATTTGATCAAGTCGGAGGAAAAATTAAGGCTGAAGGCAATCTATGCAGCGCCTTTTCACAATGAAAAGTCAAAGGGACCCGGCGATGGAATGGAAAAAAGTTATCAGGAGATTCTGAATGTACTGGACCTTATGGAACGGCAAGATTTAAAGGAAAACGTTTATAAGGGAGCAGTAAAATACCTGCCGGATGAATCCCAGCCGGCAGAATCGGCGGCGGCAGATGATCTGATAAAAAGAGCAATGGAACGAAAAGAGGCAGATCCTCTTTATATTATTGCCATTGGTGCAATCACAAATATTGCTTCTGCAATCATACTGGAGCCGGAAATTATTAACAGGGTTGTAGTGGTCTGGCTGGGAGGAAATGCCTATGACTGGCATGACAACAGGGAGTTTAATTTGTACCAGGATGTTGCAGCAGCGAGGGTGGTATTTGATTCCGGAGTCCCCCTGGTACAGCTGCCATGCATGGGGGTGGTTTCCCATTTTGCCACTACAGGACCGGAGCTGCAATACTGGCTGTCAGGCAAAAACAAGCTATGTGATTATCTGGTGGATGTCACATCCGCAGAGGCGAAGCGGTATGAAGAAAGTACCTGCTGGAGCAGGGCTATCTGGGATGTGGCGGCAGTGGCGTGGCTGCTGGATGAGTCCTTTATGCTGGACCGCTACGAACACAGTCCGGTTCCCGAGTATGATGACCGATATGCATTCGACCGGACGAGGCATCTCATTAAGTATGTCTATGGAATCAACAGAGACCGGCTTTTGGAAGATTTAATTTACAAACTGACAAAATAAAGTAACAGGATTACAGGCAGATCAAGGAGGAAACGAATATGAAAAAAAGAGTGGCGGCAATCTTATTAACGGTAACAATGACAGCATCTGCATTAGCCGGATGTTCCGGTGCAGGGCAGGAGAAGGGGACACAGGCTTCAGGAACTGAGGATACCGCAAGTGCGGGCACGGAGAATTCCGGTGAATCCCAGAGCAGCGGGGGCAAAGCAGAAGAATCCAGGAATGGCAGTGAGAACTCCGGTGAATCTCAGGACGGCAAAGAGAAGTCCGGTACTTCCGATGCAGAAGATGCAAAGTCAGGGACTGCCGAAAAGCCGTTTGAAGGCCAGACAATCACCTGGGTGTCCCAGGGTGTGGGTGACAACGCATGGGAGGGCCAGACAAAACCCCTGATTGAAAAGTTCCAGGAAGAGACAGGGGCAACGGTTAAGACAGAGTGGTATTCATTTAATGATTTATTTGAAGTTATAGAGGTAAAAGTGGGATCGGGTTCCTCTGATTATGACGTGTTGAGTGTAGATGTACCTATGGTTGCCGGTTATGCAGACAGGGGTTATCTGGCACCTATGGACGAATATTTCACAGAGGAAGAGAAAGGACAGTTTATAGACTCAGCCGTAACAGCAGGTACCTGGGACGGAAAATTTTATGCGCCGGCTATGAACACATCTTCCCAGCTTCTCTGGTACAACAAGGCTCTGCTTCAACAGGCAGGCATTGAAATGCCGGAATCGGATACGGAAAAACGGCTGACCTGGGAACAGGTAGAAAAAATGGCAAAAGATACCCTTGCAGCAGTTGATCCGGATGGAAATAATGGTATTGCAGGGCTGATGTTCCAGCAGGTGAGCAGAACTTACCAGTTGAATCCCCTGGCGAACAGCCTGGGCGGAAAAAATATCGGAGATGACGGATATGGAGTAGAGGGCGTTATTAATGATGAGAGCTGGGTAAAGGCATGTACCTGGTATCAGAATCTTTACAACGAAGGCGTTTCTCTCAGAGGAATTACTGCGGATGAAGTTACGGATACATTTACTGCAGGTAAGGTGGTATTTATGGTTGGAGGAACCTGGACAGAGGCAAACTGCGCCCAGAAGGATTTCAAAGATTATGGATATTGTCCGGTCCCTGCTTTTGAGGGGCATGAAGACCAGGTGGGAACTTCAACAGGAAGCTGGCATTTTGGAATTCCGGCAAATTCACAGAACAAGGATCTGGCTGCCTATTTTATCAAATGGCTTTCAATCGGTGAGGGAAATGACATGTGGCTTGATATCAACCATGATGTTCCTTCCACAAAGGCGGCGGTAGATGCAATTCTGAATGATGAGAATGCCGATGGTATTATGAAAATAGCGGCATATGAAGCAGCAAATACAGCTGTTCCAAGGGCACTTACCCCGGGATACACCGAGTACGATACCGTTATCACCAATACCTGGGAGGATATACGCAACGGTACCGAGGTGAAGACAGCCCTTGATAACGCAGTGTCCCAAATCAATACAGCGATGGAAAAATACCAAAAATAGAAGGACCAGAGGTGATAGCGTGTTTAATTTGACTAAAAAATACTGGTTTATTCCTTACCTTATGATATTGCCCGCATTTGTACTTATCCTTATTTTTAAAATATCCCCGATTATAAGTACGATGATGGAGGGAATTATCATTGATTCAAAATTTACCTTGCATACGTATCTGGCACTGTTTAAGGATCCGGTATTCTGGAATGCCTTGTGGGTTACGATTGAAATTAACATTGTAATGATTCCGCTCCAGGTGCTGCTGGCATTTCTCATCGCTATGCTGGCAAATTCCACCATTAAGGGAATTGGGATTTTCCGTACAATCTTCTATCTGCCTGTAACCATTTCCCTGACGGTAGCTACTATTTTATGGAATATGATGTTTAATCCGAATAACGGTATTATCAACAGCTTATTGAGTATATTAGGAATCCCGGCTCAGGGATTCCTGATCAGCAAAAGCCAGGCACTTTGGTGTATTGTGATTATAGCTACCTGGAAAGGCGTGGGCTATTGGATGATGTTTATCCTGGCAGGGCTTAAGAATATCGATACCTCCATCTACGAATCCGCCAGGATTGACGGCGCCGGATGGATCAAGACAACGACCAGGATCACGCTTCCCCTGATTAAGCGTGTATTATTATTTGTGTTTATTGCAAACACTACAGCAAATGTCCTCCTGTTTGTACCCATGCAGATGATTACAAACGGTGGTCCGGAGAACAGTACAAACGTGCTGATGTTTGAGGCATATAAATCTGCATTTAAGTTTATCGACCGCCCCAGGTCGTCAGCAATTGTAACGGTACTTCTGCTTATCATTGTACTGATCTGCTGTCTGCAGTCCTTAATTTTATCAGACCGGGACGATGATGCAAAGGGAGGCAGTAAGAAAAGGAGGAAAACAGCATGAGCAGAAGACAAAAAAAGATCATAAAAAATGCAGCAATCTACCTGGGACTCGCCTGTGTGGTACTGGTGACGCTGTTTCCGCTGCTGTGGGGGATATCCGCTTCTTTTCGAAATGATAATGAGCTTTATAAATATGCGCTGCCGTTTTCCATCCATACGCTGATTCCGGTTAACTTTACGGTAGAGGCTTACGTGAAGATTTTTACGGACTTTAACTTTCTGCAGCCTATCATAAACACACTGTTTGTAACGGTGGTATCTATATTTTTAGGATGTATCGTAAACAGTATTGCCGCGTTTGCCTTTGCCGCATTTGACTTCCGGTTTAAGAAAGTCTTATTTGGGATCATCCTGCTTTCCTTTATGATACCGTTTGAGGCAATTGCGCTGCCCCTATATTCCATAGCGGACAAACTGGGACTTGTAAACAGCAGGATGGGAATTATTTTACCCGGCATTGCCAGCGGACTGGTCCTGTTTCTGTTTGTGCAATTCTTTAAGGAAATACCGGCAAGCCTGGTAGAAGCGGCAAGAGTGGATGGCGCAGCGCTGCCAGCCATCTTCTGCAAAATTATTATACCGCTTTCCGTACCGGTATTTATAACCGCAGGGCTGATGATATTTATGGATCAGTGGAATTCCTACCTGTGGCCGCTCCTGATTGCCAGAACCAGAGAAATACGGACGATACAGATTTCATTATCTTCCTTTCAACAGGAACGTTCTACCCTGTGGTCGTGCCTGTATGCTGGTTCCATGATCTCGGCACTGATACCGTTATTTTTATTCCTTCCCTTCCAAAAGTATTTTGTTCAGGGAATAACCAGCAGTGGTGTAAAAGGATAAATTACAAGAAGTGAATGAAAGTCCCTGCTTCCGGGATGAAAGCAGGGACTTTCTTATTTTGTCTGGAAGGACCCAAGCTGGCTAAAGCTGTTCTTCATATCAAAGCTTAAGATATTATTTTGGGTGTCCTTGCCGTATGACAGATAAAAGGTATCATTGATATATAAGCCCCGTATATTGTTGATGGAAAGGCTGTAATCTTCGGTGCCTTTGAAGGAATATACCAGTTGATTCTGGAAACCTTTTTCAGGATCGTATGAAAATACCATGTAATTATCAATGTCGGTACGACAGTGAAAACCAAACAGATTTTTATCGGGATTGATCATAATTGCTTTGTAATTAACCAGACCCTGGGATTCATTGGCATCCTGGATAATATATTTGTGCACTTCTTTCACATTGGATGGATCAGAAAGATCAAACATGGAGAGCTTCATTCCTTTATAAGTTCCGCTGTCCGGATCAACTTCGTATCCTATCCCCAGGAGTTTATCTTTTCCATAGAAATGCAGGTAGGAAGAGAATCCTGTTATTTTCAGTTCGCCCAGGAGTTTCGGATTTTCCGGATCCGAGAGATCTACGGAAAATAGGGGATCCATCTGCCTGAAGGTGACGAAGTATCCGGTATCACCCATAAAACGTGCAGACTGTATGGTTTCTCCGGGAGCCAGATTCTCCAGTTTGCCGCAGGGGTTCAGGGATTCGTCAAAGATATACAGGTTATTAACGTTTCCGGTATTCTCGCTGTAGGAGGTTGTCACAATACGCAGATAACCATTGTGCTCATTCAGTGAAAACGAGTTATTGAGTGAACCTTTCGCTTGTGCAGCGCTTACGGGGGTGATACTGCCTTTTTCGTATTTGAATTTCATGATCTGTGTTGTATTAGTGGAACCGTTCCAGTCGTTTGTGCAGATATATATATTTTCTGTGCTTACATAATAGAGATAGGTGGCTGAGACAATTGCCTTTTTGGTCAGTATTTTATCCGGGGATTTCGTATCAATTGCGGTTACGATTAAATAGGTTGAAGAATTTAAAAATTCCGGGATATAGATATCGGAGGACGGAAGGTCCTTGCCGTTTATCTTCGGTATAATCGTACTGTCTTGCCTGGTTTCTTTTATAACGGGTGTGTATTCGGAAAACAGATAGATATAATCGCCTGTTTTCCTGCTAGTCTGATAATATCCGTCCTGAGTGGTGGTTCCGGTGAGTTTTGGAGCACTCCGGTCTGATATATCATAGGTATATAACTTTGTAATCAGGTTTCGGTTAACGGAATAGATGTCTTTTTTAGCATCTGCTGAATCGGTCCAGGCGATGTCCTCTTCTATGATACTTCCGTCAGAAGCGGTGGATCCGCTTTGCATGGTGGTTGTAGAGGTAGTAGTTATCACATTTAAAGTATCTTTGCTGATATAAAATTCTTCAATAGTCTCTGCAAAGTCCTTGAAATCAATAGAAGCGGTTTCCTCCAGTTTGCTGCCGTCTGCCTTGATAATGTGAAGCTTATTATCGTTACCTAAAATATAGAGATATTTCCCGTCTGTTTTTACCACATCTCCTTCATCCACTCCGGTTTCCTGAATATTTGTAGAAGAATAGTCACTGCTGTCTGCAGCACCGGTATCCATTGCCATGGACTCTTCATTGCCTCCGGCAAATCCGTCGGCCATTTCTTTGGCACTTTCCATATCGCCTCCGGTGCCTGCACTGGCGCTGGCTTTTGCTTCACTTGTTACGCCATTCGCCTGTTCCGGAAAATGCTCAGCCAAGGTATTGTAGAGGACATCGTAATTCCTGACAGGAACTACTTTTCCATCCGGTGAGGACTGGGGTGCAGTAATGACCGCTTCATTGTCGGTATCATCAGAGAGAGCCGGGCTGTTTTCCAGTTCAGCAGCTTCTGTTAAACTTTCTTTAGAACCTGCGCCCCGGTCATCGAAATTTCCGGAAGCATTTTCTGAATTATTACCGGAATTATATAAATCTTCGTTATTCATGTTTTTTGCACCAGCCTCCTCTTTGGAAGCGGCCATTTCATTTTGAGGATGGCTTGGGATGCGGTTTACGGTCCATACACAAACCAGAGCAATCAGTATGACAGCCGCCGCAGCGCCGATCCGGTAAATCGGAAATTTCTTCTTCTTTCCGGCATCCAGAGGAGGAGTAACATGTTCCAGCCGGTCTTGGATCTGATCCGGATTCAGCGATTTCGGCGGCTGCACCGAATCTGCTGATTTTTTAATTCTATTTAAAAGGTCTTTTTCATCCATAATAAGACACTCCTTTCGTTTCGGTTATCGGGTAAGCAAGTTTTCCATTTTCTTCAGTGCCCGGCTTTGTTTGGAACGTACCGTGCCTGGACTTAACAAAAGTGTATTGCCAATCTCCCGGCTGCTGTAACCGCCAAATAAATTCAGGGCAAGAATGAGACGTTCTTCATCGTTCAGGGCTGCAAATGCTCTGCGCACGTCCATATCCTCACAGACATCCCGCTCACTGCCGGCAAAATCCTCGGGCAATTCCGCTGTTTTCTGTATGTACTGTTTCAAACGTTTCCTGCACTTATTTGCAAGAATGCGGAATATCCACGCTTTGAATGCTCCTGCATCCCTCAGGGAGCCTATTTCTAAATATGCATCCATTATTGTATCGCTGACCACATCCTCTGCGTCATGACCATTCTTTAATGTATACAGAGCAAACCGGTATAAATCCTGATATACTAATTCATATAACTGTGCAAAGGCATCTGCTTGGCCAAGCTTCGCTTTTGATGCCAGTTCGGCAAAATCTGCCATAACCTCACCCCTTTTCCACAGAGCCGCGGCTGCGGGTTCTGTTGTTCTACATGTAGTTCATAGATATAGTGTAATATAAATAGTGGATTGTTGCATTAAAAATAAATTTTGTATGAATTCCTGGCTTGGCGAAAAAACCGGTAATGCGGTGTGCTATATATATCCGGATAAGATCACCCTTGACTTTATTTCAGATATAATTTAGGATGAAAGAAAAGTGTTGAAATAATTTTTTTTGGTACATAATTTATATAGAAGAGAGGGTTATAAAATGTTTGAAATACGAATGATAGCAGGGCCCGTGATTGGGGCGGTGATTGGGTATTGTACTAATTATATTGCAGTTAAGATGATGTTTCGTCCGCTGCATCCGGTTAAAATAGGAAAGTTTACCCTTCCCTTTACGCCAGGCATTATTCCAAAAGGAAAGGAACGTCTGGCGAAAGCCATAGGGGCGGCAGTGGGAAAACAGCTGCTGACCAAGGAGACAATGGAAGGAGTACTGCTCTCTGACAGCATCAAAGAGAAAGTGGGAGATGCCCTGGAGGGGATCATTGAGGTACAAAGCGAAAATGAGATGCAGCTGGGGCAGATTTCCGATGAGATTGGCAGCAGTGTGGCAGGAGAGGTAATCAAAGGAATACTGGAATCGGTACAGGGCAGTTTTCTGGCTATGATGGTAAATGAAAAAATGCTGGAAAATTTCAGGGAGCCGATTGCCAAAAAGGTAAATGAGGTCACGATTGGCAGAATGGTAACCATGGTAAAGGAATCAGATGTCCCGGTCAGAGCCTATGCGGTAGAAGCATATGAAAACCTGGTGGAAGAAAAACTGGGAGATATGATGGAAAATATTAATATTTCCGGTATTGTCCAGGAGAAAATCAATGAGATGGACGTACTGGAAGTAGAAGAACTGCTGATGTCCATTATGAAAAAAGAACTGAATGCAATTGTAAATCTTGGAGCGCTGATTGGATTTATTTTAGGGCTGATCAACTTGTTGTTTTAAAAACAACAATAGAATCACACAGATATTTTGGAGAAGGGAGCAGGCAAAATGAATATTAAGGATAATACGATTAGTTATTTGAAAGAGTATGGTCATCTGACTTTTCAGGAAAAAGAATTCAACCTGGTTGACAGTTTAATATTATGCCAGCTATCCTATTTTAAACTGGATACAATTGTGGGAGGCTTAGAAGAGGGGAAGCGGCCTGTCTTCATCAAAAGCCTGCGCAGACATCCCCAATATGAACACCTGTATGGGGACACCAGATTTGAAGAGCAGTACCGGGCTTTTTATGTAGCGCTTTACAACAGTCCCAGGTTCCGGGATATTTCTATGAATTATTTTATGGATATTCTGGATGAAGATATGGAAATGCAGTTCTCAGCGGTTACCTTTTTTATGGGAGACTGGATCTATATTGCCTACCGGGGGACGGATGAGTCCATCGTTGGATGGAAGGAAGATTTTAATATGGCATTTATGAGTCCCATCCCCACACAGGTGGCGGCGCTTCGTTATCTGGAAAAGGCGGGGGATCTGTGGAAAGGAAAAATCGTACTGGGAGGACATTCCAAGGGCGGAAACGTGGCAATGTATGCCGGGATGGAGTGCCGGGAGGAAATACAGAACCGGATTTTTAAAATAGACTGCTTTGACGGTCCTGGTTTTCGGGATGATGTGTATAAAGAAGAGGGATATCTGGCTGTTGCGGACCGGATACAGAAAATTGTCCCGGAGAAATCCTTTGTAGGAATGATGTTCCAGAATCAAATTGACTACAAAGTAGTTAAGAGCACCGGAACCGGAGCTCTGCAGCATGACCCCTTTACCTGGGTGATCAAAAATGGTGATTTTGATTATGCGGAAGAGATTTATAAGACCTCCCTTTACAAAGACGAAGCTTTTAATAAATGGATCTGTGATATTCCATCAGATCAGAGACAGGTATTTGTGAATTCATTGTTTGAGATCATAAAAGGTGCGGAGGCGGCTACTTTAATTGAGCTTACAGAAGAATGGTATAAAAGTACCCTGGCGATGCTGAGTACCTTTAAGCATCTGGACAAAGATACGAAACGTTCCATACGTAAGATTATCTTACTTTTATTTAAGAATGGAAGAATCAGTAAAAAATAAGAATTTTATAAGGACGCAGGCTCATAAATTATGTTATACTATCAACGTTCGTCGTCCGGTTGGCAGATTTATAACATTGAAGCTTTGAAACAGGTTCTTTCACATGTTTGAACTTTTCCTGGCGGACAGATAGAACTCAATATTAGCTCTGAAAGCAAAGGAGAGGATTATGGATATAGTAGAAATTTTAAAAGCGGTGTTGTTTGGAATTGTGGAAGGAATCACGGAGTGGCTTCCAATCAGCAGTACCGGACATATGATTATTCTGGATGAACTTGTGAAACTGAATGTTTCCAAAGAGTTTTTGTCAATGTTCCTTGTGGTAATTCAGTTAGGCGCCATTCTGGCAGTAGTCGTACTATTCTGGAATAAAATCTGGCCCTTTTCAACAAAAGAACAATATTTTATTAAAAAAGATACCTTTGTAATGTGGTTTAAAATTTTAGTGGCATGTGTGCCCGCAGCGGTTGTGGGACTTCTGTTTGAAGAGCAGTTCGATGAATGGTTTTATAACTATCAGACAGTAGCCATTGCATTGATTGTATTTGGTATCTTGTTTATTGTAATTGAAAACAGGAACAAACACATAAGCCCTAAGATTAATTCTCTTGCAGAGATTACTTATACAACTGCCATCTGGATAGGTATATTCCAGCTGATCGCAGCAATTTTTCCCGGCACATCCCGTTCCGGAGCAACGATTCTGGGAGGTATTCTGGTTGGATTGTCCAGAACCGTAGCGGCAGAATTTACATTTTTCCTGGCTATACCGGTAATGGCTGGAGCCAGCCTTTTGAAAATCGTAAAATTCGGATTTAATTTTACAGGAGGGGAACTCGCTATTCTATTAGTAGGTATGGTGGTTGCGTTTGTTTCTTCCATTATCGTTATTAAGTTCCTGCTCAGCTATATCAAGAAAAATGACTTTAAAGTATTTGGCTGGTACCGGATCGTACTTGGTATCATCGTATTACTATTTTTTATGCTGAGATAAAATGTGTTTCGGCGTCTGGGGCGTGCAGATGACAGGAATGAATTTTCAAACACGCTCCTAGATCAGTTTGGAGGTACACTATGAAGATTACACTGCCTGAACAGGTGAAAACAATTATAGAAAAATTAGAAGAAAATGGATATGAAGGTTTCGCTGTAGGGGGGTGCGTCAGAGACGCTCTCCTTTTTCGTATTCCGGACGACTGGGATATCACTACTTCTGCGAAACCGGAGCAGGTAAAAGCGCTCTTTAAGAGAACGGTGGATACGGGAATCCAGCACGGAACGGTGACGGTCTTATTAGACCGGGAAGGGTTTGAAGTAACCACGTACCGGATTGACGGCGAGTATGAGGACAGCAGGCATCCCAGGGAAGTCTGCTTTACTTCCAATCTGACGGAAGACTTAAAGCGCCGTGATTTTACCATTAATGCCATGGCTTATAGTGAAAAACGGGGACTGGTAGACGAATTTGACGGTGTGGCAGATCTAAAGCAGGGCATAATCCGCTGTGTGGGAAATCCGGAGGAAAGGTTTAGCGAAGATGCACTTCGGATTCTGCGTGCAGTGCGTTTTGCGGCGCAGCTGGGATTTCGGATTGAAGAGGAGACGTTTTCTGCGATACGCAGGCTGGCACCTCATCTCAGCCATATCAGCGCAGAGCGGATTCAGACGGAGTTGTTAAAGCTCATCGTGTCCCCTCACCCGGAGACTCTGCGCCTTGCCTGTGAGGCTGGGATTACCGCAGTGATCCTTCCGGAATTTGACCGCATGATGGAAACCCCTCAGAATAATCCCCATCATATCTTAAACGTGGGGGAACATACCCTGAAGGCTTTGCAGGAGGTGCGGGCAGATAAGGTTCTGCGTCTTAGCGTATTGTGCCATGATTTTGGCAAAGCGGAAACGAGAACTACGGATGAGTCCGGAACCGATCATTTTTACGTACATGCAGAAGTGAGCAGCCAGATGGCGAAAGATCTGCTGAAACGGCTGAAATTGGATAATGAAACGCTATACCAGGTGGAAAAACTGGTAAAATATCACGACTATCACCCCGGGACCAATGCGAGGAGCGTCAGAAAAGCGATTTATAAAATCGGAGAGGATCTATTTCCAAAGCTGTTAGAGGTACAAAGAGCGGATGTCCTGGCACAGAGCACTTATCAGCAGGAAGAAAAACTGAATGACCTTAAATGTATTGAGGAACTCTATCATAGGATTCTGGAAGAAAAACAGTGCCTGTCCTTAAAGGATCTGGCGGTTACCGGAAGAGATCTGATCCAGGCGGGAATGAAACCGGGGAAAGAGCTTGGGACATGCCTTGGGCAACTTCTGGAGATTGTTCTGGAAGACCCTGAGAAAAATAATAAAGAAGAACTGCTAAAAATCGCCCTGAAATATTAGTGTGCGTTTTTTTAAGATTCACTCCTTCATATTTTAGAATACCCCCGCATAAGATAGAGGGAGTAAGGGATTGGGGGGATTGGAGTGAACGACAGAGGTTTAAAAGTATTAGAACAGTATGACTTAAAGGTGGCCGCTACCAGGAGAGGCCGTGGCTCCTATATCTGTGAGACAGATAAGGGAAAGAAGCTCTTAACGGAGTTTTCCGGTTCGGCAAAAAGACTTGCCTTCCAGAATAAGGTCCTGGCTTTGCTGAAGGAGAACGGTGTTTCAAATGTAGACTACATATTGGAAAATATGGAGGGAAACCTGGTTTCTTATGACAGAGATGAGAATGGGTATGTCGTTAAGGATTGGTTTGAAGGAAAAGAATGCGACACAAAAAATGAAGAAGATATTGCAATTGCCATTAAGAACCTGGCAATGATTCATAAGGTAATGCGCATGGAGGGAACGGATGAGGACATGGTATACCAAGGCGGTGACCTGGCAGCGGAGCTGGAACGCCATAATCAGGAGTTAAAAAAGGTACGTGCCTTTATGCGCAGCAGAAGAGGTAAAAATGCTTTTGAATCCAAGTTTTTGGAAAGCTTTCCGGTATTTTTTGAACAGGCTGAGGATTCTGTCCGGCGCATTAAGGAATCTTCTTATGAGAAACTGCGTCAGGAGTCTCTGAAAAAGGGTCAGTTAATACATGGCAGCTACAATCAGCATCAGATATTAATTGGACGTGATGGTGTGGCAACTACGAATTTTGATAAGTGCCGCTACGATATCCCCATATCAGATCTGTATCAATTCCTGCGTAAAATCCTGGAGAAACAGGATTGGAATATTGCCCTGGGAATGAAAATGCTGGGGGAATACGGAAGTGTCAGGCGGATTTCAGACATGGAAATGGAGCATCTGATGCTCCGGCTGTATTATCCCGAGAAGTTCTGGAAACTTGCAAATCAGTACTACAACATGAATAAAGCATGGATCCCGCAGAAAAATGTCGAAAAGCTGGATATCCTGATGAATCAGCAGGATCAGCGAAATTGTTTCTTAAAAATACTTGAATAATTATTCCTTTTTTCCTGTTTCTATTATATAATGTACCCAGAGACAATTTTCAACCGTTAACGTGGAAAAGCGTCTGTATATTATAAACTTAGGCAGGAGGTAGTACAATGGATTATAAGAGTATTTACGAAGGATGGCTGAGCAATCCATACTTTGATGAAGCCACGAAAGAGGAATTAAAAGGGATTGCAAATGATGAAAATGAAATAAAAGAGCGTTTTTATGCAGATCTCGAGTTCGGAACAGCCGGACTTCGTGGTATTATAGGTGCCGGAACGAACAGAATGAACGTATATACAGTACGGAAGGCTACACAGGGTCTGGCTAACTACATAGCAAGCGTTGGCGGCAAAGAAAAAGGTGTTGCGATTGCATACGATTCCAGGAGAATGTCTCCGGAGTTTGCAGATGAAGCAGCACTTTGCCTTGCTGCAAACGGAATTAAGGCTTATGTTTTTGAATCCTTAAGGCCGACGCCGGAGCTTTCCTATGCAGTTCGTAAACTTTCCTGCATCGCGGGTATTAATATTACAGCCAGCCACAATCCGCCGGAGTATAATGGTTATAAGGTATACTGGGAAGACGGCGCACAGATTACACCGCCTCACGATACCGGTATCATGAACGAGGTAAAGAAGGTTACTGATTACAGTACAGTGAAAACCATGGACAAAGAAGCTGCAAAAGCTGCAGGACTTTATACCATAATCGGACAAGATATTGACGATGCTTATATGGAAGAACTGAAAAGCCAGGTTATCCACTGGGATGCCATTAAAGCGGAACAGAAGAATCTGAAAATTGTATACAGCCCTCTTCATGGAACCGGAAATATTCCGGCGAGAAGAGTATTAAAAGAGCTTGGTTTTGAAAATGTATATGTGGTAAAAGAGCAGGAATTGCCGGATGGGGAATTCCCCACAGTAAGCTATCCGAATCCGGAGGCAAAAGAGGCATTCGAACTGGGATTAAAGCTTGCCAAAGAGGTGGATGCAGATCTGGTGCTGGCTACCGATCCGGATGCTGACCGTCTGGGCGTTTACGTAAAAGATGACAAGACAGGTGAATATATTACGCTTACCGGCAACATGTCCGGATGCCTCCTGGCAGACTATGAAATCGGTCAGAGAGCAGCCGAAAAAGGACTTCCGGAAGATGGCGCTCTGATCAGTACCATTGTTACAACCAATATGGCAGCTGCAATTGCAAAGGCTTACGGTGTTAAATTTATAGAAGTGCTTACCGGATTCAAATTTATCGGACAGCAGATCCTTGGATTTGAAAACAGCGGAAAAGGAACCTATCTGTTTGGATTTGAAGAGAGCTATGGCTGCCTCATCGGAACTCATGCCAGAGATAAAGATGCTATTGTTGCGACTATGGCGCTGTGTGAGGCAGCAGCATATTACAAGAGCAAGGGTAAGACTCTCTGGGATGCTATGATTGATATGTATGAAAAATACGGCTATTACAAAGATGATATTAAGTCAATTACCTTAAAAGGCATCGAAGGGCTTGCCAAGATTCAGGAGATTTTAGAGACCCTGCGTAATGATCCGCCTGCAAAGATTGGAGATTACAAAGTGCTCTCTGCAAGAGATTACAAAAAAGATACCATTAAAAATATGGAAACAGGGGAAGTTACTCCTACAGGTCTGCCGGGTTCCAACGTTCTTTATTACGATTTAAATGACGATGCATGGCTCTGTGTAAGACCGTCCGGAACGGAACCAAAAGTAAAATTCTACTATGGTGTAAAAGGAACATCCCTGGAAGATGCAGACACGAAGTCAGCAGCGCTGGGTGAAAAAGTACTGGCTATGATCCAGGAGATGCTCTAAGATGGACAAGCAGTACAGTTTTGAGGACTATTGCCGGATTATTGCCCGTCTGCGGGGCAAGGATGGCTGTCCCTGGGATCGGGAACAAACCCATGAAAGCCTGAAATCCTGCCTGATTAATGAGTCTGCGGAGGTGCTTGCGGCAATAGATATCTATAATGAAACAGGCGACAGTGAAAACCTCTGTGAAGAACTGGGGGATTTGCTGCTGCAGGTGGTATTACATACCCAGATTGCATCGGAAGAGGGATTATTTTCCATAGAAGATGTAATTCAGCGTGCAGGTGAGAAAATGATCCGCCGTCACCCTCATGTTTTTGCAAGTGAAAATGCCGGAACTTCGGCGGAAGTCCTTGTAAAATGGGAAGATATAAAAAAAATGGAAAAACAAGGAAAATCAATAGAAACAGAAGAAATTCAAAAAAGAGCCTTGACAAAAGCGAAAGCGGAAATGGCACAATATTTGTTGTGAATAAATTCTTAATTCTTGATGAAAACGCCAATAAATAGCGGAAATTCCTTGACAAAATCTGTACGAGAGTTTATAAATAGACATAAGGACTTACTTGCAAGGCGAGTTATAGAGTTCGAAAATATAAATATATTCTGTATAGAACAATAAGAGAAATCAGAGGAGGAATTATTCCATGAACAAAACAGAATTAGTTGCAGCAATTGCTGAAAAGACAGAATTATCCAAAAAAGATGCGGAAAAGGCATTAAAAGCATTTACGGATGTTGTTGCTGAAGAATTAAAGAAAGGTGAAAAGATCCAGTTAGTTGGCTTTGGTACATTTGAAGTGTCTGAAAGAGCAGCTAGAGAAGGAAGAAATCCTCAGACCGGCGAAACAATGACAATTAATGCATCGAAAGCACCTAAGTTCAAAGCAGGAAAAGCATTAAAGGATTTGATCAACGAATAATTCAGAAAAGATAAGATTAGGGGGACTTCGGTTCCCCTTTTTGCTTGATATATTCCAGTAGAAAGGGTATACCGCAGACCTCTCTAAGGTATGCGGGAGGTGTAATTATGAGACTAGATAAATTTTTAAAAGTATCCAGGCTGATCAAGCGCAGAACGGTTGCGAATGAAGCCTGTGATGCGGGCAGAGTACTCATCAATGAAAAAGTGGCAAAAGCTTCCGCAAATGTAAAGGAAGGGGATGTCATTGAAATTCAGTTTGGCACGAAGGCTGTCAAAGTGGAGGTACTGGATGTCCAGGAAACAGTGAAAAAGGATGAAGCGAAGGAACTGTACCGTTATTTGTAGACCAATGTAAACTCCATAAGGGGTTCCTGACCGAATTTGCCTAACGATTTCAGGCATAAAAAATTAAATAGAAAAGCATCTGAAAAAGATGTATAAAACCCCGTTTTGGCTAATATATTAAAAAGAGATATTGCCAGGCGGGGTGATTCTATGGATGAAAAACAGATTGTAAGAGCACATAAGGTGACCATGAGTGGAAGAAAGACAGGAACCATCAGTGGGGTATCGGATGTGCTTTCTTTTGATGAAAATGAGGTGGTTTTAGAAACGGATCTTGGAACTTTACAGATAAAAGGGAAAGAGCTGCATGTGAACCGGTTAACACTGGAAAAAGGGGAAGTAGACATCGAAGGAAAGATAGACAGTCTGATTTATTCCGAAAACGGACATTCCAAGAAACAGGGGGATTCTCTGCTTGGAAGGCTGTTCAAGTAGGCGCTTATGAGTGAAGTAATTCAAAACGAAACATGGTTCTTTCTGACTTCGGTTGCCACAGGGGTTTTACTGGTATTTGCATATGATTTGCTGAGGATCTTAAGAAGGGTCTTCAAACACGGAACAATACTTACCGGATTAGAAGATTTTCTCTATTGGTGTGTGACCGCTTTCGTCATTTTTTGTATGATATATGAAAAAAATAATGGAGCAATTCGCGGATTTGCCATCGCCGGAATTTTGCTGGGTGTCATTTTATATCACGAAAGCGTGAGCGGTTACATTGTCAAGGGGGTATCCACCGCATTAAACTTCATATTTCACTGGGTTTCGACAGCATTCAGCTTCATATTCCGACCTATTTCGAAACTTAAAAAATTCTTAAGAAAGAATTTGGTAAAAACATTGAAATCTGGAAAAAAAGCGGGTAAAATAAGATTACGTAGAAAAAAATGGGGAAAAATTAGTAAGGAAGGGTCATATGCGCAAAAAAAGAAGAGATAGAGGCAGCAACCGCCGGGGTATGGTTTGCATCTCAGCGGTGGTGCTTGTTCTTTTGGTGACACTGTTTGTTCAAAGTAATACTATAAAGCAGAAAAATGCAATATATACAGCACAGGAGGCACAGCTCCAGACTCAGTTAGAGGCAGAGGAGCAGCGTTCGAAGGATATTGAAGACATGAAAGCTTATATGCAGACGAAAGAATATGCAGAAAAGGTAGCCAGGGACAAGCTGGGATTAGTATACAAAGATGAGATACTTTTCAAAGAAGATGAATAGAAGGGGAATCTTTGAATTGAGTCTTATGGAACGTATTTAACGAATTTACACGAAAATTAAAAAAATTTCCAAAAATCAGTTGACAAACGGGAAAGAAGTCGATATAATGGGTATCGTTGTGGCGGAATAGCTCAGTTGGCTAGAGCACACGGTTCATACCCGTGGTGTCGAGAGTTCAAATCTCCCTTCCGCTACTGAAATCAGGCATTATGGATGATCCATAGTGCCTTTTTTGTGTATACGGTTCGGCGTACAGCGCACATTTTGTCAAAAGATTCCTTGTTTTTGATCCTTGTTTTTGACAAATATTTTTCAGGCCCCGGTCTATAATACCACCTTAAGAGCAGAATTTCAGGGAGGTTAAGAACATGGGGGATTTCATCATAGCTGTTCTCGTAGTAAGTGTCTTGTGGATACTATGGGATTTGTTAAAGCTGCTCGTGAGAGAAAAAGAAAAAGGCGAACCGGCGACAGAGTTTGTGAATGGACCGGGTAAGGAAATGATTGGGAAAATAGCGGATTCTTTTCAGGATCTTGCAAATACATTTCACAGTATGCCTTGTCAGAAGGAACGTCTGTCACAGGGTGATGTGAAAGAAATTTTTCATGAAGTACAGGACCGGATATGCAGCCAGTGTGCCATGTGCAGCAACTGCTGGGAGAAGGAACATTACAATACCTACCGCAGGGTCTATGACATCCTTTCCGCTATTGAGGAAGAAGGGGAAGAGATCAGTGCGGACAAGCAGGTAGAATTCATTGAGTACTGCATTCACGGCAGAACTTTTCTGGAAGAAATGGTACAGGTATTTTCAAGGGCCAAGCTGAACCTGCTGTGGAGCAACCGCCTTTTGGAAAACAGGTCCGCTGTTGCAGAGCAGCTCCATGAAACTGCAGATATTGTACGCAAGATATCAGATAATGTCTACGACGTGAAGAATGTGGACGAGGATTTCAGAGAAAAGGTGAAGATGCGCTTGAGGCTGCGGTTTGTGGTGATCAAGGATCTGTGGGTGCTGCCACAGGATCAGGACAGGCAGCAGATATTTATGACCATGAGGTCTATGAAAGGCAGATGTGTCTCTACGAAGGAAATCGGCATTGTGCTCAGTGAGATTTGTAAAAGCCCTATGGTACCGGCTAAAGATTCCCGGATGATGATAAATCGGGAGTACAGTACGGTACTTTTTGTATCGGATACCAAATTCAGTGTCTTAAATGGCGTGGCTAGAGTAACCAGGGATGGAGAAATGATTTCCGGGGACAATTTCGGTTTCCTGAGCAGAGATAACGGGCAGTTGATTATGAGCCTGTCTGACGGTATGGGTTCCGGTATCGGTGCATGCAAAGAGAGTGAAAAAGTGATTGAGCTGCTGGAACAATTCCTGGATGCAGGATTCAATAAGGAAACCGCGGTGAGGATGATCAACTCAGCGCTGGTGCTGCAGGGGGGAATGCAGATGTTTTCCACCATTGACCTGTGTGCAATAGACCTCTACAACGGAAGCTGTGAGCTTATGAAAATCGGTGCGTCCACCACTTTCTTCAAGCGGAATAACTGGGTTGAGTCTGTTACAAGTACAAGCCTTCCGGTGGGGATGTTTCAGACGGTGGATTTTGACTGTACCAGTAAAAAGTTAACTTCAGGAGATTTTATAATCATGATATCTGACGGCGTGCTGGATGCGCTGCCGCCCAAAAATGCGGAAGAGGTGATGAAGGAGCTGATTATGGAGATTCAGACAACGAATGCCAGAGAATTTGCCAAAGCGCTTCTGGAAAGAGTACTTATTTATCAGAATTGCAGGGCAATGGATGATATGACGGTCCTGGTGGGGGGAGTCTGGAAAAAGTAATTGATGCTTGCATTTTCCATAAGTATTCTTTATATTAGTAGTTATATAGCCGGAAGTATTCTATGAAGGATTCTATACCGGCATGAAATACGGGAGAGCCAGGTTTGAAAGAAGAGCGCTTTCAAATTACTAATTAAGGAATAGCGCGGGCCAGCTTGTGCTATTCAGGGGGAGACGCATGCAGAAAGTGTTTCAATATATCCAAAAATATAAAATGATTGAAGAAAATGACAGTATTATAGTGGGCGTATCCGGAGGAGCTGATTCGGTATGCCTGCTTTTTGTACTGCTGGAACTAAGGGAGCGGATTCCTTTTTCTATAAAAGTTGTCCACATTGAACATGGAATTCGTGGACAGGACAGCCTGGATGATGCTGACTTTGTGGATAACCTCTGTAAAGAGAAAGGAATTCCTTTTTATTTATATCCGGCAGATGTGGTAAAAGCCGCACGGGATAAAAAAATATCCGTTGAAGAGGCAGGCAGAGAGGCGAGATATGAGGCATTTGCAGATGTTATGGAACGTTTCGGCGGGAATAAGATTGCGGTAGCACATCATGCAAATGACCAGGCGGAGACTATCCTGTGGAATCTGGTGCGGGGAAGCGGTCTTAAGGGACTGTGCGGAACCAGACCGGTACGGGACTGCATTATACGTCCGCTTTTAGGCACATCCAGAGCAGAAATAGAAGCATATCTGAGAGTGCGGAAGATTCCGTACCGGACAGATAGTACCAATCTGTCCGACGATTATACCAGAAATAAGCTGCGCCTGCATGTTCTTCCCTATCTGGAAAAGGAATTGAATGGGGCGGCAACTGCCCATATAGCAGAAACGGGGAGGCATTTGCAGAAGATTGAAGATTATATGGAAGACGCATCCCGGCGGGAGGCGAAAGACTGCACCTGCATTTCGGAGGGAAGAGCCGTTATTGACACAGCTGAATTTGCCAAAAAGCCGGAGGTCATACAAGAATATATGTTCCGCTTTTGTTTAAAAGAAATGGGCTGCGGGCTGCGGGATATCGGTAGTATCCATATTGATAATCTCATGAAGCTGCAGGATCTTCAGCCCGGGAGAAGGATTCAGCTGCCCGGCGGGTATACTGCGAAACGTCTTCCGGGGCAGATCTGCATTTTCCGTGAAGAAGCAGACCCTGCGGAAAAGGCGGACACAGGGGGCGCGGATTTCGAATTGCAGATTCAGGTGCCCGGGACTTACGTTTGGAATGGAAAACGGGTAACTTTTTCCAGAGAAATATATGAAAACCAAATTATTGAAGAAAAACCATATACGAAATGGCTGGATTATGATAAAATATACAATGCAGTTTCTTTACGCAGCCGCCGGAGCGGGGATTATTTTATTACAAACCGGGAGGGCGGTAAAAAGAAATTAAAGTCTTATTTTATTGATGAGAAGATTCCACAGGATGAGAGAGACCGGATCTTACTTCTGGCGGATGGTTCCCATATCATGTGGATTGTGGGATATCGCATCAGTGAGGCATATAAAGTTACAAAAGATACAAAAATAATATTAAAGATACAAGTGAAGCAGGAGGCAAAGTAATGGAAGATAAGATCCGTGTGTTGATACCGGAAGAAGAGGTAAACAAAAGAGTAAGAGAACTGGGCGAGAAGATTAGTGAGGAATATGCCGGAAAGAAAGTGCATTTAATCTGTGTGTTAAAGGGAAGTGTATTTTTTACCTGTGAACTGGCAAAGAGAATCACGGTGCCGGTAACAATGGATTTCCTGTCCGTTGGAAGCTACGGGGCAGGGACAGAGTCCAGCGGAGAAGTCAGGATCAAAAAGGATCTGGATGAATCTGTGGAAGGCCAGGATATTATCATTATCGAAGATATTATTGACTCCGGCAGGACATTAAGCCGTCTGGCAGAGATCCTGAAAGAAAGAAAACCAAACAGTATGAAAATCTGTACACTGCTTGATAAACCGGAACGCCGTGTCACAGATGTAAGGGTGGATTACGTAGGATTCAATATCCCGGATGAGTTTGTGGTGGGATTTGGTCTTGATTATGCGCAGAAGTACCGTAATCTCCCATATATTGGGGTTGTGGAGCTGTAATGCCACAGAGGCTTACGTGATGTTGTAAAGTACACCATTGCACAAATAATCAAGCCATACACTTCGGCTTATGCAATTCTGTACCAGATTGACAGAGAGGAGATTTAAGGCATTGAATAAGAGTTCAAGAAATTGGGGCATCTACATTATAATTGCAGTGCTCGTAGTTGCGGCATTTATGATGCTGAGGGGCGGATTATCCATGCAGGAGACATACAGCCTCCAGGAATATTCGGCTGCGCTTGACAGCGGTAATGTGGTGAAAGTAGAGATTCACCAGAACAGCCAGGTGCCAACCGGACAGTTATATGTATATTTAAAAGACGGAACAACCAAGAAGCTGAATGTGTCTGACGTAAAGGAGGCACAGGTACAGCTGACAGAAAAGGATGTTCCAACGGTTTTATTTGATATTCCAAAAGAGAGTATGTTTATGACGACTATATTTCCGGTGCTGCTGATGGGCGTTATGATGATTTTCTTATTTAGTATGATGAATCGTCAGGCATCAGGCGGGAATAATAAGATGATGAACTTTGGCAAGAGCCGGGCTACCCTTACCACCCCGGACAGCAAACGGGTTACATTTAAAGAGGTGGCTGGACTGCAGGAGGAAAAAGAAGACCTGCAGGAAATTGTAGATTTCTTAAAGGAACCTAAAAAATATCTTCAGGTTGGTGCCAGAATACCAAAAGGTGTACTGCTGGTGGGCCCTCCGGGAACCGGTAAAACCCTCCTTGCAAAAGCAGTGGCTGGCGAGGCAGGCGTACCGTTTTTCAGTATTTCCGGTTCTGACTTCGTGGAAATGTTTGTAGGTGTGGGTGCATCCCGTGTTCGTGACCTGTTTGGAGAGGCGAAGAAAAACGCGCCCTGTATTGTGTTCATCGATGAGATTGATGCGGTAGCCAGAAGAAGGGGAACCGGAATGGGCGGCGGTCATGATGAACGTGAACAGACATTAAACCAGCTGTTAGTGGAAATGGACGGTTTTGGAGTCAATGAAGGAATTATTGTCATGTCCGCAACCAACCGTGTGGATATACTGGATCCGGCAATTTTAAGACCAGGCAGATTTGACCGTAAAGTAGGTGTTGGAAAACCGGACATCAAAGGCAGGGAAGAAATCTTGAAAGTCCATGCAAATGGAAAACCCCTTGGGGATGATGTGAATCTGGAAATCATTGCACAGACAACCGCCGGATTTACCGGGGCTGACTTAGAGAATCTGTTGAATGAAGCGGCTATTTATGCGGCAAAGGACAGCAGAGGATATATCAAACAGGCAGATATTAACCGTGCATTTATCAAGGTTGGGATTGGTGCGGAAAAGAAAAGCCGCATTATCTCAGAAAAAGAAAAGAAGATTACGGCTTACCATGAAGCGGGGCATGCAATTTTATTCCATCTGCTCCCGGATGTGGGACCGGTGCATACGATATCGATTATACCTACCGGAACCGGTGCGGCAGGCTATACTATGCCTTTGCCGGAAAAGGATGAGATGTTCAATACCAAAGGACAGATGCTTCAGAATATTATCGTTGATCTGGGCGGACGGGTGGCTGAGGAACTGGTACTGGGAGATATTACAACGGGAGCTTCCCAGGATATCAAACAGGCAACCAAGCTTGCCAAGGCTATGGTAACCCAGTTTGGAATGTCTGACCGGGTGGGACTGATCCACTATGGAAGTGATGACGATGAAGTTTTTATCGGCAGAGATCTGGCACATACCAGAGGCTTTAGTGAACATATTGCAACTACCATCGATGAAGAGGTGAAGAGGATTATTGATGATGCCCATACAAAGGCACATTCTATGATTGAGGAGCATATGGAAGTGCTTCACAAGTGTGCAAAACTGTTAATGGAGAAAGAAAAAATTGGTAGGGAAGAGTTCGAAGCACTGTTTTAGTGAAAAGTGCACAAAAATAAGTAAGCAAATTTGTGAAGTTTGTGCACACTTATTTGGACAATAATGATATACTTATCATCGTAAAACCCCCCCCAATACATTATATAGTTTTTGCTACACCCCATAAGAAGAAATACCTTCTCCAAAAAAGACAGCAGATTAATGGCTGTCTTTTTTACTGTTTTGGAGTGTATTTGAAAATTGATGACGCATCTGTCAGAAATTATTTTTTAAACACGCGCCCGGCTGAACGTAAATAAGGCTTGTAGTAACTGTAGGAATGATATAAAATGGAATCAGGATATGATTAAGGAGTGTTATCATGGACATTAACCAATTGGAACGGATACAGAGATCATGGCAGTATGTAATGCGGATGCGGCCTGTTTTTAATATGGAAGCATTATTCAGTGATGAAACAGGGAATTACGTCATGCCAATGGAGCCGGAACCCCATGAGACGGTAACAATTCGCTTTCGAACGGCGAAAAATAATGTGGACGCCGTGTTTTTTATCAGTGGCGCAGACAGGCTTTTGATGCAGTTTGAGGAGAGCCGGGGGGATTTCGACTATTATAAAATTGAAATTACCGTAGGAGAGAATCCAATACACTATTACTTTGAAATACAGACCGGAAAGTTCCGGTGCTTTTATAATAAAAGGGGCGTATCCAGGAATTTACAGGAATACTATGCATTTGCGCTGGTACCTGGATTCAAGACCCCGGACTGGGCAAAAGGCGCAGTGATGTATCAGATCATGGTGGACCGCTTCTATAACGGGGATAAGAGCAATGATGTGGAGGACAGAGAGTATTTCTATATCGGAGATTATGCTTCCGGTGTGAAAGACTGGAATAAACGGCCTGCATATATGGGAATCCGGGAGTTTTACGGCGGAGACCTGCAGGGAGTCATGGATAAGCTGGATTATTTGCAGGACCTGGGCGTGGAAGTTATCTATTTCAATCCCATATTTGTTTCTCCTTCCAATCATAAATATGACATACAGGATTACGATTATATTGATCCCCACTATGGAAAAATTGTAAGTGACGGGGGCCAGGTGCTGGAACCCTGGGATAAGGACAATGCCCATGCAACAAAATATATCAAGAGGGTGACAGACAAAGAGAACCTGGAGGCGAGCAATGCATTTTTTGCAAAGCTGGTAGAGGAAGTGCACAGCCGGGGAATGAGGATTATTCTGGATGGTGTTTTCAACCACTGCGGTTCCTTTAATAAATGGCTGGACCGGGAACGGATCTATGAGAATCAGCCTGGGTATGAAAAAGGGGCTTATATTGATAAAGACAGTCCTTACCGGAGCTTTTTTAAGTTTAACAATGAACATGAGTGGCCTTACAATGCATATTATGATGGCTGGTGGGGACACGATACCCTGCCTAAGCTGGCATATGAAGAATCTGAGAAGTTATATGAATATATTATGCGGATTGCGGGAAAATGGGTTTCCCCTCCCTATAATGCGGATGGATGGCGCCTGGATGTGGCGGCAGATCTGGGATTCAGCAATGAATACAACCACAAATTCTGGAAGGAGTTCCGCAAGGTTGTGAAGAAAGCCAATCCCGATGCGCTGATCCTGGCGGAACACTATGGGGATGCTGGAATGTGGCTCAAAGGGGATGAGTGGGATACGGTCATGAATTACGATGCTTTTATGGAACCTATGACCTGGTTCTTTACCGGAATGGAAAAGCACAGCGATGAATACCGTGAAGATATGCTGGGAAACCATGAAAACTTTGTTGGAGCCATGACCCACCATATGTCCAATTTCCTGGCGCCGTCCCTTCAGGTAGCCATGAATGAGCTGTCAAACCATGACCATTCCCGTTTCCTGACCCGTACCAACCACTGTGTAGGCCGTGTGGCGAATCTGGGATATGAGGCCGCTGAGAACTTTATTAACAAGGCAGTGCTTCGTGAAGCCGTAATTATGCAGATGACCTGGCCCGGAGCGCCTACCATCTATTACGGAGATGAAGCGGGTGTCTGTGGATTCACGGACCCGGATAACAGAAGAACTTATCCCTGGGGCCAGGAAGATCTGGAATTGATCCGTTACCATAAGGAAATGATTCAGATCCATAAAGACAATAAGGTGCTCACCCATGGTTCTTTGAAGTTTTTAGACAGCAGACGCCATTGCCTGAGCTATGGAAGGTTTTCAGCAGATGAGCAGATTATCGTAGTATTTAACAACAGCGATGGGCAGCAGGAATTTTCCATTCCTGTGTGGCAGGCAGATATCGCAAATTCAGACCGGCTGATCCGCCTGATTATGACGGATGAGCATGGGTATACGAAGGAGCCGCTGGTATATGACATCTGCAGAGGCAGCGTAAATGTCAGCATGTCCAGGACTTCTGCAATGATTTTGAAATGTGTGAAAACGGAATGGCCGGATCAGGGGCCGAAGGAGCGGTTTTAACTAGTGCCGCTCGGTTATAAATATATAAAATTAGGAAGAGAAAAGACAGAAGAATCTGTTTTTTCTCTTTTTTTGTTCCGCTTCTGCTGGTGAATGCCCGCGCGCCGCCAACAAGTAAGAAAATTATATATTTCAGACATTTTATTAAATTTCGCTTATTCGTATCATGTGATAATATGTATTTACCGTAAAACAATCCTGGTAGTCCAAAAGGATTAAAGTATGAACCACCGGGAATTTGTAAAGAAAAAGGAGGATACACAATGAAAAAGAGATGGAGAGCATTTGTATCATTGTCAATGGCAGCAGTTATGACGGCGGGCTTATGTGCCGGTTGCGGCGGTTCCGGGAAATCAGGGGCGGGAACAACAGACGGGGGAACACAGGCAGCTGCGGATACCGCAGGAACAGATGCAGCCACCGGAGATGCCGGGGATGCAGGTGAAACAAAAGCGGCAGACGCAGGTTCGGATAACGGCAGCAAAGAGATTATTTTCTGGAATATCGGTACGGAAGACCCGGATAAATCAATTATGCAGTATGCGGTGGATAAATTTAATTCTGAGACACAGTCCGGTTATACGGTTACTTCTGTTCCAACCCAGAATGATACTTACAAAGAAAAACTGGTTATTGCCATGAGCTCCGGGGAATGTCCGGATATGTATACCAGCTGGTCAGGCGGTCCAATGTATGAATACATTGACTCTGGATACGGCCAGCCAATCGACGATCTGTTTAAAGGCAGTAAAGTGGAAGAAAAGGCAATGGATGCAGCAGTCGCACAATCTACCTACAAAGATCATATTTACGCTGTTCCTGTTTTAAATGTATCCATTTCCGGTATTTTCTATAATAAAGAAATGTTTGAGAAATATAATCTGGAAGTACCGAAGACGGTTTCGGAGCTGGAAAAAGTCTGTGATACTTTTGTGGAAAACGGCATCACCCCATTTGCCCTTGCAAATGCTTCCAAATGGACAGGTTCCATGTATTTTATGAGTCTGGCAACCCGTTACGGCGGACTGGAGCCATTCAGCAAGGCTGCGGACGGCACAGGTTCATTTGAAGATGAGTGCTTCAAATATGCAGGTGACAAGATACAGGACTGGGTGAAGAAAGGTTACTTCCCGGAAGGTGTTAATAGTTTAAGCGAAGATGACGGACAGGCAAGACAGCTCATGTATCAGGAGTCGGCGGGAATGTTATTATGTGGTTCCTGGTATACCGGCAACTTCCAGAATGACAGCAAGGAATTCTATGAAAAGATCGGCTGGTTCTCATTCCCGGCAGTAGACGGTTCTGAGGCGGATGCATCGATTCAGATCGGGACAATCGGTGATCAGTTTATTTCCTTTAACTGTACCGATGACAAGTTAAAAGCAGCTTTTGAATGTGCGGAACATTATTACGATGATGAAGCAACGAAGCTAATGGTTGACAAGGGCAAGATCCCGCCGGTAAAAGGTGTGGAATCCCTGATCACAGACCCGGTTGCAAAAGATATTCTGACAGCAGCAAATGACGCATCTTCCACACAGCTGTGGTATGACCAGTACCTCCCGCCTGCAGTAGCAGAAGTGCATAAAGATACCTGCCAGGAGATCTTCGGACTTACCATGACCCCGGATGAAGCGAATAAGAAGCTTCAGGATGCAATGCAGAGTTATCTGGCTGACAAATAGAAGCAGATAACAGCAGAGAAGCAACAACAGAAGCAACAGCGGAAATAACAGCAGAACTAACAGCAGAAATCAGGGGGACTCAAAAACACGATAGAGTCCTCCTTTCAAAAAAAGGAGGTTATTCGATGGATGGTAAAGAGGTTTCCCTGCTGAAACAAAGACAAAGAGCTACCAGGAAGGCAGCAGCCATTTTTCTGGCACCGGTAATAATTTTACTGATCATATTTATTTTTTATCCCATTTTGGATACGTTTAACACCAGTCTTTATAAATGGAACGGGATCTCCTCCGGCAAATCTTTTATTGGACTGGGAAACTGGTCGACTTTGATTAAAGACAGCAGCTTCTGGATTGCCTTTCGAAATAATATTGAGATTATGATCCTTTCTATTGTGATTCAGATTCCCATCGGCCTGGCTTTGGCAACATTTCTGGATTTTGGCGGAAAGAAAATGAATTTATTTAAAGTACTCTGGTTTATTCCTCTGTTAATGTCATCGGTAGCGATTG
Source organism: uncultured Robinsoniella sp. (assembly GCA_900540475.1). GTDB lineage: Bacteria > Bacillota > Clostridia > Lachnospirales > Lachnospiraceae > Robinsoniella. The sequence continues at coordinate 8,782 of UQGG01000023.1, read as the reverse complement.
GTTTCCTTTTTTCTTATGCCCTGGCGACAAACGGCGGGATCATCAGTACAATCTCCAAGGTATTTGGAGGCGGCAACATTGATCTTCTGGGCAATCCCCAGACTGCGTTATTGACGGTTATCGGGGTTATCTGCTGGCAGTTTACACCGTTCTATATGGTTTATTTTATGGCTGCATTCACCAATGTCCCCTATGATGTATTTGAAGCTGCCCGCATTGACGGGGCAACAAGAGGGCAGTATTTTTGGAAAATAGCACTTCCTTTATTAGTGCCATCCATGAAAAGTGCGGCAATTCTGTCTATGGTAGGTTCCCTGAAATATTTTGATTTGATTTATGTAATGACCGGCGGCGGTCCCGGTACTTCTACGGAGTTAATGGCTACCTATATGTATAAACAATCATTCAAGACGTTCAATATGGGATATGGCTCAGCAGTGGCAGGGGGAATGTTTATCCTGATTACACTGGTATCGCTTATTACAATGAAAATATTAAATGGAAAAAAGGAGGCATAATTCATGGATCAATATAAAAAATCAAAATTGAAAAGTGTGGTTTGCTGGGTTATTGCCTTAATTTTTGCCGTATTTTATCTGGTCATTTCATTCATGCCATTTGTGTTTATGGTTTTGAATTCCTTCAAAGAGAAATTTGAAATGCTGGTAAAAGGTATTTTCAGCTTTCCGGATTCGTTTAATGTGGCGAATTATCAGGCAGTATTTGCGGGAAATTTCTGGAAGTTCTTTGGAAATAGTGTGATTGTACTGGCTGTTTCCCTGACGACGTTGTTGTTTATCTCCGCCTGTGCCTCGTATCCTCTGGCGAGATTTAAGTTTAAACTGGCGAATCCCCTTTATGCATTGATTGTGGCGTGTATGTCCATTCCCATACATATTACTTTGATTCCGGTATTCAAGATGTCCCAGAGCACCGGGCTGTATGACAGTATCTGGGCGCTGATCGGACCTTATGTGGCATTTGCGGTTCCTATTTCCGTTTTTATTCTCACCAGTTTTATGCAGGGGATACCAAGAGAGATTGAGGAATCAGCGGAAATAGACGGATGTAATAAATATAAAATGTTTTTTAAAATGATCCTTCCCCTGGCAAAACCCGGCCTGTCAACCCTGGCAATTTACAACGGTGTGAATATGTGGAATGAGTTCAGCTTTGCCTATACCCTGACCCAGTCTACACAGAACAGAACCCTGCCCCTGGCAGTCTGGGAATTCCAGGGACAGTATTCAATGAATACGCCGATGATCATGGCGGTTTTGACACTTACGGTACTGCCGATGATTATCATGTTTATTTTCTTCCAGGATAAGCTGGTAAAAGGAATGACAGCGGGAGCAGTAAAAGGCTGATAATTTCATAAAAATCATAAGACGATTTCACCTCTGGAGCGTGTTGAAAAACAATTTTCAAACACGCCCTGGGGTGGAATCGTTTGTGTACTTTAAAAGAATAAGCAGGTGGTGCGATGTTTAAAAATTTGAGAATATATTTTGAACGCATGAATTTTGACAAAAAGATGAAGTTTTTCCTGTCTATGGCGGTTGTCGTCAGTACGATGTGCATTTTGATCATTTCTACAATTTCTTCTGTAAAATCCGTCCGTGAAAAGACGATGGCACTTGCAATGGAACAGATTAATACCCTGGCGGAAAATTATCAGAATGGCTTGAATAACTACAAGGCAATCGCCTGGTCAATTGTCATGGATAAAAATATACAGGCATATTTAAAATCAAATAATGCCTCCGGCGGTAACACAGACAAAAACAGTGCACCAAGCGGAGAGGAAAAAGCACAGGCTGCCCTGGCACAGGTTGAGAATACCAACAAAGCCACCAATACACTGTCAAATGTGAAAAATCTGCAGTCGAATTTAAATTTCCTGGGGGTGGTATCGGGTAACGGCAGCTATCTGTATAAAGGGGATAATGGACTGGCTGTCACGGGTTTTCTGGAAACCTACCAGGAGGATTTCGACAACAGCAGCTTTGCGGGCTATGGAGAAATGCAGTATACCTATAACAATGCTTATTTCAGGGGCAGCAAGTATACCCTCAATATCTATCAGCCCATCTATGATACCAGCTATGTAGGAAAAAAGCTGGGTCTTCTGTGCATGAATATTAACGAAACAACCCTGATTCAGATCGGCAGTAAAGCTAACCGGAAAATTGATTCCATCACCTGTCTTGTGGGGCTGGAAGGAAATGTTGTGACATCATCCGAACCAGATTCCGTCATGGATGAGGTGGATTATAAGAATCTTCTCACAGGTACGGAGGGGAATTTTAAAGAGTCGGGGAAATTATACCTCTATAAAAGACTGGGTATCTGGGATTTTTATATGGTAATGGTGATTCCGGAATTTGAACTTTACAAGGACAGCATCATGACAATGGCGATGCTCTCCATAGTGATACTGTTTTTAGTGGCAATTGTTTTGGTGCAGAGCAGCCGGATTGTCCACAAGGCATATCAGCCCCTGGATAAGGTGATCAGCAAGATGGACAGCGTATCCGAGGGGAAATTTGACACCCGCATTAAGGAAGAAAAAATGGGAGAGGACTTCCAGAAATTATCCCATGGATTTAATGAGATGATGGACCGTATTGTGGAGCTTATGGAACAGGTAAAGGTAGAGCAGCATCAGATGGAGCAGATTCGTTTTAATGCACTGCAGTCCCAGATACAGCCTCATTTTCTGTATAATACGCTGGATTGTATTCACTGGCAGACCCTTGCCAACGGAGATCTGGAAAGTTCCACCATGGTAAAAGCCCTGGCAAGTTATTACCGGATCTGTCTGAGCAAAGGAAAAGATATTATTCAGCTATCCCAGGAACTGGAACACATCAAAAGTTATCTGACCATCCAGAATATTCGCTATGACCATATCATCCAAAGCGATATTGCTGTTGAGGAATTGTATTTTAAGGTAAAGATCCCCAAAATGACCCTTCAGCCGTTAATTGAAAACTCTATTTATCATGGGCTGAAGATAAAGGAAGGAAAAAAAGGAAAGGTCACCATCCGGGCGCAGCAGGAGGGGGAGGATATCATAATTATTCTGGCTGACAGCGGAACCGGCATGACACCAGAGCAGATTGATGAAATGAATGCTTCTATCCCTCAGTATGATGAATCCTTTGGATATGGGGTGAGAAATGTGAATAAACGGATTGAAATTCTGTATGGAGAGGGGTACGGGCTGCGCTACAGCTGTAATGAGCAGGGAGGCGTCACAGTGCGGATACGCCTGCCTCTGGAACAGGAAATACAGTACAAGGGGGTACTTTAAATGTATAAAGTGTTGATTGTAGATGACGAAAAGATTATTCGGATGGGAATTAAAAATATAATTCCCTGGAATGCCATCGGGTTCCAGGAAGTATTCGCTGCTGCTTCTGGAAATGAGGCATTGAAGATGATAGAAGAGCATATGCCAGATGTTATGATCACAGATATTCAGATGACGGAGATGACCGGTTTGCAGCTGATTGAACAGGTAAAAGCCATAAAGAACGATATGCGTATTGTGGTGCTCACAGGCTATGACAGTTTTGATTATGCAAGGGAATGTCTGAGGATGCAGGTCGTGGACTTTTTATTAAAGCCCATAGATGAGGATCTTCTGACTCAGCTGATGAAAGACCAGGTGGAGTATCTGGATCAGAAGAATCAGGAGAAGAAGCTTGCCAGCCGCATGCAGCGAACCCAGGGGGCATCAGCCCAGATGCAGCTGGAGGAATATATGCGGGATCTGGTACATAACCGTCTGTCAGACTGGATCGGATTTCAGAATCTTCTGTTGGAAAACCGCTATGCAGAGAATCAGAAATTACAGGTTGTAATATTGGTGCCGACCCTGTACGCAGACAATAAGGATATTTCAGAAAATTTCCGTGCCATGTCCATTAAAAATATCTGCATTGGTATGGTAGATTCAAGGGAAGAAGGCATTACCTTCATGGATGACGATGGGAAAATTATACTGGCGTATTTTTCCGGGGAACAGGCGGATGAAACGGTGGAGCGGGTAGAACAGCTGAACCATATCTTAAAAGATGAATTCAACAGTATGCCAAAGGCTGTGATTGGAAGCAGTGTAGAGGGATTTAAAAACCTCTATGTCTCCTATAACGATGCAAAATATCTGCTGGAGCATGAAAAAGAAAATATTCACGAAATTATTCAGTCCTATAATGCCCAGAGCAGAGTTTCTATGTTCCAGCAGATTTACATGGAGTTAAAAAATGTCATGACGGCAAATGTGGGAAACTCGGATTATGTATTAAAAGCATTTCAGACCTTTTGTAAGGCGACAGAGTCATATAATTTATCCAGTGCCTATGTGCGCAGATGCTGCTTTGAGATTGCATCCGTACTGTATTTTTCCTATATCAGCGATTCGGGTGAAGCAACGGACAGTAAAATTAATGCGCTTCTCCAGTCTCTGCTCCATGCCCAGCGGGTGGAAGCCTGCGAGATTACCCAAAATTATATCGTACAGTTGTTCAGCAGGGAAGAGTTAAACATCCACGAGATTGTCTCAAAGGCGAAGAAATATATAGATCAGTATCTGGGGGAAGAGCTGTCTGTGGCAAATATAGCAGCTGACCTCTATATTACGCCCAATTATTTTTCCCGGCTGTTTAAAAAGGTCTGCGGGGAGGGGTGCAACGAGTATATTGTGCGAAAAAGGATTGAAAAGGCAAAATTCTTACTGGAAACATCGAATATGAAGACGGGAAAGATTGCCATGCTGGTTGGGTACCGGGATACGAACTACTTTTCTCTGGCATTTAAAAAACATGCCGGGGTTTCCCCTACGAAGTATAGGGAGAATGTGCGGGTATAAGAACATAAAAGAGAGAATGGAATGGGGGTTCCATTCTCTGAAGAAATTCCTGAAAAACTGCTTGCGTATAAACCGTTACTTTGCTATAATAAACTTACCAGCGGCAGAAAGCCGCACCATTTCTAAGATTCTGATATAAATTCCAAGGATTCTTAACAGTACGGTTCCGTACAATATTCCATTATCCTAATTAACACACTCCAGGTATATGCATTAATATTTAAAAACAGCTATTTGTAAGCGGGGTGTTATTTCATGATTGAAGTTTGAGTGCAGTGTTTTGAGGTGCCTGTTTTCTGCCGGAAAATATATAAAGATATGGAGGCAGTAGAATGAGGGACTTAAAAAATAAGGATAGGCTCCATAAAAAGCAGCATTTATGGGGGAAATACCGGATCAACAGAAAGTATAAGGATCGGCTGTTCCGGTTAGTATTTCAGGAAAAAAAGGATTTGCTGCAATTGTATAATGCAATTAATCACACCGATTATCAGGATGAAACGGGGCTTCAGATTAATACACTGGATGATGTGGTATATATGAGGATGAAAAATGATGTATCTTTTTTGATCGGTAATATGCTGAATCTCTATGAACATCAGGCTACTTTTAATCCGAATATGCCACTGAGAGGACTGTTTTACTTTGCAGAACTGCTTCAGGGATTTCTGGCGGAGAACGGGCATGACATTTACAAAAGTACACTGGTTAAGATTCCGCTTCCACAATATATCGTATTTTATAATGGTATGCAGGAAGAACCTGACAGAAGGGAATTATATTTATCAGATGCCTTTTTCAACCACCAGAAAAAGGCACAGGCAAGTCTGGAATGTAAAGTAGTGATGCTGAACATTAATCTGGGTCACAACAGAAAGCTGATGGAAAAATGCAGAAAATTAATGGAGTATGCCTGTTTTGTATCGAAAATGCGAGCATACCTGACGGAAATGTCATTGGAAGATGCAGCGGACAGAGCAGTTGCTGAGTGCATTGCAGAGGGAATTCTGGCGGACATACTGAAAAAGAATCAGGGAGAGGTGAAGCAAATGATTTTAACGGAATATGATGAAGACTGGCACATAGAGAATGAAAAAAGAGATAGTTTTGCGGAGGGAATGGAGCTTGGACAGCGTAAAGGCATGGAAATTGGAGTTCAAAAAACGAAAGAGGAAGCCGTAAGGATTATGATTGCAATCTGTCAGGAATTTTATTTATCTCCGGGTGAGATAAAAGCAAAAATCAAAGACAAGTATCACATGACAGACAGTGAAGCGGCAGCAGCATTAGAAGCATATGAATCCCACGATAATTCCACTACATAGGAGGAGGAACAGATAATGAAACAGGATAATATTTTATAGATAATGGTCATTTTATTTAATGTTTTTCAACTTTCCCCTGTGTTATAGTGTTACTAACTTAAAATCTTATGAGCGCGAAGACGCAGAGGGAGAACTGTATGGGAGAATATATTCAAATTGATCATATTGACCAGCTGCTGACGCACCAGGGGAAATAAAACGAGTCTCTATTCTGATTGCAGCAAAAGAGCTGGCATATTATAATACAGAAGAAAGAACATGGATCGTAGAGGCTGCTGATTATGTTGCTTATATTGGGAAATCATCGGCGGCAGCGGATCTTCTATGCGTGGGAATTCAGATTGTTGAAGCAGAAAATATGTGATAATGTTGGAGGATATTTATGAGAAACAGAGAAGAAGCAAGAAAGAAAGCAAAAGAACTGGTAGCACAGATGACACTGGAAGAAAAAGCCTCACAGTTAAAATACGATGCGCCGCCAATTAACAGATTAGGCGTTCCGGCGTATAACTGGTGGAATGAAGCACTGCACGGTGTTGCCAGAGCAGGAACAGCAACCAGTTTTCCTCAGGCAATCGGCATGGCAGCCATGTTTGACGATGAGATGATGAAAAAAATTGCGGATACCATTGCCACAGAGGGACGTGCGAAATACAATGCATATTCCGGGAAAGGGGATCGGGATATATATAAAGGTCTTACTTTCTGGTCTCCCAATGTGAATATTTTCCGGGATCCCAGATGGGGAAGGGGACATGAAACCTATGGAGAAGATCCATATCTGACCAGCCGTCTGGGCGTTGCGTTTGTAGAAGGGCTGCAGGGTGACAAAGAGGTAATGAAAACAGCAGCCTGTGCAAAACACTATGCTGTACACAGCGGACCCGAAGCATTGCGCCATGAATTTAATGCAGTGGCGAGTAAAAAGGATATGGGAGAAACTTATCTTCCGGCATTTGAAGCACTTGTGAAAGAAGCAGAGGTAGAGTCTGTGATGGGAGCTTATAACCGGACAAATGGAGAACCCTGCTGCGGAAGCAACACTTTAATACGTGATATCTTAAGAGACCAGTGGGGATTCCAGGGACATTTCGTATCAGATTGCTGGGCAATAAAGGATTTTCATGAAAATCACAGAATTACTCAGGACGCAAAAGAATCAGCAGCAATGGCGCTGAAAGCAGGATGTGATGTGAATTGCGGAAATACATACCTGCATATTTTAAAGGCTTATCAGGCAGGTCTGGTGACAGAAGAGGATATAACCCAGGCAGCAGAGCGTTTGTTTACAACCAGATTTCTTCTGGGATTATTTGATGGAAGTGAATATGATGATATTCCATATGAAGTTGTGGAATGTAAAGAACATATACAGCTTGCCAGAGATGCAGCCAGAAAAAGCGCTGTTTTATTAAAGAATAACGGCGTGCTGCCCCTTAAGAAGAGAGAGATAAATACAATTGGTGTAATCGGACCAAATGCTGACAGCCGGGTGGCACTGATTGGAAATTATCATGGTACGGCATCCAGATACATTACGATATTAGAAGGCATTCAGGATGAAGCAGGTGATGATATCCGCGTTCTGTATTCCGAAGGCAGCGGCCTCTGGAACCGTAAGGTGGAAGGTCTGGCATGGGATCAGGATAGAATATCAGAGGCACAGATTGTTGCCGAACACAGTGATGTGGTAATACTGGCAGTCGGTCTGGATGAAACGCTGGAAGGGGAAGAGATGGATCAGGGGAATCATGTGGGTTCCGGGGATAAGGAGGATCTGAAGCTTCCGGCTGTGCAGATGGAGTTGATAGAAAAAGTCCTGGAAATCGGCAAACCGACGATTGTGGTGCTGTTGGCAGGAAGTGCAATTGATTTAAGTTATGCGGATGAACATGCAGATGCAATTCTGCAGGCATGGTATCCTGGTGCAGGCGGAGGAGAAGCAATTGCCGACCTGTTATTCGGAAAAATATCCCCATCCGGGAAACTTCCGGTAACGTTCTACCGGGATCTGGAACATATGCCGGGATTCGAAGATTACAGTATGGAGAACAGAACCTACCGGTATATGGAAGAAGATGCGCTGTATCCATTTGGATACGGACTCACTTATGGAAATGTAGAAGTGGAAGAGGCCGGATTTACCATTATGCCAAAGAAAGAGCAGGACTTTGAAGTAGAAGTAACTCTCACAAACCGGGGAGGCACTGCGGTAGAAGAGGTTGTTCAGCTATATATCAAAGATACAAAATCTGCGCTGGCTGTTAAAAATTATAGCCTGTGTGCATTCCAGCGTGTGGCACTGGGAGCAGAAGAAACGGTAAAAACAACACTGAAGGTCCGGGCATCGGCTCTGGAAGCAATAGATGAAGAGGGCAGAAGAGTGCTGGACAGTGACGAGTTTACTCTATATGCGGGAATTTCTCAGCCTGACCGCAGAAGTATACAGCTGATGCACAGCTCACCTGTAGAATTGCTGATAAGGCTGTAGTTTCTGACAGGCTCCAGAGCAGAAAAGAGGTATAGTGTGAAAGAAAGTCGTGGACAGCCAGAAAATGGCGCACTTAAACAAGCTATC
>UQGG01000022.1 GCA_900540475.1 uncultured Robinsoniella sp. | reverse complement strand
TGAGCTGCGAAATGCATCAGGATTTCGGAGCGAATGCCCGCGTGCCGCCAAAAAGCGCTTCGGGAAGGTTAGAAAATGCCAGTTCTGCGTTAAGCCTTCCAAACACCTCTCCTGGTTCGCCCCCTTTTCTTTCCGTACACTACCTACATCTACAAAGCGTTTTAATCAGCTAAACCCCAATTTCTACTCATCTATCCCGGAAAATGTCATCGTATATACCGGAGTTCCAATGACCGAATAATACACTCCCATCTTCACTCTGTAGCTTTTCCCGTTTATCCGGATCAGAGCCGGCTTCTCTTTTTTAATATATTCCAGCTCCCATTTATTGGCGGCACAATATTTTTCAATTTCATTAAAATAAGCTTCCAATGTAGCCGGCTTTTCATTCAGATCCACCACTACAGCTGATCTGCCTGCCGGCATTCCCTGATTCAGCTCATCTGCTATTTTCTTTAAGGATACATATTCCATGATCCACAACGCTGCAAGCACCAAAATGTTCACAAGTATAACATAACGTACTGTCTCTGTTAAAAACGAGGCTATTACAGTCACCACAATCAAGATCAGAAACATCCAATAATAAACTGCCGCTCCAGATAACCAGCTGTGTTCCTTTGGCGTTCTACCATGGATCAGCCAGCAAAGCATCCCCAGAAGCAAATAACCTGCCATGACAGCGGGAATATAGGGAAGCACCATAGTCATTCCCACCGCATCACCTGTAAGGCTCACCACTAAAAGTGAACTCATCATCAACACCAATCCCAGAAAGCTTCCCTTTAATCCACATTCTTTCAAATTATCCACACTCATTTTAATCCCTCCCGAATTAAATCTCTCAGCCCTTTTAAATATTTTCTTGAAATATAGGCTGATTCCCCATTACCCAGTTCTGCTTTCATAAGTCCGTTTGCAAGCGGCGTGTATACCCGGACTTTATTTAAATGCATTATCACAGATTTGTTAACTCTGACAAATTTGACGGGGAGCATTTTTTCCAGTTCATATAGTTTTTTTGAAGTTTGAAATATCTTCTCTTTTGTGTGAACATGCTGGACATTCCCGATGGATTCAATCTGATATATACTGTCACTTGGAATCCTGTAAATCTTCCCGTCTGCAGTACATGGAACAATGACCGTATTATATTCTTCATTTTCAAGATATGATGAAATCAGCTGGGTCTGAGGTGTTTCTTCATGCACATGCAGCGCTGCAAATTCCGTTTTATCTTCCGGGATCTTCTTAATCACTACTTTCATCTTTCTGCCCCTCCACAGATTTATCTTATAATATATCGGGTGAGAAATCTATCTTATTTTTGTAAGTGGGCGGAAATGGGGATGTATGTGGTAATAGTTACGCAATGCTAAACAACCATACACAGTTTCCTCTTTTTCTCCAAAATCCCTCCTTATCCTATTTATATTTTATTTTTTCACTCCTCCAGCCTCATAAATACGCTTTATTTCAAAACTCCTTTAAAAGTTATCCACATTTTTTTCAAATTGTCTGATTTTGTATCCACATTTTCCACAAAATAATGTGAATATTGTGTTTTATTTATACTGATTACTTTTATTCTCTAAGTTCAATCCCCAAAACCAAACGCCAGACATACTGCTATGGTATTTCAGCAGTTGAAATAAAAAATCAAGAAAAAAAGAAATAAAGAAAGGCATGCCAATCCCTCAGCACACCATACTTACAATTATACTTATCATTATCTCGATCTAATTTTCCGGTCACATCCTCCCAGCCAACACAACACTGGCAATAATTCCCGCAAGGGTAGCCACCAGCGCTCCAGCCAGGGTATATCTGGTCTTCTTTACTTTTGCTGTCATAAAATAAACAGACATGGTATAAAATATGGTCTCCGTGCAGCTCATCATAATTGAAGTGAGAATTCCCATTGCCGAATCCGGTCCATATTCCTTGAAAATATCCAGTACCAGCCCCGTCGCCGCGCTGGACGAGAACATTCTGACAATCGCTACCGGCATGAGCTGGGGCGGAAATCCCACATTTTGTAGAAGCCCTCCAAGCACACCTGACAGCATATCCAGAAATCCGGATGCCCGCAGTATTCCAACCGCAACCATAAGCCCGATCAGCGTAGGCATGATCTGGATTACTGTGTGGAATCCATCCACAGCACCTTTTATAAATGTTTCATAAACATTTTTCTTCATTAGCAGTCCATATCCCACGATATAAAATATAACAAAGGGAATCATAAAAGTAGAAAGAAAGACGAGTACCTTCATCCGTATCTCCTGCCTGTACATCTCTTACTCACAGCATATGAGCAACTTTCTTGTTTTATGTCCTCTCCTCCGCTTTTGATATAAACCCGGCAAACAATTCCGGAATATCATATTTATCACGGAACAGATAACCCCTGCACCTGAGACAGACCCATTCCCCATTCCGGTTTTTCGCACGGTATACTACATTATGGGTATTTACCCTTCCATCGGCAATTTCCTGATTTGCCTCCAGAAAACATTTTTTGTCCTCCGGATGGATAAAACTTCCCCAGACCGCAGCTGCATTGGGAATCACCTGGCCAGGAAGTCCAAACTCTTCCACCATTGCTGCTGAATACCGAAAGGTACCTGTTTTCATATTGCCCGCATATATGTAGTCATCTGTACTTTTCATCAGCGCATCGTACAAATGCTCTTTATCGTAGTCGAAATCCTCCACAGCCGCCTGGTACTCACTCCGGCTGCTGCTTAATTTTTCTTCCGCTTTCCGAATGTGGTACACCTTTTTCTGGCGGTACATTTCCTCATCCGCCAGGGAAATTACTTTCGAAACTGTAAAATTGTCCCTTCCTGAGATTTCAACGATTCCAAAGCAGAAAGATACCTCATAGGGAATATCCTTTTCCTTTACAATTTTCCTCAGGTCTTTTTGGATGGAACGGATCCGCCCGCCTGCCTCGTCCAGACCGATACCCGGAAAAACAATTACAAATTCATCACCGCTGAGCCGAAACGCCATATCATCCGGCGTTAAATTGTCCAGTGCTGCCTGGGCTATGCAGGCGATACTTTTATCCCCTTCATAATGTCCGTAAAGATCATTGATCTGTTTTAATCCATTGAGATCATACAAACAAACGCACAGGGTCCGATCTGTACCCTGCAGCTTTTTTAGAGCCTCCTGCAGAAGTAATTTCCCCGCACGTCTGTTAAACATCCCGGTCAGTTCATCCGTGCTGGCGATTTCCGTAATGCGCTTAAACTCGGTAATATCCACGGAGTGCTGCAAATGCACCAGTTTGCCATCCGCCCATTTAATCAGGCTGTCATAATTTTCATAAATGCGTCCCGTTGCCGTATTTTCCTCCTCCCAGATACAGAAAGGCGTTTCGCTTTCCTGCTCCAGCAGTCGTGCAATTGGGCAAAAGGAGCACCTTTGATTCATTCCCCGCTGCAAAACCTGCCAGCAGATCTTTCCTTCCGGATTATCCACGCCAAAGATCTCCTGCATATTTTTGCTCATAAAAATAATCTCATCTGTTTCAATATCGCTGACATACAGCACAGCATTCATATTATTTAACAATGTGTCAAATACGAAGCTCTGCATATTCAATGCTTTTCTATCTTCTTTCTCCATAGAAAATCCCCTCTGTCTGTTATTACTGCGATGCGATTTATGACCATAATTCAATATTTTTATTATATCATGGAATCATAAGTCCTACAATAATATCCGGGTAATTTTCCGGAGGGTATTTGCCGTACCGTTTATTCCTTAACTGCTCCCGCAGACACACCTTCCAATATATACTTCTGGAAGAATATATAAATGATAATCGTAGGAATCATGACGATAATAATGCCTGCTGCCAGCCGCTGCCACGATCCCTGCTGTGCATTGGCAAAGTTCATCAGGAAGGTGGTCAGGGTTCTGAGGGAATTCTTTGGCATATATAAATACGGAATGTACATGTCATTAATAATTGTAATTGCTTTGATAATGACTACCGTTGCAGTTGCCGGTGCCAGCAGCGGAAAGATGATTCTGCCAAACAGCCCGAAATATCCGCAGCCGTCCAGCAGGGCGCTCTCATCCAGGGAAACCGATATCTTGGATATAAACTGCCGGTAAATATAAAGCTGCATCAGGTCCGAAGCCACATAAATGATGATTGGCGCTCCCAGGGTATTATAAGCACCAATTCCCTGAATGATCTTAAACCTTGCAATTTCTGTTACAAAAGTAGGAATCAGCATGCCAAGGAAAAAAAGAGCAAATACAACTTTTTTAAAGCGGAATTCGAAGCGTTCCAGAATAAATGCAGTTACAGATCCCAGCATAATATTGAAGATAATACTGATAAATGCAATTAAAAAGGTATTCTTAAATCCTACTAATAAATATTTATCGCCTAATACCCTTTCAAAGTTTTCAAAGGTAATTTTGTCCAGTGCCGGGAGCAGCAGAGGGGATGTTTTAATCATATCACCTCTTGTCTTCAGAGCCGCGAACAGCGTCAGGAGAATGGGGAGCACTACAATGATGACCATTCCGATACAGATCAGCTGCTTTGCGCACTGGGTCATAATTTTCTTAGATTTGCCTGATGTCATATTATTTTCCTCCCTTTCTTCTGATTTTCAATGCTTTTTCCGGCTTGGGCTTGCCGATATGAAGCACTCTGTTTTGAACCACATAGATAATTACAATTAAGATCATAATTGCAACCGCCATAGTAGATGCCAGACCAAAGTTGTTAAAGGTAAATGCCGTCTTAATGGTATACAGCGTAAATGTGGAAGATGCATATCCCGGACCGCCCTGTGTCATTACAAACGGGATATCGAATACCTGTAAGGCTCCTCTGATATTGTCAAACAGGATGAAGTCCAGAACCAGAGAAATGGACGGTACCTGAATGTAGCGGAAGATCTGGAATGCATTTGCACCGTCTACGTTTGCCGCTTCTACAATATCTTTGGGTACGGACTGTAATGCGGCTATAAATAATACGATATGGTAACCACTGAATTTCCACAAAGATACAAACGCCAGCACAAAGTTCACGATCTTCGGATCGGATAACCAGTTTCTGCTGAGTCCGCCCAGATGGAGTGCTTCTAATATGGAATCAAATGCTCCGTTTACCGGTGAAAAGAAGTACGAAAATGCATATGCGATTGCTACTCCATTGATGATATACGGCAGGAATACGATGGTCTTATACGCTTTAGCCGCCCTTAGCTTAGAGGTTAAGATGACTGCAAGCGCCATTTCCACCGGAATCATCAACAGATGGACTGCAAAGTAAATGCCGTTGTTGCGCAGAGACAGCCACAGGTCTTTATTCTTAAACATAGATATGTAATTTTCGATTCCAATAAAATTGCTGTTTGCTGAGTACCCGTCCCAATTTGTAAAACTCATCCGAAATAAATCCACCGCCGGAAATACTACGAATGCTATCAGTAATACCACCGGAACTAACAGACTCAGAATGATAAAGCGATTCCTTTTTTTCGTTAAACTATTCATGAGATCCCTCCATTTCTATTTCACACACACTCTTATCTGCATAAAAAATGCTGCCCCATTACAGACTGTTGCAACAGTTGTGCTGAGGCAGCCCATTTCTATTTATTTAATATCTAACTTTTCTCTGGCTGCTTTCCATTTTGTGTTCAGGTCTGTTAATGCCGATGGAAGATCGAATCCGCTTACCAGCATTTCAGCCCCTAATTTCTTGTAATCAAAGGTTGTCTCTGCTACCAGTGCGGTAAAGTCATCCCCGCCGCCGTCATACATAACCAGTTCTTTGTCCGGCTGTAATTCGTCAGCCTGTGCAAGGATCGGGTCTTTGTCTTTCTGAACGGTCTTCATGGTATTGTCATCCGCCTGGGATTTGATGTACTCCGGATACCATGCATCACTGAAATAGAACTCTACGAATGCCTTAGCCAGATCAGGGTTCTTTGCATGAGTGGTAATTGACATAAAGTTATCGCCCTGTGTAATTGCTCTGAATGGATCTTCAGCCGTATCTCTGGTTGGCAGATAGAAGGTTCCCAGCTCGTCTGTGCTGTCAGCGCCTTCGGAGATGCTGGTAAGTGCCCATCCGCCGGATGCAACCATCGCTGCCTGTTTCTGGGCAAATAATGCTGTTGCCTGATCATTTCCGATACCTACCGGGTCTTTTCCAAATACACCGGAGGTGAATAAGCTGTTAATCTTTGTATATGCTTTGTAGAAATCAGTTCCTTCTGAAAATGGTTCGTCCTGGGTCGCCATAGTATTCCAGTTCTGTCCGTTTCCGCTTTCCAGTGCCGGCATAAACTCTGTAAATGGATATGTAGGCCATTCATCCTTGCCGCCCATTGCAATTGCCATAAAGTCACCGTTCTCTGCTCCGAAATGATCCTGCAGTTTCTTGGATACCTCTTCCAGTTCTGACCATGTTGTCGGAACTTCTACGCCTGCTTCTTTGAACATATCTTTCCAGTAATAAACGTATTCAGCCGTCATTTTTTCCGGAAGTCCCAGTACTTTGCCATCTACTGCGTAGCCTTGTGCAATGTTATTATTTTTATTCGCCTCTGTATCGGCCAGGTCCACTAAATAATCTTTAAATCTGGACAGGGTAAAGGTTTTGTTGAACATAATATCCGGAAGCTGATTTGCGGATGCACGCATTTTCATAGCGTTCCAGTATTCAGAATCATCTTTTAGTTTTTCAAATTCAATATTGGCATCCGGATATACTTCCTGGAATTTTCCAGCCAGATCCAGATCTTCGAATAACTGCATGGATACATTATCCCAGAGTGCAACCACTAACGTTCCGCTCAGTTCTGTATTTGCATCTGCTTTCTCTGTGTCATCTGCTGCGGCTGTTTCTCCTTTTGCTTCAGTTGTGCCTGCCTCGGTGGTACCAGCCTGGGTTGCTGCCTGGGTTCCTTCTGTTTTTCCAGCCTCTGTAGTACTGCTGCCTGCGGATCCGCCGCATCCGGCAAGGATGCCTGCAACCATCGATGCGCAAAGAATTGCGCTGATTATTTTTTTCTTCATTATTTGTTTCCTCCCTTTCACTTTGTAACTGTATTCTACCATGTACCCTCAATCCGGACTATGCACAAAAGTTTGATTTCTTGATACATTATCAGATGATTGAGGGTACATGATAAACTCTTTGATCTAAATTCTTACTTTACCTGATACTTCATTACATTTGAATCACTTCCATAGTAATTCTTTCCCTTCGTCCTGATAAAGGTACGCACTTTAAAACGACAGGTTTTTCCTTTTTTCAGTCCTTTTACCACTGCATTTGTTTTGGAAGATGTGGTTACTTTCCGGTAATCACCTTTACCGGTCTTCATATAAATGTCGTAGCGGGCGCCATTGACTTTACTATAAGATAGTTTTACACTGCCAGAACCATTCTTTTTAATGGTGCTTAATCTGGCGGCTGACGGTCTTGTTGCTGCAGAAGCTCCTGTGGAGTAAGCTCCTCTGCCGCCTTTATTCACTGCCGCAACCTTCACTGTATATTTTGTGCCTGCCGATAACCCTTTTAAAGTAATGCTTGTTTTCTTTGTGGTTTCAAAGTCTTTCCACTTCTTATTGGACTTATAGACATATACTTTGTAAGAATCAGCGCCTTTGACCTTATTCCAGGATAGGGTTAGGGTTGTCTTTGTGGTCTTGCTAACCTTTGTTCCGGTTACTTTTGCCGGTTTTTTCACAATCTGTACTTTGACTGTACATTCTGCTGTCTTTTTCCCATCTTTTGTGGTAACGGTGATCCTGGTACTTCCGTTTCCGACTGCCGTTACTTTTCCCTTTGCATCAACAGTTGCAATGTTTTTGTTTTTGGATTTCCAGGTTACTCTCCTGTCTGACGCATCTGCCGGAGCAACCTGTGCCCGTAACTGTGCGGTTTCCCCTGCTCTGGTAAAGCTCACTGCTGTCTTGTCCAGACTTACCCCGGTTACTTTTATAACGGGTGCCGGAATTTGTGTAAGCCCTGCCGCCGCTTTTTCTAATTCTGCATAAGCTGTGTCAACCTGTTCCTGGGCTGCTTCCCCGTCATTCAGCACTGCTTCCGCCTGATTCATGGCATTTACAAATGCAGTCCAGCTGTCCTTTGTATATTTTGACTGGTCTTTTCCGGTATTTGCATCAAACAGATTCTTAAGGGCTGTTTTATTTACTTCCGGAACCGGATCTTTGATAACCAATCCGTCAATTGCGCTCTGCAGTCCATCTTTTGCCTGATCCACCTGTTCCTGTACTGCTTCCTGATCATCCAGAACCCGTTTTGCCTCATCCATGGCATCTGCAAATACGTTCCAGGATTCCGGCGTATATCTGCCTTCTTCTCTTGTAGTATTCGCTTCATAGAGTAACCGGAGCGCTTCTTTGATATCTTCTTCTGAGCCTGCTTCTTTCAGCTGTGCTATGGCATCTCTTAATGTCTGTATTGCCTGATCTACATCCTCCTGAGTGGCTGTTTCATTGTCCAGTACCCCTTTTGCCGCTTTCATTGCACCATGGAATACTGCATAGCTGTCCGGTGTGTAATCTTCTGGTGCTTTATCAGCATTCTGGTCATAGAGTGCCTGTAGTTCTGATTTATCTGCCGGAACCGGAATTTCAGCCGGAACCAGACCTTTAATTGCGGTTTCCAGCGCTGCTTTTGCCGCATCCACTGCGTCCTGGTCTGCTGTTTCGCTGTCCAGTATCTCTTTTGCTGCTTTCATTGCCAAGTCAAAGGTGTTCCAGCTCTCCTGGGTGTAATCTTCGGCTTTTTTACCGGTATTGTTATCATACAATCCCTGTAACTCCGTTTTATCAACTGGCTGCGGTTCTGCCGCTGTCAGACCTTCGGCTGCCGCTTCTAACGCTTTCTTCGCCGCATCTACTGCCGCCTGGTCTGCTGTTTCGCTGTCCAGTATCTCTTTTGCTGCTTTCATTGCCAAGTCAAACGCTGACCAGCTCTCCGGTGTATAATCTTCCGCAATTTTCCCTGTGTTTGCATCGTACAGGCTCTGCAGCGCTGATTTGTCAACAACAGGTGCTTTTGTCTCTTTAAAGGATACTGCCAGGGTATGATTTCCGTTAATATCCGTAAAGGTATATTGATTATCGCTTACTTCTGTTACAGCGCCATCTGCCAGTACCTGATCTACCTCATAGCCGGCATCCGGTGTGAAGAAAATGGTCTTGCTGCTCAATCCGAATACCGTCACATCACCTTCCTGGCTTGCAAAACCGTGTTCCCCTGCGGTTACATCGATCTTGTATTCCTCTTCTGTGGTGTAATAAACCTCTTTGACTGTATAAGTCTTGCTCGTTCTTCTGGCACCAAACCCAAACTTTCCGGGAGTCTGTGCATAAGCTAATGTCTTTGTTCCCAGGTTTTCGCCATCCACCCATAGTGTAATGTCATAATTTGCTGTTCCGTTTTTGGTAAACGTTACTTTTAACTCATGTTCTTCATTTGCCGTAAGCGGGGTTGACTGGTTAAAATCTCCCCATCCCGGATTATTGCCGGACTTATCGTAGAACCATGCTGCTCTTGGGGATGCCGCCTGGGTATCTACTTCGTATCCAATGCGGATAAATCCGCCGTCTCCGGTTTTAATATCAAACAGATTCTGATCATTCAGGTCATCAATTGCAAACCTGGTATAGAAAGTTCCTTCTGTAATTTCCGGAGCGTTTGAGTCAATTGCCATTGGGAAATTACTGTCACTGCCCTTTTTCAGCTTAATCTTTACGCCGTCTTCCTCTACTACACTGCTTTCTATGAGGTTTCCTGCATAGTCAGCCGTATCTTCTACGTTGTAGTCCTGGTGGTAAGTAACCTTTTCTTCCTCTTCTCCGCTGCCGCCGTCTCCTGTAAATGTTACTTCCAGCGTATAGTCATCCCGGATATAGGCAAAGGTATATGCGTTATCCACTACCTTTTCTGTTACATCCTCTCCGTCAACCAGTACTTTGGTGAGGCTTTCTCCTTCTTCCAGGGTAAAGATAAATGTCTTGTCCGCTTCTTCAAATGCAGTCACTTCGCCGGTCTGGCTGACACTTCCTTTTCCCGAAGATGTCACTTGAATCACGTGTTTTGGTGCATTTGTGAAATAGAATTCTTTAACGGTAAAGGTTCTTGCCACATTTCTGGTGGAGAATCCTGCCCTGCCGGCAGCGCCGTCGTGATAAATATTTCCGGATTTTCCAAGGGAAACTCCATTTATAACTGGCTCTAAGGTACAGGTATTGGCTCCGGTCATAACCAGGTTCACCTGTAATTCATATTCTGTATTAACGCTTACGCCAAAGCCTTTAAAATATCCATAGGTTTTACCGTCTTCCCAGAACCAGTTGCTGCTTCCGTCAATTCCCACTACAATCTCGTTCCCGGAAGTAAGCTTAATTACAAACCTGGTCTGGTCAGATAAGTTGTTGACGGAGAACCTAGTATAATAAGTACCTTCTTTTAACGGGGTGGAATCCTGGTCTGTTACATGAACTTTTCCGCCACCTGATAAGCTCAGTTTAAGAGCCTGGTTTTCTACTGTGGCTGTTCCGCCGGAATAGTTTGCTTCTGTATCAATTTCATAATCCCTGTGGTAATTTGTATATTTGGCAACTATTACGCTGTTCTTAAATACGGTCACCGCTTCCTCCAGCGCCAGGTAAGACTCTTTATAGCTGTCTGCCGTTGAATTCGGGTTCTCTGCCGTTGCCTGTGCTGCCAGAATCCCTTTATGGAATGCATCTTTTGCTTCTTTGGGGTACTGTCCGCGCATGTCGCCTGTGACAGCTTCATCATGAAGAACAACTGCCTCTGCAATAAATGCGGTTAACAGCTCTTTGCTTACCTCATCGGGAATAAATACTTTCTTCACCGGAAGGCTGGTTGCATGTCCTGCCGCATTGGTAAGGGCGATTTCTGTAAAGACCGGTGTTTTCTCCTGGCTTAATGCCTTAAATCTGGCGGATAAAATTTCTCCTGCCTCCATAAATCCATCCGCTTTTTTAATGCTGAAGACAGATGTCACCACTGCATTTTCCGGGTCCGTAAGATCCGGCTCTGAAGTGGATACGTGTACCAGCGAAGCCGTATTTAAATCTGTCTTTGACTCCACATACTCCGCATTCCGGCTGTCATAAGTCATCTTAACCGTCATTGTTTTGTAACGCTTGTAGATATTTTGGGCACCGATGTTCAGATTGTAATCATACTCTGTGCCTTCTACATGATTGGTGGCAACATTTACACTGGCATTTCCGCGCACTTCCGTACCGTACACGCCAAGCTCTGTCATGGAGATTCCCCAGGAATCATTTTTCTCTTCTCCTGTAATACGGATGTAACGTGCCACTTCGGAATCCAGTGTGGTTACATTTAATCCCGGCAATGCCGCATTGACAGATGCCGCCGCAGTGAAGTCCACTCCATC
Source organism: uncultured Robinsoniella sp. (assembly GCA_900540475.1). Taxonomy (GTDB): domain Bacteria; phylum Bacillota; class Clostridia; order Lachnospirales; family Lachnospiraceae; genus Robinsoniella. The sequence goes on along the minus strand of UQGG01000022.1, from coordinate 110,298 downwards.
TTCCGAGATTTCCACACGGTATTTGGTGGCATATGCCCCCGGAGTCCAGTCTACTGCCACATTGTTAATCATGTAGTTCTTACCCAGATCCACCTGATACCACTGCTCTCCGTCATCCTGTGCAGACCAGCGTGTGGACTGGTTATCATCAATCGCCTTGACTGCCGTGTTGGTGCCCTTTTCGGAGCTGGCTCTCACTGTTTTTCCAACTGCCAGATTATCACCCTCGATACCTGCATATGGTTCCGCTACAATGGCATTGACCATTGCTGAAGTTCCCTCTTTGCCGGTAAAGTGAATCTCAATCGATCCGTTCTGGGATTCGGTATATGCGGTAATATCCACCGCTTTCTCTTTTCCTCCCGCCGCTTCTTTGATGTTGAAGTTTTCTTTGACTGTTTTACCGTTAATGGTTACATCAAAGATATGTTCTTCCTCCGTTACTTCATTAAAATATAATTTTACCCGGTAATTGCCGGGCTGGGCTTTAAATTTATATCCAAAGTCCTCGCCTGACCTTGCAGACTTGAGAACCGTTCCCATTCCTGCATCCGGGTCCGGAAGACTGGCGCCTGTCTCTGTCTTTGTATTTTCTCCGTAATATCCGCTGCCGCCTGCCGGGAATAGGGAGTCTGCGTATAAGCCGTCAAACGCTTCGCCGCCGCAGTTCAGACGCATATTTACATCTGACATTGCATTTCTTTCCAGTGAAATACCGTTTAAGATTGCCTCTGTTAAGTCTCCGTCTCCATTGTATGCACCCACCAGGCGGATATCAATGATGCCGTCCACCGGATAAACGGAGCCGATTTCTTTTACTGCGCTGACACCGGTAACGGAATAGACCTCATATGGTTCCCCATTTACCAGTATATCAAAGGTTCTGTCCTTTACATTTTCTAACTCGGCAAAATTTAATTTTACGTTATATTCGCCCTGTTTTGCAAAGATTTTGTAACCAAATTCAGAACCGGTAAGGGCGGTGTTATAAACTTCCTCTGCTCCTGCAATGGTCCCGCTGACCTGTTTGACTTCGCCATAATAACCGGACTGCCCTTTTTCTTCTTCAAATGCCTGATCCGGAGAAAATCCTTCCACTTCACCTCCTCCGGTATTAAAGGAGGAAGAATGTTCTTCCAGTTTCAGATACCACTGCTGTGCCGCCGTATCTGCTGCTGCCTCTGCTGTGACTTTTCCATCTGCCAGGCTCAGATACTGATCACCTGCATGAATGCGGAACAATCCATTGTGCAGGTCCTCGGTCTGCCAGACGGTCTGCTCTGTCTCGGATAAAGCAAATGCATCTTTGACTAAAGCCAGATACTGATAGCTGTTGGCTTCCGAATCCCAAATGCGGATCTTAACCCCGTCATTTGTTCCCACAAGCTTGAATCCCTGATTATTATCTTCCGATTTATTTAACACCAGTTCACTGCCGCTTATTTCCAGATAAGACATTTGACCGGTATTCATAACACGGTAAACAGCATTTTTTTCAATTGTAAAATCACGGCTGCTTTCAGCTGTTGTCTCGTGAATTCCAATATCCGGTACTCCGTTATAAAGCGGATTTCCGTAGAAATCTTTCGTTGCATTACGGTCAGATGTATAATCCCACTGCCCTGCATTGGACTGTTTGGTCTGCGGCACTACATTTACATAGGTACCTGCACCAATGGCTGCAGAGCTGTCCTTGACCTGGTAAGCTTCCAGTGTGGACCAGATATTATCCTTATTTCCATTTGCCCGGTCTGCGCCTCCTCCGGGATTTAAAAATTCCGGATCACCGTGTATTGCACCGGCAATTTCATTTTCGGAATAAGTTCCAGTGGCATTATAGACCAGGTTGCCAGCAACCCCTGCCTTAGACCAGTCCACATTGCCCCATTCGCCGTTGCTCTTGGTACTGGTGTTGTAGAATATATTGTTGTAGAAATTCCAGTTTGATGCTACGGAATTAGGGGATCCCAAAGACCACTTCCAGTTATCTCCATTGTAATAAAATACATTGTTATAGACATAACTTGGCGTGCTGCTCCCTGCCGCAATGTGCCTCATTACCATACCATCATTTTGGCTTAAATTATAACGGATAACATCTGTATCGTTACCCCCCATTAACAGCATGAATCCCATTGGAGTATCATGACTGTAGTTATATTCAAATATTGTACCTGCACTGTAATAATCACTGTCATATGAACATCCATCCTGATTATAAGACGGTCCCCCATAACTTTCGTTATATCGGAACAATGTGTCAAATGCATTCCAGGACCATATTCCTGCATTGGCTCCGGGAGTGGCGCGCATAGTATGGTTGTGCAGTAAGTTATTTTCTACAATTGCTCCTTTTGTCTCACATACCAGGATTCCGTCTCCTCCGATATCGGATACGTCATTGTTGAGAACCTTATAGTTTCTCTGCGCCTGGTCTTTGTAACGGATATTGTTGCTTCGGGAGCCGTCATTGGCGCCATTGTTATCCGCATCGTTATTGGGATCATAATCGCTTTTATTCGGATCATTGTGCTTGAAGTTATCTAAATCAGAGATACGAATTCCTTTAATTCCGGTACGGTCACATTTTTCAATCCGGTTATTTTGAATGGTTACACCGTCAAAATACGGATAAACTCCTGCTTTGGAACTAAAAATAACCTCGATTCCAATACCACCGTCTACCTTATTTACGCCTCTGTTTTCATTGCCGTCAACATCATGGACATAACATCCGTCTATTACAACGCCTTTATAAGAACGGTCTTCCAGCCCTTTATAGGTATCTGCTGCACGTTCATCCACCGTTACATGGATACCCAGCCTTCTTGGAAGTTCATCATCCTTGTTGGATGCACCGGACTGCCAGTTTACCGTGAAATCATCGTCATTGGTTACTTCAATACCGGTAACCGTGGTGTATTCCATGTTTTCAATCAAAATTGCCTCTTTATGCCCGTCGTATTTTGGTGTTCCATCTTCGTTGGTCCCACCGTTTTTACGAAAACCGCCTGCGTTAATTACGGGCATATTTCCTTCGCCGTAGCTGCTGATCAGAATTGGTCTTTCTTCCGTTCCTTTACCCTTTGGATACAGCCGCTGGTTATCAAAAATACTTCCTTTTTTCAGCAGAATGGAATCCCCCGGCTTCAGCTCCACACCATTCACTTTATCCAAAGTCTGAAATGCCTTTCCGGGCGATGTTCCATCATTTTCATCGCTTCCAGCCTCACTATCTACATAATAGACGGTTCCATCAGCTACAGGTGCGTATTCCTTTACCACTGCCTGGTAACCATGCTGTTCCTGCGTACCTGCCTCTGCCGCACCTTCTGCCCCCGTTTCTGTCACAGCCTCTGCCGCACTTTCTGTCTCCGTTTCTGTCACAGCCTCTGCCGCACTTTCTGTCTCCGCTGCGTGTGCCATAGCCGGCAGACCGGAAACGGTCATCGTACATGCCAGAAGAACGCTCATCGCTCTGGCGGTCCATTGCTTTTTCAATCTCATCAATTTTTCCTCCTTTTTTCTGATATAGCCAGCCTATATTTTTCGCTACATCACTGCCTTCATAACTGCCTGCTCCATCACCTCCGGCTTTTTTATTTGAATGTCTGCTTTCTCAAGCATATCTTCCATATATTGATCAAATTTTTCCTTTAAGCCCAGATCCTCCACGCTTGTCTTCACCGTCTCGAAATCTTCATTCTGGAAATATTCCAGGTTCTCTTCGTAGATCTCCTGCATCTCCTCATCCGATAATGCAAGGGACTTGTCCCCGCTTAATTCCCGGATTACCTGAAGTCTTAAATTCTGGTTCAGATAGTCATAATACTGGCTCTCAGAATAACTTGTAATCCCGTAAAACACCTCATCTTTGCTCTTTTTCTCCTGGCGCTGTGCGTTCTCGCTCTCCATCTGCTTTTGAATAGACGGATAATCAATTGCTTTTATCAGTCCCTCATCCTGTGCCAATTTCTGAAGAAGCTTATCCGCTGCAATTTCCCGGACAGCCTTATCCATTACACAGGTTAAAGCGCTTTCCTCTCCGTTATAACTTTTTTCCCAGGAAAATCCTGCTGAATCCAGGTGGTAGGTATTCATCCATTTATTGCGGATGGACAGCCGTAACCCGGATGCTGCAAATGAAATTTCTTCCTGATAAATAGGAATGTCATCTACTACAGCCACAACCCTTTTATTTTTCCCTGAAAAACAGGTAAAAAGAAAACCTGCTGCAACAATTAAAATCAGTGCTGACAGTATGTATAACTTAAATTTCGTCTTTTTCATCAAAATATCCCACTCCTTCCCACATGACTGGTATCATTTTGTAACAGTTCAGACAAGCTGCCCTGTTACTGCAAAAATCCATTTATAATCGCTTACGCGATGGGATTTTTGCACTCCTGAATCACTTTCTCACAGTATGCGCATACCTGTCTGAACTGTTACCTCATTTTAACATTGAACTTGATCTATTTCCTTGTACCCTGGTTATTTTTATTGATCTAAAGTCAGGTATGGTGATGCAGTCCATGCCTTTTCCGGATCTAAAAAATTCTGGTACGGTGCTCATTTCATGCCCGTACACATAAAAAGACATCTGTTTGAAAACACAGGTTTTCAATTCAGATGTCTTAATGTCTTAGTTCCTTTTAAAAGTAAGATGAGGTATCTGTTATAGCTCTATTTTCTTCAATTTTGGCATAGATGTCCCTTCTTCCATATACCACACATGATTGAAGTCCCAGTCCACAAAGGTTTTTCTTTTCTTAAGTTCCCCCTCTGTCCTGCCTGTATCCTGGCAGTATTTCGGTTCCAGAGACTCTTTATTATAATAACAGTTATCTACATTAGTCTCATCACTGTGATAGCCATAGGCATTGAATGGATATCCTTTATACTCTATTTCTGCTGTTCCTGTTGTATAGCAGTTTTTCACTTCCAGGTAAGCGTTACTGGCCACAAAGCTTAATCCCATTGCTGCACTGTATGCCTTTATTTTACCATCGAAGAAGCAGTCTTCAAAGATACCGCTTCGGGTATCTCCTATCAAGCCGCCTACATTCTGCTTTCCATAAATTATCCCGTCAAAAGAACAGCGCTGCATAATGATTTTCGTGGCGGCACCTCCCAGTCCTCCTGTCCTTTCTGTACTAAACGCCCCTAATACTTCCATATCCCCGATTTGTGCCGAACTGCTGCAGTCCATGATTCTGATATTCTGTGCAAATCCAAATAATCCTCCCGAATTCCATGAATTATATGAGACAAACAGGCTTCCAAGTACTTCCCTATGAGATCCTACAATCTTACTGGCATCATCAATCGAACAATTCTCCATATATGTATCTCCTGCCGCAAGGGCAACCAGCCCCGCTGTCCAGTAATTCCCCCTGACATCAAAGTTCTCTAAACGGATATTCTTGAAAACGGCTGACTGTGTCCTTGAAAAAAGGCCGGTTGCGTCCCTCTCCCGCTTCCCACGGATTACTGCATTTCGAATTGTATAGCCGCGCCCGTCTAAACTCCCCGAGAAAACTTCCTTTGAATTTACACTGGAATTGGTATCAAAATATCCGATCGGTTCCCAGTCCATCCCGGATAAGTCAATATCATTCACTAATTTATAATGTCCCTTAGGGTTATCTCTGATATGATCCAGTTCGTCTGCCGTTGCAACCGGGTATGGGTTGTTTATCGTGCCCAGTTCGTCAGAATTTACCCCGTTTCCAGGAACCGCAGTCAAATAAGGCTTATTTCCCGCATTCTTTGTCCAAACGGATGGGGAATAGTAAGCATATGCATTTTCTCCCAATGCTTTTGCTTCATCCATTAAAGCTTGATTTCCTTCCTCTATAAATGTTACATTTCCGGTAAAATACACCTTCCTGATACTATTCTTCCCGGACAAAGGGCTAATTCCCAGTACGCTGGTAAATCCGCTCCCTGTCCCTGAAAAATGACAATCCTGGATTACCTCGTAATTTGTAAGTTCAGTTGTAGTACCAAATAGCCCTTCCCCGAAGAGACCGCCTACATGGTCATCTCCGACCACGGTTCCATCTGAATAACAGTTCAAATAATTTCCTCCTGTTACCTGTCCGGTCAGACCGCCGACGTAGTCCACACCTGTGACTTCTGCATCTGAATAGCACTCCTCATTATACAATCCGCCAATCCACTTTTGATTCGCCAAATTCTCCTGCCTCCCAATCAGACCTCCCACATACCGTACTCCTTTTACCTGCAAGCCTCTGTCTGTGTAGCTTCTGTATATCCTAACTGTCTTATCTGTCTTGCCGATCAGACCGCCCACATGCTCACCGCCTGAGACCATACCATTTGAAACAGAACAATTCAATATACTGCTGCCTGTATAATTATCAATTACCGCTCTTCTGACCTGGGCTTTCCCGGCTAAAACTCCTACCGCCAAGCTTCCCTCTGCATTGATCCTGACCCCATCTATTGCAACATTCCTGACAAGAGCATTGGTAAGCGAACCAAAAAACCCCACATTTTCTGTATCTGGCTTGTCTATTTTCAGGTTCTGAATCTTATATCCATTTCCATCGAATACGCCGCTGAAATTCTGGATTGGTTCCCATGGCTCCTCTTCCAAATCAATATCCTTCACTAATTTGTAAGAGCCTGTGGGATTATCTGCAACCGCTCTTAGCTCTTCCGGCGTACTGATTTCCGTAAAAGCCTTTTTGGATGTATCGGTCTGTGTAACCTGCTCTTTAAATCTTGCCGTCATTTCCAGATTCCCTTCTGCCCGGAACCTGTACTCTGCATCTTCCGATACCTTCCTTCCATCCGTATACCAGCCTTCTAATACATATCCATCCACGGGCTGGGCCATAACCTTCACAAAGCTTCCGAACCTGACTATTCCACCGCCAGTTACAATACCCTGCTTCGTATTTTCAGAAACCGCCTGTATCGTATAAACAGCATTTGCTGCCTCTTCTCCGGTCATATTGACATCGGGTTCTATCACCTTATTACCCGGATCCCGCAGCGTATAATTCACGCCGGAACCATTTACTGCAGTCCCATTCTCGATATCCGCCTCATCAAATGCCGGTACTTCCGCCTGGAAGACATCCCCTTTACGGAGAGGTACGTCATAGTTACAGATAATCCGGTTAATACTTTCCACTACCGGGTTAAATTCATTCACGGTATAAGTCATATCTCCATTATCTACTGCCGTCAGGGTCAAATGGTAAGATTCGGTTGCAGGCAGAAAAAACTGCTTTTCCCCATTACTGTTCACCGAGGAGATAATGCTGCTGCCTTCTATCTCCACAGGAGTATCCTGAATAATCGCTGCCACTTTCACTCCAGTGGAGTCATAGACCTCCACATCCACAGGGCAATTGACAGACAACACCCGGTACGAACCGTTGCTGAAGTGGTTCAGGTTCTCCAGGGAGGTGAAATTGGGGTCCATGGACTGCATCCAGGCAAGGCATAGCTCCGGATAATGGGCAGATGCGATCGGTTCCATATTCCCAATCAGCGTAACTGTTGCATCCAGGTCTTGTAAGGCATAATCTATGAACATCTTCGTCAGAAAATCTGCCATATTATCCACTGTTTCATCCGATATCGACTCGATCCCTACCTCTGCCAGACTATCTTTCACAGACTTTTTCACGTCCGGAACCAATGTTCTTACCATTTCATCCTTTGTAGACTGATCCTGGATTATAGTTGCAAGTGCCATTCTTTTTATCAGTGAATCTATGAGATTTATGGATAATTGTTTTGTGAATTCCTTCCATTTGTCCGGCTCTTGTTCATACATACTTCCCATCACATCCCGCAGAATACTCTGATAATTTTCTACGTAATTGATACGGCTGACAAAGACTTTCTCCGATAAGTCGTTTACGGTCTGTTCCAAAAATATATCCTGTGTTATATCATCTTCCTGATTATCCTTCATCGATAAATTTTTAATAATCCACCCTGCCAGCACCCCGTTTCCAATACCCAGCCCCATTATGATTTTGACGCCAACCTCTCCAGCGTTACTAATTACCTCAGCGTGGATTCTCTTCATCCGAAAGTTATCCACCACATATTCCTCCGTACTGTCTAATGACTGATATCTTTTCAGCATGGTTTTTTTTACCTCTTCGTAACCATCCTGGATACTGCTTGTGGGTATTGTATGGTCAATTCCATACCGGGTAAAATCAAAGTATACCGGCGCTACTTTAGGTACCGGATCATTAGGGTTAATAATATTATGGATATACTGATAATCACTTTTTGGCTTTGCGTTCTCATCTTTTGCTAATCCAATTAATGTTCCCGCCGGCACTTCAAATCCATATGCGTATATATCACCCGGAAGAATCCGTTTGTCTCCTCCCACCACCTGATCCCGCAAGAGCGTAGCTGCAGTCAGATTCACGACTGCTGATGCCCGACTGTATCCGGTAATCCAGATTTTTATTTCATTTTCTATATTCTGCTCCTCCACATAATCATTCAAAAAACTGATTACCTGATCCCTGGCAATTGAGAAGCCCTCATGCTCACCGTCCTCTCCCAATCGGAAATTACTTGCCCATTCCGCCTCATAGCCTGCTCCTCTGACCGCCACCGCAATTAAGGTGTAATCCTTTTCTCCATCATTTATGATTTTGTTTCCTGCAATCACCCCAATGGAATCCCGTTCCGGCTTAACCTCAAATGCATGATTATACAAGATATCCCCAAACCCGATATCCGATAACAGCCTGTCTGCATTCTTACTTTTTTTATCATAGGGCGCTTCATTGCTTCCAAATGCCGACATTGCAAGACTTAATGACATTGTTGACAGACTGGGGTTATAGTGTAAGGAATCCTCATAGAAGTAGGAGTCCTCATAGTAGCATTTACCGCTGTAATCCTGATCCGAACCGGATGCATAGAGAAATTCCAGCTCCCCCGAAGAGCCCCCTTCCACATATTCTATAGAATCCAGAATGGGGTATCCATCATTTCGATTCTCTTCGTCAATTAAAAAGGGCTTCTGTATGGAACCATTAAAATCCCTGAGTTTTTCCTTTTGCAGAATACGAATATTGGTTTCTGAACTGGATGCACTGCCAGCTGCACGTCCAATCCCTCTGATGCCATTGGCTAATATATAACTTTTCAGAATCATACTCTCTGCATATCCTGCTATACCCCCAAGCATCATCGAATTGGCGGCCACGATTTCACCTGAGTTGTAGCAGTTGCTTAAGGAGGCATACTTATCGTCCATATTGAACCGCCCAATTACTCCCCCTGCCACAGAGGCTGTGAGCGCAGCTATGGATGCATTGTTATAACAATCGGAAATGGTAATATTGCCATCTACTTTTCCTACCAGTCCTCCTACGATGCTCTCCGCCGCCACCTGTCCTTTATTGGCATTCTTCAATAAATTCACCCGGATACGGGAGTCACCGTTATTAATCACGCTTCCGATCACCCCTCCAACTTCTTTTATACCGTAGACGTCCGCCTTGTTGTAATTGGACTCCGCCACAGATGTCACAATTCCCTGTACGGTAACCGGCGTACTGAACAACTGCCCAATGATGCCGCCGGTCTGTTCACTGCCGCGGATTTTCCCCGAAGTGATACAGCTTTTTATATCACTGTCTACCGACATTCCCACGATGCCACCGGTTATTTTTCCCCAAAGTGTTCCTGCGAATCTGCAGCCGGATACCTTCGATAAGGATAAATATCCAACCAGCCCTCCTGCATACTCACTTTCCGTGTGCAGTTCCCCTTGTACGGAGCATCCGGATACCGTACTTTGTACCGCCGATCCTGCTAATACACCTGAATAGGTTGCCGCTCCCTCTTGCCCGGATATCTTCACTGTTAGATTTTTAATTTCTGCATTTTGAATGAGTCCGAACAACCCCTGATATACTCCCTGGGATCCCAGATACAAACCAGTGATCATAAATCCATTGCCGTCAAAGGTACCGCTGAAATTCGAAATTGGACTCCATGGAAGGGAATTTCCGTTTTCCCCTCCATTCAGATCTATATCTGCGGTAAGCTGAAAATACGTTCCGGAAAACGCATTGCCAGAATCGGAATATTCCTGTATCTGTATCAAGTTCTCCGCATTCTCAATCAGATAGGGGTTTTGCTCCGTACCATCTCCCCGAAAATCCAGGATTGCCCGTGAAGACCTTGCAACTATCTTTGCCGCCTGCTCTTCATTTGATTTCCTAACTTCCTCCGCTTTCTCTAATTCCTCCCTGGCTTCCTGCCTCCAGGCTTCGAGTTCCAACTCCAGATCTTCCTGCATCACCTCTTCTGTCGGTTCATCAGATAAAGTACTTTCCTCCTCAGAATCCTCCTCCAGAACCTGCTGTTCCGTCTCCTCCTGTATCGCTTCTGTGATCACCTCTTCCGTCGATTCATCGGATAAAGTGCTTTCCCAAGTCTCCTCTTCAAAAATCTGATATTCCGTTTCCTCCCTTACAGCTGCCGCCCGTACCGTCTCCGTCGGAATCAAACTTACCACCATAACAGCTGATAGCAGTATTGCTGTTATCCGGGTCACAATTGTTCTTTTTCTCTTCTTTTTTTCCATTGTTTTTCTCTCCTTTTTCATTTGTTTGTATCCACCAGTCAAAAATACTTTACTTGATTACATAGACCTTTTCTCCTGGGACCGCTTCCTTACTCTCGTCTATCCCCACATCTCCGGGCAGGCAGAATGCGGGTCGAATCCCTATGTAGTTGTCCACAGCTGCAAACCCCAGCCTCCCATCACTTCCTATCGCTATGGCGCAAGTAGGATATCCCATGCTCGGTGTCCTAAGCCACCAGCCAGATTTTTGTCCATTTTCCATTGTTACTTGCATTCTGTTAACATCATCATCAAAGTATTTTAGCGGCTTCCCTTCATGAATATAGCCGGAACCTCTTGGTGCCATTTCCGTACAGGATAGTAAAAATGCTTTCCGTTCAATTTGAATCGTATCGGAATTCTCTCCCTGGTAAGCTGACATTGCAATGATCTCAATGCGGCTTTGAACGATACTGGCACGTAGTTCTTCCGGCAAGGTATTCAGGTACACATTGCTCAGATAGTCATCCAGATTACTGTTTTCATAATATGCGGTCTGCTGATAATAGATATGATATGTCTGCCATTCATCCAGCACATACTTCCGTAAAAGCAGGACATTCCCATCACCGTTGTAATCATTGTCCACTACCAGGTACGGCTGGTAACCCGCTGTCTCTTCCCTGATATATACGGTATTGCCATTCCGCTTATTCACTGTGTATGCCAATTCATTTAATGTCTCTAGCTGTTTATAAGGTATTAATTTAGAGACGAACCCTATAAATATGCCGGTTACTGCTGCTAACACCAAAAGTCCTGCTGCTGTTGCGGCCAAGATGGCTGCCGCCGCTATTACTCTCTTCTTTTCCATTCACTTCCCCCCTCCTTTTGCAGTATCCTGATACTTCGAAAATAGTTTCAGGTTACCGTTTGCAATCGCAATACTTTTTTCTCTCCTTTTCCATTTGTTCGTATCTGCCAATTACGATTACCTTATTACATAGACATTTTCTCCCGGAACTACTTCCTCACCCTCCTCTATCCCTATATCTCCGGGCAGGCAGAATGCGGGGCGTACTCCCGCAACGACTGACACTGCCGCAAAACCCACCCTCCCGTCGCTGCCTACCCCTATCGCAACTGTTGGATAGCCCATGCTCGGGGTCCTCAGCCACCAGCCAGACTCTTTCCCATTCTCATCTGTTGTTTTCATTCTGGTAAAATCATCTTTGAAGTATTTTAACGGCTTCCCTTCATGAATGTATCCGGAACCTCTACGTGCCATTTCCGTATAGGATAATAAAAATGCTTTCCGTTCAATTTGAACCGTATCGGAATTCTCTCCCTGATAAGCTGACATTGCAATGATCTCAATGCGGCTTTGAACGATCCGGGCACGCAGTCCCTCTGGCAAGGTATCCAGATACACATTGCTCAGGTAGTCATCCAGGTTACTGTTTTCATAATATGCAGTCTGCTGATAATATGTATGATATGGCTGCCGTTCATCCAGCACATACTTCCGTAAAAGCAAGACATTCCCATCACCATTGTAATCATTGTCCACTACCAGGTACGGCTGGTAACCCGCTGACTCTTCCCTGATATATACGGTATTGCCATTCCGCTTATTCACTGTGTATGCCAATTCATTTAATGTCTCTAGCTGTTTATAAGGTATTAATTTAGAGACGAACCCTATAAATATGCCGGTTACTGCTGCTAACACCAAAAGTCCTGCTGCTGTTGCGGCCAAGATGGCTGCCGCCGCTATTACTCTCTTCTTTTCCATTCACTTCCCCCCTCCTTTTGCAGTATCCATCAATTACGAATACTCTACCTGATTACATAGACCTTTTCTCCTTGGACTACTTCTTCACTCTCCTCTATCCCCACATCTCCGGGCAGGCAGAACGCGGGGCGGACTCCTATGTAGTTGTCCACAGCTGCAAAACCCACCCTCCCGTCGCTTCCCACCGCTATGGCAACTGTATCCCCCGCCATGGATGGCGTCCTCAGCCACCAGCCAGACTCTTTTCCATTCTCATCTGTTGTTTTCATTCTGGTAAAATCATCTTTGAAGTATTTTAGCGGCTTCCCTTCATGAATGTATCCGGAACCTCTACGTGCCATTTCCGTATAGGATAATAAAAATGCTTTCCGTTCAATTTGAGTCGTATCTGAATTCTCTCCATAGTAAGCAGACATTGCAATGATCTCAATGCGGCTTTGGACGATTCTGGCACTCAACTCTTCCTGCAGTGTGTCCAAATATCTATTGCTCAGATATTCATCCAGGTTACTGTTTTCATAATATGCGGTCTGCTGATAATATGTATGATATGACTGCCGTTCATCCAACACATACTTCCGTAAAAGCAAGACACTTCCATCACCATTGTAATCATTGTCCACTACCAGGTACGGCTGGTAACCCGCTGTCTCTTCCCTGATATATACGGTATTACCATTCCGCTTATCCACCGTATATGCCAATTCATTTAATGTCTCTGGCTGTCTATAAGGTATTAATTTAAAGACGAACCCTATAAATATGCGGCAGTCATCTCCTACCGCCAAAAGTCCGGCTCCTGTTCCCGCCAAAATGGCTGCCGCCGCCTTTACTCTCTTCTTTTCCATCCACTTCCTCCTCCAACGCGCTGATACTCCTGAAGTTGTTTCTGGTTACCGTTTATAGATCTTTATACACAGCTTTCAGAGCTTGAGCTTGCTGCACTGACTATTATAGGGGCAACTTCTTTGCGAAGTGGGACTTGCAGATAGCAGGGATAAATTTATAAACATGCTCTAACCTTATTTCTTTTCTTTCGCATTCTTGAGCAGCCATTCTATTACCACTTCGTTTTGAAGCGCTATTTCCTGTTCTTTTTCATTCAATCCGGCTCCCATATCCTGCTCCTTGTCGTCACCCCCATATTCATACCCTTTTTTCGTAAATTTTTCATCCGTAAGCTCCAGCTTCTCCTTCTTCGCAATTGCTTGCAATATTATGTCGATTACCTCTTGGGACTCTTCTGGTTTTTTGATGACTTCTGTATGCTCAAGTAAGTAACTTTCAATCTGCTGAAACTGCTCCTGGAGCCAGGCCTCCTGCGCCTCTTTTTCCATTTCCTCCCTGATTCTTGCTTTTTCTTCCTGAAAGGAAGGATTTACTTCCTGAATAGATTTAATCGTAACTGTATAAATTCCATCTACTTCAAAGGTATCTCCAACAGAATGTCCCTTTACCTGCTCCCGAAATCCTTCTGCCAGGTGTTCTGACCCCACTGGTACATTCATATCCTGCGTGGTAATCTCCTCCCCGTTTATTTTCTCTGTCAGATCGATGATAATCCGGTCACTATCCTTAACCGTTTTTCGTTTGGTATCTACATACAATTCCTGATCAAATCCTGCATTCATAGAAAGCTGGTTTTCAACCCTTTCTTCTGAAATCGTTTCTGGTTCTCCTTTGCTAATCTCAATTCCTTTATAATTGCCAAGCTTTACGTACTCATTTGAAATATCTTTTTGGCTGCATCCCGGGAAAATAAACATCCCGCATACCAAACCAATCATACTGATTTTTCTTAATAACACAGAGCGTACTCTCATAACTTCAATCCCCTTTCATAATGAACCTAATTTTTTCTTTCAATTCCCGGTAGGATGCTTTCAGCCAATATGCTGCATACCTTACGGGTTATTCTCAGGTGTTCTTTGGATAAGTAATCCAGCCTGTTTTTTACACCTATATTTATAACAATATCATAAATCCATCACATAGATTGCCACGACGTATTGAATTGCTCCTTTTATGTCATAAAAAGACGCTATGTTATCATCTATATCAGTATTTTAAAAAAGCCAAAAACCCCGCTGCAACCAACGGGGTTTTTGACTATTTTTTGCCTTCCTTTTTATAATTAACCGGACTCATCTGGCAAAGTTTTTTAAATATCCTGTTAAAATGCTCCACACTGTTATACCCTACGCTCTGGCTGATCTCATAGATCTTCATATCTGTTTTTCTAATCAGCTCTTTTGCTTTTGAGATACGGAATTCCATCAGGTAGCTGCTGAAGGTGGTGCCTGTCTCTTTTGTAAAACGGGTGCTGAAGTATTTTTCATTTAGACCCACAAAGTCTGCCACATTTCCCAGGGACAGCTCCGGGTTAGCATAATTATCCCAGATAAAGCGTTTTGCTTTTTGGATCACGTCATTCTGTCTTCTGTCATAGTTATGTTCCAGATAATCCATAATCCAGCGGAGGTAATTGGTCATCCAGATCTCCATTTCCTTCAGGCTGGTTATCCGCTGTACTTTTTCGTAGTAATCCACTTCCTGAGGAAATACCTTCAGGATATCGTCGTTGTTTTCTCTCAGGGATATGGACACCTGATAGATCATATAGATACTCTCTATTTTTGCCTGCTCAAATCCAATCTTGTAAAAGTCCGTGAATATCCTCTGACAGCTCTGTTCAAATGCCGCATTATCCAGAGATTTTAAACTATCCTTTAAATCCTGATAACGGATTCCTGCCAAAACCGCTTCCCGTATATCAACCTTTTGCTGGATATCCATAGTAAATACATCCGTTTTTTCAAAAACGCTCTGAAAGGTCAGCAAGAATCCCGCTGTTTCCATGCATTCCAGAAACCGGGATGCTCCGGAGCCGATCTGGCTGATCCCTGCAATAGCCGGGAGATTCATATAGTTTTTCCAGTTGTTTAGGATCTGCCTGCTTACCGACTGCACCCGGTTCTTTCTGTTTTCATCTGCATCCTTTGCCCGGTAATACAGCAGGTAGGAAGACGGAGACAGGGAACAGATCGTACACTTAGAAGCAACCATGGGTATCTGATTTGCAATTTCCAGCATTGGCTTTATCAATGCATCCTCCAGATCATTGCCAAACCGGAATACCTGTTGTTTGAAATCCACAATTTCAAAACGAACGATATAATAATAATCTTCAAAAAACGATTCTTTTAACTCTGTCCGCCCAAGAGCCATATCCTGCAATATCTGGCTTTCCCCCACTGGTTTAACCGCTGTTCTGCCTGCCGGACTGCTCCCCTTTACTTTTTGAATTTCATTAACAATGCGTTCCAGATGGCTGCTCAGCATAATTTCATTGATATCTGATTTCAACAGGTAGTCCAGTGCGCCCAGCCGAAATGCCTCCCGTACCAGCAAAAAGTCATCGTAGCCGCTCAGCGCCAGAATGACAGGTACCTGCTCCATTTGATTCACCTGTTTGATTAAGGTGATGCCATCCATAATAGGCATTTTCATATCAGTAATTAACAGGTCTACGGGGGTGCTCTTTAATCTTTCCAGTGCCTGCTGGCCATTTTTTGCATCTCCTGCAATTTCAAACCCATACTTCTCCCAATCCACAATCGTATGCAGTGTGGTCCTTACGATCATATCATCATCTACAAACATAACTCTGTACATCTTCTTTTCCTCCCTGCTTCAATCCCGTGTTACAATCTGCCCGTTCTACTTCGTACTTTTACGTGGTATCTCTATGATTGTTCTGGTATATTTTCCGGGTTCACTCACAATACTCATCTCACACGTCTCCCCAAAATTCAGCTTCAGCCTGCTGTATACATTGGAGATGCCAATACTGTAATTGTCCTCCTTATCCTCTTTTGGTTTTAGAATCTCATGGATCTGTTCTTCTGTCATACCCTTTCCATTATCTTCTATGACAATGCAGAGCTTGTCTTCTTCCTGATAAGCCCGCAGCTTTATTTCCCCGATATCTTCCATTTCGCTAAATCCATGAACGATACAGTTTTCTATAATCGGCTGCAAGATTAACCTGGGTACCAGATCATCCATGCAGCCTTCTAAGACATCCGCGGTATATTCAAATCCGTCTGAATAACGCACCTTCATTAAGAAAATATAGCTGCTGAGCACCTCCAGCTCTTCTTTTAGAGTGTAAAAACTGCCGTTTCTCCGAAAAGAACAGGAAAGTATGCGGATCAAAGCTTCCGCCATATTCTTAATCCCGTCAAACTTGGATACCTGTGCCATAAAGCGGATGGAGCTCAAAGTATTGACCAGAAAATGGGGATTGATCTGTGACTGCAGTGCCCGGATTTCAGCTTCGTGCTTCATCTGCTGCTGCTTTTCATTGTCCCGGATCAGCACCTTTAACCTGCGTACCATACGGTTAAAAGAATGAATCATCGTTCTGATCTCTGACTGCCCGCTGATGGGGATATGTACATCCAGGCTTCCCCCTTCTACCTGCTTCAGCCCCTCAATCACTTCATTTACCGGATGAATAATACGCTTCAGGAAGATACTGGAGAACAGGTAAAACAACATAAAAAGTACTACGGTAATCACAATGATGATCCCTGCTATTTTATTAAATTCTTCCAGAAGGATCTGTGAATCTACCACGCTGACCAGCTTCCAGCCGGTAGGGCTGATCTCTTTCATGAGATAGGTAAATGCTGTCCCTCCCGTATGCTCTCTGACAATACCCTGATCCAAATCCAGATTCGCCGGGAGTGTGATTTCCTGATCGCTGACATTTAGAAGCACCTCTTTGTTTTCATCTACCAGGTACATGGTACCCAGGCTGCTCTCTTTGTTATATTCCCGCATCATGTTCCCGATTTCAGACTGAATAAACAAGGTCGCCATTTCGATCTTGTTGGTTCTGTCCAGGCTGTTATCCGGAGACAGCCCCGCTGCAATGGTGAACTGATATTTCGTTTTCAGAGAATAGGTGACTTTCGATGAATAACTGCCTATACACACATTATTCTTATTAGACAACGCCTGCTGGTACCACTTTGACTGTCTGATTTTTGCCTGTGGTATCACCAGGTCATCCTTGATATATGTGTTGTCCCCGCTGACCATATAGAATACGGATGCCAGCATATCATCACTGGGGATCATCATATAATTAAAGGTTTCCCGTAATATCTTTTCGAAGTTATATTTATTAAATGCATTGGTATCGTCCGTCTGCGCCGCCAGTGCCAGTACATCACTGTTATTTACATTGCACAGATGAGAAAGACGCATGGAGACATTGTCTATCTCTGCTTCCAGCGTCTTCTCTACATTTGCCTGGACCAGTTCAATTTTTTCTGTAGCGGAATGAAACATCATTGTTCTGACTATGGCAAATGAACCTATGATAATACATAAAATAGGTATTACAATCAGCATTAAAAAACTGCTGTAATATGTAAATTGTAAACGGTTTTTCTTTTCAGTAAACATCCCATATCCCCCAAATCCCCTTTTGTATGTTATGTCAGATGATCCCAATCTATCTTTCTGTTCTTGAAATAATAAATTTTATCTTGTTCGTTCACTTCCCGTAAAATTTTACACGGATTTCCTACTGCAACCACGTTAGACGGTAAATCTTTTGTTACAACACTGCCAGCGCCTATTACTACATTATCCCCGATTGTAATACCGGGCAAAATGATTGCTCCCGCACCAATCCAGCAGTTTTTGCCGATATGAACAGGTGCATTGTACTGGTATGCTTTTTCCCGCAGTTCCGGCAGGATCGGATGTCCTGCGGTAGCAATGGTGACATTTGGACCGATCATCGTATAGTCTCCTACATAGATATGAGTGTCATCTACACAGGTGAGGTTAAAGTTAGCATAGACATTTTTTCCAAAGTGACAATATTTCCCACCGAAATTCGAATGAAAGGGCGGTTCTATATAGCAATTCTCTCCGATTTCTGCAAACATCTCTTTCAGCATAGCTGCCCGCTTTGCAGATTCTGTGGGACTGGTCATATTAAACTGATACAGACGTTCCAGACATTTTACCTGATATTTCATAATTTCCTCATCATCGGGAAGATAAAGCTCCCCTGTATGCATTCTGTCTTTCATTGCGCTCATTGTACAATCTCCTTTACAGTAAGGTTTTTTAGAATCCCCGCCTGCAAAAGAATTACCTAAATAATTAATGCACTTCGCTCAAGCAGGAATATCGCAGATATTATACCACAAAGAACAGCCAGCTTACAGATCTTTCTTTCGCTCTCTTTTGCTAATGTCAGAGAGTTCCTAGGTGAAGTGGTATAAGCAATGAGTATATCGGAAAAATTGCCCTCAAAAAAAGACCGCCCGAGTCTTAAAACCCGGGCAGTCCTCCATATACTATTTAATCTTCACTGTCTTAGCCTGTCCACCTTTTTTAAATGTTTTCTTATAAGCAGATGCCTTTTTGTTTGGCACATTAATATAAGCGTTCTTATGGATTCCGCTAAATGCTTTGCTGTCAACTTTGCTGACTTTTGTAGATTTTATTACAATACTCTTTAATAATTTGTCATTATAGAATGCTTTGCTTCCAATGCTCTTCAGTCCCTTACCAATTGTAACGGATTTCAGTTTATTACAGCCTGCAAATGCATAAGAACCAATTTTGCTTACGTTATCTGCAATCTTAACTTTTTTCAGCTTAGTATTGTTTTTGAATGCATTCTTATAAATCTCGGTAACCTTAAAGGTATAACCATTTAACTTTACAGTCTTTGGAACACTGATAGAAGTATAGGTTTTTTTCTTGGCTTTCATTACTTTTACGGTTCCGGATTTGGATGAAGATTTTGTTACCTTGTATACCAGGCTGTTAACGGTATAAACAGCGTTTTTCTTAGGTACTGTCGGTACAGCCGGTTTCACCTTGAGCTGAGCCATAGCATCACTTAAGTTCTTCACTGCGGCATTTACTGCTGCCTGGTCGTTTTTATTGACTGCTTCTGCTGCTGCCAGCGCTGTTCTAACTTTGGCATAAGAATCTGCGGTGTATTTGTTCGCATCCAATTTCTTTGCTTCTGCAATCTTCTGGTTTAGTGCTCCCAAATCTACCGGTTTGATTTTCAGCTGTGCAATAGCATCACTTAAGGCTTTTGCTGCGGCATTTACTGCTGCCTGGTCCTTTTTATTCACTGCTTCTGCTGCTGCCAGTGCGGATTTTACTCTTGCATAAGAATCAGCCGTGTATTTAGACGGATCTAATTTCTTTGCTTCTGCTATTTTGTTATTCAATACGGTTAAATCTATTGGTTTTAATACCAGCTGGTTTAGCGCTTCTCTCACTGCGGAAACAGCCTGATCAATTTCCTGCTGATCGTAACGGTCAGCATCCAGAGCCGCTTCCAGAGCTGCCTTCAGCCTGCTGTAGGAATCTGCGGTATATTTGCCTGCATCTACTTTCTGTGCTTCTGCAATGATTTCATCCAAAGCTTTTGGATCTGCCGGTTTCATTAATTCACCGTCAATAAACTGGTTATTGATTGCAACATTGTCAATGGTAGTTGTGCCATTTACATTCATAATACCAATCTGGCCTGCGGTAAATGCTGCATCTTCTGCTATGATGAGTGCTTCCCTGCTGTCATTTTTATAAGCTTTGATAACGGAGCCCTGCATTTCAACAGTTAAGCGGTAAGTCTTGCCTGCCTGGAGACGCATGCCGGTTTCCGCCAGTACGGTTGTCTTGCCTTTTTCCGATTTTACAATCTGGACTTTGTCATTTTTTGCATCTGCAACCAGCTGGTATCCGCTGATTCCTACTGAGCCGCTTACGGTACGCAGCAACAGTGCGGTTACGGAATCTTCCGTTCCCGGCTTCACATCTGCTGCAAAGAGGGCATCTTTTATTTTATTGCTATCAACCAGAGAGTACGCTCCCTTAGACCCTGAGGTATATGCTCCGTCTACTGTCTTCCAGTTGCCGTTTGCTTCCCACTCATCGCTGCCTTTTTCAAATGTGCTGCTATAACGCGGAATGCTTGCCACATGGATATTGTCCAGGGTTGCTGCTACCCGGTAACCTCTGACAGCCACGCCGCCCTCCAGGTAGGTAGAATCGTTAAGATCAACACATGGTACTGCGGCATCATCCACATAGATCTGGATTCTGGATCCGAATACAGCTACACGCAGTGTATGCGTACTTCCTACGATTAACTCCGGTACGGTAACTTTTGCAAGTTCTTTCCAGCCCTGGCTCATACGTCCAAGCTGTACATAACGGTCACCGATGCCTGCGTAATATCCATTTGCACCATCCGGGCCCATATTATAGTTGGAAGAACGGAATACAAATCCTACATTTCCGTGTGTTTCTGCTGAATTGGTTACTTTTATATCCATTTCGTAGATACCGTCTGACATGGAGACATCCTTCATAATCATTTTCTCTCCCTGATCAGAAGCACCCATACTCAGTGCACCGTTTACTACGTTTCCACTCCATGCATTGCCCATGATTTCGTAACGTTTTGTATAATCAGCATCGCTGAAATCATCTAATACTTCAACGTCTTTTACGGTGTCGTCAATTTCAGTCTTAACTGCTTCATAGGATTCCGGTGAAACTACAAGATCGGATACCGGATTTGTTTTGGATGCATTGACTGTGATACCGCCGGTAAAGCCGCTTCTGTCATATACATTGATCACTGCTTCCGGATTATTGTCTGCAAATACACGGATCTGCTCGTCAAACAAGGTTACTTTTACGTGATGAGCGCCTGCTGCCAGTTCCGCTGCTACTCCAATTACCTCATTTGTCTTTTTATTTGTAACTGTGATGCTGCTTCCTCCGTTTGCAAGAGCGATGATATATCCTTCCTTCTCTCCTGTTCTTACCGTCAGATTGGAATTGCCGGATAATACGCCTTCTGCGCTGTAATTATCAGAGGTTGTCTTAATATTTTTAACTGCCGTTACCTGATCTGCCTTTTCAATATCTTCCGGGTTTAAAATAATGGTTGGATTTACAGCATATCTTCCGTAAACGGAGTTGTAAATACGAAGTCCGTTCTGATTTGCTGCGTCCGCTTTTACCGCATAAGTAACTTTCATTACTTTGCTATCACCCATAGCTGCTTTAATTTCAGCCAGTTTTTCCTTGGATACGCTTAAGTTTACCAGATAACCAAAGTCTCCCGCACTGGTTGCACCGTTATAAGGAGCATTCAGAGAAAGAGTTCCTCTCATATCTCTTGGATTGTCCGGAAGGTAAACGGTGTCAATCTCTACGCCGTTTACGGAAACGGTCATATCAGATGCCACTGCTCTGCCTTCTGCCGTCTGGCTGAATTCGGAGCTGTAAGAAGAATGGTTTTTATCGGTTCCTATCTTTCCTTTATAGGAAGATGCCTCTGCAATAATCTTCATGCCATTTAAGGAATCCAGATTAAAGTTCTCCGGCAAGGTGTAGCTGTAATCCTGGCTGCCGGTTCCTTTTGTGGTTACCATCTTGCGGTCATTTACAGCTGCTTTCATGGTGATGGAGCCTTTTTCATTATCCAGAACCATTTCTTTATTATCACTTGAAGGATCTGCAACTACGATATTGGTAAAGTTTTTCGCAATCTTAGCTCCGTCCGGTCCTTCAATCCATACGGTTAAAGTTCCTACACAAGCCTGGGCAGGTACGCGGAAGGAAAGGCTTGCTTCTGCCTTTTCATAAGGGATAATGTCCATTCCCAGTGTGCCGGCAAGGTCGGTGCTGATATTGTTTCCATAGATGTCTGTTCCGTCGAAACGCCATTTTACTACAGCGTTTTCCGGTACATCATTTGTCCAGCTCATTGCCATAATCTTTGTTTTGATCTTTGCTCCCGGTTTTACATTTTTAATCGGGCTGTCTACGATACCGATATAGGTCTCCTGAACCAGATCCTTGATTCCCATATCTCCGCCATAGGCTACTTCATCATAACCAAAGATTTTCATCTGTCTGTCATAAGTTAAGATACCGTTGCGTTCGTACTCTACGTCGAATGGCTCTGTATATACGAAACCGCTCTGTTTTTCATATCTTCTCTGGATATCAGTCATATACTTGAAGCAGTAAGAGATGTCGTAATCGCCGTCATAGGCAGCAACACCGCCGTATTCACTGTTCAGAAGGGGATCTCCATCCTGCTTGAAGCCAAACTTATAGTTATTCTCGGAACCTACGTATGCATTGTTTACCCGGTTCTCCACATCGCCTACCGCACCGTCATAAGACTTTGGGTACATATGGTAAGTATTCAGGTCAGACGGCTGTACATGGTCGCTGTTGCAGGGACTCATATCTTCGATCAGCATATTCGGATATGCCCCTTTTGTCTTGTTATACAGATATTCTACCCATTCTGCTGTACTCTTTCCGTCAGCCGCTTTCACATTCCGGTTCTTGCCGTTGTCATTATATGCCGCATACAGTCCCCAGGTCTCGTTGAAAAGCATAACAGAGACAATTGACGGGTGGTTATAATTCATTTCCATTGCAGCATCCAGGCATTCTTCATAGTACTTTCTGCCAAGAGCTTCTCCGCCTTCTTTGGACGGTACCATAGCGGTTGCATGAGGCATATCCTGCCATACCATCATACCTAACTTATCGCACCAGTAGTATTGCAGCGGATCTTCGATCTTCAGATGCTTACGGATCATATTAAAACCGGCTTCTTTCATTGCCAGAATATCATATTTTAAAGCATCTTCTGATGGTGCGGTATAGATGCCCTCTTCCCAGAATCCCTGATCCAAAAGTCCTGACATATAGACAGGCTCATCATTGAGGTAGATATATTTTACACCCAGGTCTTCATTGTAATACTTTGCCTCTACCTTACGAAGCCCAAAGTAAGTAGACAGTTCATCCAATACATTTCCATCCACATCTTTGACGGTCAGGGTACCCTGGTAAAGGTTGGGATCATCGTAGTTCCAGAGTTTCTGGTTTGCAATGGCAATCGGAGAGAGTTCTACCGAGTTGGCACCGGATTCCACCTGAATCTCCTGGCTTCCTTCTACCACGGAACCGGTTGGGATATCCACGTCATTTTCCAAATCGTATACGGTACTTGCGAAATCATATTCTACCGTAAGAGTTTGGTCTTTGTCAGTGGTAACATCCAGGTCGTAGGTAACCGTTGCATTGTCAATATCCGATACAGCTTTGGCATTGTCCAGGTAAGTTGCACTTCTGGCTTCCATACCTACTGTCTGCCAGATACCGCTTGTATGGATATATCCGCAGGGAGCATTTCTGCCCTGTTTACCGATTAATGCCGGATAGCTGTCATCGCCGTAGCTTCCTTTATCTTCTACCCAAAGGGTTACTACATTGTCTTCCCCAACGTTCATATATTCGGTGACATCCATTTCGAATGCGCTGTATCCGCCAATGTGTTCTCCGACTTCTTCTCCATTTACCCAGAGTTTGCATTTCCAGTCTACTGCTCCGAATTTTAAGAAGATTTTCTTACCTTCCCAGGATTTGTCTACATTTACTGTTTTCTTATACCAAGCCTGTCCTTTATAATCCGGATCGCTGATACCGCTTAAAGAGGATTCCCAGCAGAACGGTACGTTAATGGATCTTGTGAATTCCTGATCCGTTTTAAACCAGCCTGCATTTTTTCCTTCTTCATCTGCGTCAAAGTCAAACTCCCAGATTCCGTTTAAGTTCACATAGGAATCTCTCTCCCAGTCTGCCCTGGGCCTTTCTGTTCTTGTACGTACTTCATCGGTTCCCGGTTTTACAATAATGAGGCCTTTTGAAATCACAGCAGTATTACTCTGTATGATTTTCAGCTTGTATGTACCGGTTTCCATATTTGGAATTACAATTTTTGCTTCTTCATTTTTCTTTGAAGTTACATCGGCATATACCGGAGTCTTCAGGGATTCGCCGGAAGTTTTTACAATCTCAAAACGTTCCGCCTGATCCAATCCAAAGCCATTTACCGTTACATCCCCTTTAAAGTCTTCGCCTTCTTTCAGGTTTGCTTCTGAAGTGTCAATGCTTCCGATATACATTCCATTATAGTTGGACGGAAGATAAAATGCAGATGATGGAATAGTTGCCTTGTCCTTCATCCCTTTGTTATTACTCCAGGATAAAGTAGCATGAGCGCCACCTTCATAATCAAAATATTCTACTTTAATATCATAGAATTTCCCTGCTTCTAATGTTACTGCCTTACTTGTCTGTGCTATATCCCAGGAACCTCCGTCCCAGTAATTAAACAGCTGCTCTCCATTGACCCACAGTCTGATCCCATTGTCCACAAGACCGTAGAAGGTGTAATCTGCTGTTTCCGGCACCCGGATTCTGCCGCTCCAGCGGATGCCGGCAGCATCGTCCTGCCCCGTTGTAAGCATCAGCTTGGGATTTAAATCCCCATAGTTAATATTGTAATCAATACCTTTTGACTTCAGTACGTTCAGCTTTACATTCGTTCCACTTCCGGAAGTCGTATAATATTCTGCAAACAGTCCGTTTACATCCACATTGTTTACTGCATTTGCATTTTTCTTCTCTGCCTCTGTTGTGGTTTCTGTTTCGGTTTCTTCCGTAAGCTGTGTCTGGGTTTCACCCATTGTTTCTTCTTCTGTTTCCACCGGTTCTGTCTCTGTGATGATCTCGGTCTCCGGTGCTGCTTCTGTTACTTCTTCAGTCACTTCCTGGCTGACAGGAGCTGTTTCTGACTCTGTTTCCTCAATTGCCTTTGCCGTCCCTGGGGGCAGTGCATCACCGGGGTCTTCACTTAACTCCGCAGTTTCTGCACTCCCCGGGGACACATGCTCCGGTTCCGCCGCCAATACATTTGTATACGGAGACAGATTGGATACTACCATACCGACAACCAATGCCATGCTCAATAGTTTCTTTCTTCTCTTGCCCATAATGTCCTCCTTCTTAAGGTTTGTTTTGTGTAAATCGTACAGTTTATATACGAATTTTCACCTTGTCTTTGACATTATAGCACCCGCAAATGGCATAGATCGTTGCAATTTTTTGAGTATTTTTTACACATTTATGATATTCCCGTATTTTTTTATAAAATCCCCACTTATTCTAACTCAAATGCTCCCGTATAGAGCTGATAATATTTCCCGCGTTCACTGATGAGCTTATCATGGCTTCCCCGCTCTATAATCCGTCCCTGCTCCAGAACCATGATTACATCTGAATTCTGTACCGTGGATAATCTGTGGGCAATGACAAATACTGTTCTGCCATGCATCAGTCCGTCCATTCCCCGCTGGACAATGGATTCCGTCCTGGTATCAATGGAAGAAGTGGCTTCATCCAGAATCATAACCGGCGGATCTGCCACGGCTGCCCTGGCTATTGCAATCAGCTGGCGCTGTCCCTGTGAGAGATTCCCGCCATTTCCAGTGATGACTGTGTCATATCCATCAGGCAGCCTTTGGATAAAGCTGTCTGCATTAGCCAGGCGTGCCGCTTTAAATACTTCCTCTTCTGTTGCATCCAGCTTGCCATATCTGATATTTTCCATAATTGATCCGGTAAACAGGTTGGTGTCCTGCAATACAATGCCCAGAGAACGGCGCAGGTCGTCTTTTTTGATTTTGTTAATATTAATGTTGTCATAGCGGATTTTACCGTCAGCCAGATCATAAAAACGGTTGATCAGATTGGTGATTGTTGTTTTACCCGCCCCCGTTGAACCAACAAACGCTACTTTTTCCCCTGGTTCTGCATACAACGTGATGTTATGCAGCACGATCTTATCTGCATTGTATCCGAAATCAACATCGTAGAACCGTACCTCTCCTTTTAGTTCTGTATAAGTCAGCGTTCCATCCCCATGAGGATGCTTCCACGCCCACAGTCCGGTACGTTCTTTTGATTCTGTCAGATTTCCTGCTTTATTATAAACTGCATTTACCAGTGTTACGTATCCTTCATCCACTTCCGGTTCTTCGTCCATCAGATTAAAGATACGTTCTGCACCAGCCAGTGCCATAACAACCATATTTAACTGGTTTGATATCTGACTGATGGGATTTACAAAGCTTCTGCTTAGCTGCAGGAAGGAAGCGATAGTTCCGATGGTAAGCCCTGCAACTCCTGTAAGCGCCATTGTCCCTCCAAGAATAGCAATTAGCACATACTGAAGATTTCCCAGATTTCCCATAATAGGCATTAATATATTGGCAAAAGCATTTGCCTGGGTGGCATCATCACAGAGTTCTTCGTTTTTATGGTTAAACTCTTCCTTTGTCTTTTCTTCATGGCAGAATACTTTAATTACCTTCTGCCCGTTTATCATTTCTTCGATAAAACCATTCAGGCCCCCCAACGCTGTCTGCTGGCGAATAAAATAGTAGCCGCTCTTTCCCGCAATCAGCTTAGTTACATTTAGCATAATACACACAAAAATCAGCACAAATATGGTCAGCTGCCAGCTGGTGAACAGCATTGCAAAAAATACGGACACAATGGTGATCAATGAAGAGAACATCTGCGGTATGCTCTGTGCCATCATCTGACGCAGGGTATCCGTATCATTGGTGTAATGGCTCATGATATCCCCATGTGCATGGGTATCAAAATACCGGATGGGAAGGGTCTGCATATGTTCAAACATAGAATCCCGGATATCCTTCAGGATTCCCTGAGCGATTACCACCATTAAGCGGTTATAGAGTAACGTTGCCACCACCCCTGCCAGATAGATGCACCCCATAAATAATATGGACCTCAATAACGGGGTAAATACCGGTGCCGCCTCCAGCAGCAGCGGGGTTATATAATCATCTATTAAAGTTTCCAGATACAGAGAGCTGGCAACACTGGTCAGGGCACTTATCAAAATGCAGATAAGAACAAAGGTAAAGCGCAGTTTGTACTGACCTATATAGGACAAAAGACGCTTCACCACGTTTCCATTTACTTTTCCCATAGTTTTTCCCCCGCCTTTATTCTGACTGTTCTGCTTCATTTTCTCCGCCTCCTTTCACTTGTGATTCATAAACTTCCCGGTAAATATAACTGCCTGCAAGCAGCTCTTCATGAGTACCTACATCCTGAATATTCCCACCGTCCATAACAATAATCTTATCCGCATCCTGTACGGATGAAATACGCTGGGCGATAATAAATTTCGTTGTATGGGGAATTTCTTCTGTAAATGCTTTTCGGATCATGGCATCCGTCCTGGTATCCACGGCACTGGTGGAATCATCCAGAATCAATATTTTAGGCTTTTTCAGAAGCGCTCTTGCAATGCAGAGTCGCTGCTTCTGCCCTCCGGATACATTACTGCCGCCCTGTTCGATATAAGTATCATATTGATTGGGAAAGCTGCGTACAAACTCATCCGCCTGGGCTAATTTACAGGCATGAATCAGTTCTTCATCCGTAGCTGACTCATTTCCCCAGCGGAGATTTTCCTTAATGGTACCGGAAAAGAGAACATTCTTCTGGAGTACCATGGCTACCTGATCCCGGAGAGTCTCCAGATCATAACTGCGCACATCTCTGCCGCCAACCAGAAGACTGCCGGAGGTTACATCGTACAACCTGGGGATCAGCTGGACAAGGGTCGTCTTTGCTGCACCGGTTCCTCCGATAATGCCTACGATCTCACCGGACTTAATCTTTAGATTCACATTTTTCAGACACAATTTATGCTCGTCATCAGCATAACTGAAATTAACATCCCGAAACTCCACGGAGCCGTCCTTTACTTCCATGACAGGCTGTTCTCCATTTTTCAAGCTGCTCTCTTCTGTAAGGACTTCCACAATACGTTCTGCAGATGCCCTTGACATGGTGATCATAACGAATACCATAGACAGCATCATCAGACTCATTAAGATCTGCATGGCATAGGTAATCAGGCTCATAAGCTGCCCGGTTGACATCCCGGCTGCCGGATTATTGCCAGAAGCTATAATTGCCCTGGCACCAAACCAGGAAACCAGCAGCATACATACATACATGCAGAACTGCATCAGGGGCATGTTAAAAGCCAGCAGTTTTTCCGCTTTGGAGAAATCCGAATAAATACTGCCGGAAATCTTTTTGAATTTCCCGTCCTCATGCTCTTCCCTTACATAGGACTTCACTACACGAATACCGTGAAGGTTTTCCTGAACCACATTATTTAACTTATCGTAGGTGTTGAACACCCGTTCAAAGATGGGATGTGCCCTGGTCATGATCAGCCACAGTCCAACTCCCAGTATCGGGATGGCACATAAGAAGATACATGCCATCCTGACATTGATTCCAAATGCCATAATCATGGAAAATATCAGCATAATCGGGCTTCTCACCGCCATTCTGATTATCATCTGGTAGGAATTCTGTACATTTGTGATGTCCGTGGTAAGCCTTGTCACAATACTAGCCGTTGAAAATTTATCAATATTTGCAAATGAAAAATTCTGCACATTATAATACATGTCTTTTCTCAGATTCTTTGCAAATCCCGCTGACGCACTCGCCGCAAACTTTCCGGAAAGTGCACCAAACAGCAGGGAGATCATGGCGGATACAACCAGAAAGATTCCCATTCTCCAAATGTAGCCCAGATCCTTTCCATCAATTCCATAATCAATCAGCATAGCCATCAAAAGGGGGATAATAACCTCCATTACCACTTCCAGTGATACGAAAAACGGAGTCAGTATGGAATCCCGTTTATATTCCCGGATACTTTTCATTAATATTTTTATCACTTCTTTACCTCCTCATTATCTGTTTGTGCACAAATAATTTGTACACATACTGTTCGTAGCCAAACATTTAGAATAAAATATAAGAAACACGCAGCTGCATGTTTCTTATATTTATTTTAGTAGTATAACCTCCCGGAGCTGCCGGGTTTCAAGGTAATTTACAACAAGGCTATAGAGTCTCCAGATTGACCCTTACCCTGTCCATCATACTCAAAAGGTTATCCACTTCTTCCTCCGTAAATCCCTGGACAAGCATACGTTCCGTATCTTCTATATGCTGCCTGACTGCCTGATGCATTGCTTCGCCCGTTTTCGTAAGAATCAGTTTCTTTAACCTCGCATCCTCCGGAACGCTGACTCTGTAAATGAGTCCGTTCTTCTCCATCAGCTTCAGGATCCCGGTTACGGTTGAACGGGTAATCGTAAAATCACGTTCAATGTCCCGCTGAAAGATATCCTGCCCTTTATGTTCGTGGAGATATCCTATGATCCAGGTCTGCATGGGTGTAACATTCTGCATTCCCTTCTGCTTCTTCTCTGCCTCTATTCTCCGGCCCAGCAGATTGGAAAGAGCATGTATTTCACGTCCAACGTCTCTTTTTCTCATTTACGATTCCTTTCTCATATCTGTTTAACGCTATAACTGTTTGGTTACAAACAATTATAGCGCTGAAGTTTTTTAATGTCAATCACTTTTTTTGTCTGCTAATAAATGTTATTCCCGTATAACAAAAAAGCAGGGCAGCTAATCCGTTGATTATTCGGATTTAGCTGCCCTGCCAGGCTCCTGCAATATTATTCTATTTTAATTTTATTGTTCGAACCTTTGAATAATTTCCATATACCCTGGTCTCTCCAACCTTCTTGTAACCACGCATCTTAAACTGATAAACTTTACCTTTTTTCAGTTTTGTTTTTGTATATGTGGTACTTGCTGCTGATGCGCTTTTAATTCTGGTAAAATTCCCTTTTCCGGTCTTCATATAAATGGCAAATCCATCTGCCTTAGTTCCCTTCTTCCAGGAAAGCTTTACGCTGGTTCCAGAACTTGCTCTTGCAGAAAGTGCCGGTTGTTTCGGTGTTGTCGCTGTCTTTAAGTATTTGGAATATTTACCAAACAGCTTTTTACTTCCGGATAATGTATAAGCCCTTACCCGGTATTTGTAAAGCGTTCCTGTACTTAAGCCTTTTACCGTATAGCTCGTCTGGCTTGTGGTTTTTACTACGTACCATTTGTTTTTATCCGGATTATAGCGGCTTAACTCGTAGCCTTTTGCACCGCTGACTTTATTCCAGGATAACTTCATCTGATTGATTTTCAAATTAGAAGCTTTTAATCCGTCTGCCTTTTTCGGTGCCGTTATCTTTTTAAACTTTGCTGTATAAGTTACATTTTGATAAACCGCCGCTGTATAATTTGCGGTTGTGGATACTTTCTTTCCATTGAGATACCAGCCATCAAATATATACTGAGAAGATGGTTTCGCAGTTAAGCTGACTTTGCTGCCGGCATCCACTACCTGACCGCCTGTTGCTGTTCCGCCTGTTTCCGCTTTTACGGTAACCGTAACTTTTTGCGGCTTAGGTGCTTCTTTCTTCACAAATTTTGCAGTGTACACGGTATTCTGTAACGCACTTATTGTGTATTCCGGATTTGATGAAACTTTCAGGCTTCCGATATACCAGCCTTCAAATACATAGCCGTCTTGTGCAAATGCCTGAATTTTTACAGTAGTTCCGTATTCTGCCGTAACACCGCCGTTTACCGTTCCTCCTGCTTCTGCAACCACCTGAATCGTAACCATTTCTTTAGGCTTTTCCTCAAAGTATGCCGTATATACCGCATCCTCTTCTGCCCTTACTTCAAGACTTAAATTATCCGAAATTTTTTCACCATCCAGATACCAGCCTGTAAACTGATATCCATCATTCGGATATGCCGTTATGGTAAACAATTCACCTTTCTTAACGGTTCCGCTATCGCTTACGGTGCCGCCCGGCTGTGCCTCCACAGTAATGTTCACCGTTTCCGGCTGTGGTTCTTCTTCTTTTGTGAAGTGAGCAACATATGTGGCATCCTGTCGGGCTTCCACTTCATATTCTGCATCTTTGGAGACATTGACATTATCCAGATACCAGCCCTCAAATACATAGCCTTCATTGGCTGTAGCAGTAAGCGTTACCTTTGTTCCAACATCTACTCTGGCAGTTCCTTCTGCAGTTCCGCCTTCTGCTGCTTTCGCAGTGATTGTCACCTGCTGTACCGCATTCTTCGTAAACCGTGCAAGGTATGCGGCGTCCTCTGCTGCCTCTACTTTATATTCCGCCTGGTCAGATACTTTTGTTTCTCCCAGATACCAGCCCTCAAATGTGTAACCTTCTTTGGCTTTGGCAGTTATTGTCACAGTCTCTCCAACGTTTACACTTCCTCCGCCGGATACGGTTCCTGCCGTTTCATCTTCTGACTGTACGGTAATCAATACTTTTACAGGTGCATTTTTCATGAATCTGGCAATATACTCTGCATTTTCTGCCGCCTCAATTTCATAAACAGATGCATCGGATACTTTGATGCCATCCAGATACCAGCCTTCGAACGTATATCCTTCATGGGCCATTGCGGTGAGGGTTACTTTTGCCCCTTCCTTGACTGTTCCACCGCCGGATACAGTTCCTGCTGTTTCGTCTTCCGAACGGGCTGTAATTGTTACATCTTTCTCAACTTCTTTAAAGCTGGCTGTCAGCGTCTGGCTGGCCTGCACATTAGTTTCAGAACGCTGTGCATCTACATTGCCATCGCTCCACTGTACGAACTCGTATCCGCTGTCTGCAACTGCAGTTACTGCTGTAGTACCTGCGCCTGCCTCTACTTCCTGAACTGCGGTTCCGTCGATGGACCCACCTGTTTCTGCTAGATAGGTTATCGTGTATTTCTCCACCTCAGGCTGAGTGAGTACAAATTTGATGCTGTCCAGATTATAGTTACCTGCGTTGCTGCCTTCGGCGCGGATTCTGATGGTCTGTATGCCTGCTTTCAGCGCTACGCCCTGCACCTGTGTAATACGCCAGTCTCCATTTTTACTGATGTCGCCCCAGGTATCCGTTACCGGGAATGCCAGATCTGCTGCTTTCTCATCACCCACATACAGTCCGCCGGTACGCGGGGTGCTGTCATACTGTGGGCTGTTCTTTTTACCGTTGTTTACATTAATCTGAAGATCATAAATACCTGCAGCTTTTACATCCGCCAGAAACTCAACATATTGAACTTCCGTTTTAAACCCGGCAACATATCCGGTTCCGGTATAGCCTTTCCACTCGGTGTCTGTCCGCAGGGCGGTATTGCTGTCGTTGGTAACACCCTTACCATCTTCCAGCTCAAATACATCTCCCGGATTGATTACCGTGGGCTTATCCCGTAACTTCACCAAAATGGTTGCTGGAATAGCCTGGGGTACGGTTAAGGTGTAACGGCTGCCCGCTGCCACCTCCTGAATCGGAACAACGGCTCCATCTGCATCGGTTACTTCAATAGCATCGATCTCAGTGCTTTTGTCTAAGCCGCCTACCTGGAACATTACATCCTGACCCGGTGCGGTATATGGTTCGCTGATTTGAACAGTGGCGTTTCCGCCTTCCACACGGGCAACAACCCCCAGCTTGTTCTTCATAAATTTAAAGGACTTAAAGTCACAGATAGAATCTTTCGTATCCACAGAGAATTTTACATATACAGAGTGGATACCGGTTACGTTGACACAATCTGCTGTAAAATCTTTAAAATTGCTCCAGCCTCCGGTGTTGGTGATCTCTACCTCCGCAATTTTGTTTTCTTCCTCCATATTGTCGATATAGAACTGAGCCTTTCCTCCAGGACGTCCACTGGTAACATTCATTGCAACAGTCTGCACGCCGCCTTCGCCAAAGTTTACATCATCAAATCGAGCCCAGTCACCCGACTCAATGTTTGCCAGATAGCTGCCGGAGGAATGGACATTTATACCATTTCGCTCTGCTGCAGTAACAGCCTTAACTGTATGAAAGGCATCTGCATTTCGCATGAACCGGAACCACTCCATTTCACAGTCCAGTGTCTCACCCTGAGGCGCTTTAAACTCAAGGAAAATGTTGCTCTCCGGCACATCGGTATTCTTGCCAGCAACACGGATGGTATGCCATTCACCGTCATTTGGCAGATCCACTGTGGCTAAAATCTTGTCACCAACGCCATTTTCATACACAATTATGCTGCCGCCGGTAGTGCTCTTTAACTTCAGTTCTACGCCTGCCTTGTTTTCGCCAGTCACCTCATCAAACTGTGCCCAGGCTCCGTCGGTTACCGCTTTGATCACCGGAACTTCTCCGCTGGTCTCCAGTGTCATGTTTTCCAGATGGGCATTTTTCTCTGCCGGGATGGGCTGGAAAGCTGGAATGGAAGTATCCAGTCGGTTGAATTTCAGAGAATCCAGGTTGTAATTGCCGGCATTGCTGCCTTCGGCACGGACCTGGAGAGTCTGAACTCCGGAACTTAGTTTGATGCCCTCGATCTTATATTCCCGCCAGTCACCCTGTTTGGTTTTGCTGTCGCCCCAGGTAGGAGTCACCTCAAAAGCCAGGTCTGCCTTTTTCTCCCCATTCAGGTACAGTGCACCTGTGCGGGGTGTGTTATCATATTGTGCGCTGTTCTTTTTACCGCAGTTCACCCGGATCGTCAAATCATAGGTGCCGCCTTTTACCACGTTGGCGCGGAATTCCACCGCATCTCCCACCATCTTAAATCCTTTTACAAAGCCGTTTCCGGTATAGCCTTTCCATTCTGTATCCTTAACCACCTGGCCGCCAGCCACGGGAAGGAATGTCTGATCCTCCAGCTCTACCAGGGTGCCGCTTTCAACACGCTGGGGCGGAAGCCCCTGATTATCCTCGCCCTCCTCCGGCAATACAAGACCATTGGAATCCAGCACAATGTTCATTGCTTTGCCCGTATCGGGAACTTTAACATAAAGGGTATTGTTTGTATCGTCCAGCCAGAAGCCCTTCTGTGCTGCATTATAATCTTCCAGGCTGTTCTGCACAGGGAGATTTTCATTGTCTAACTTTACACCACGCACTACCTTCAGGTGGTTGAACTTCAAGTTGTAAGACCGCTCGTCCGTTTTGTATGCTTCAGGATTGTGGTCTGCCCGTGCATCAATCCGGAAGGATATATTATTTCCTTCCTGCACGCTGGTGTAGGTTGTTGTGCTGTATGCATCTTTGGTTATGTATTCACGTGACAGTCCATCATCTTCATACAGTGTATAAGTGGTGGTTCCCTTTGGATAAATATCCAGAGTCAGGGGATCCAGCGGCTTTTCATCTGCATAATCTACATCAGGACCCATGGGCACGATCGCCCCGGCTTTCACAAATACCGGAATTTCTTCCAGGGCTGCGGCAACGGTGATGGTCTTGCCGTTCTCTCCGCCTTCATAACGCTCTCCGGTATAATATTCATACCAGGTGGTGTTGGGAGGCAGCCAGACCTGAACTACAGTGTCCGTCTCTTCCGCAGCAGGGGCTACCAGGAACCAGTCACCAAAATAATACTGCTTATTCAGGTTCCAGGCATCCGGGTTATATTGGCTGTCATCCTCCAACAGCATAGCCCGCATCATAGGTACACCCTCACTGTAGCCCTGCCACGCCATCGTGTACAGGTAAGGATACAGCGCATAGCGTATTTCCAGATTCTTTTTCAGCGTGTTCTGGGAAGTCTCACTATACAGCCAGGGCTCGCGTCCATCATGTCCATGAGCACGCATAATGCCGTTCCAGGCGCCAAACTCTGATACCCAGCGGGTGTACAGTGTATCACTGGGTTTTTTCATAAAACCTCCCAGATCGTGAGAAGTGGACCAGTAGCCCACAAGTCCTGCGTCGATGCTGAAACCAATCTGGTTTACCAGCTCACTGGAGGTATTATTAATGTCACCGGACCACGCTGTTGCAAAGTGCTGACCCGCATAGCTGCCACGGGTTACAAACATGGGACGGGATTCCTCGGTATACGCTTTCCATGCTTCATAGGCACCCAGTGAAGAAAAAGTGGGAGCCGTGTTGCTTCCCAGCACGTCAAACTCATCCGGCCAGAACCAGTCGCCATAGCCGGTAGTAATCACGCTGTCCATGTAGGACTGTACCCACTCATCATCATTGATGTGCAGGTTTTTTCCCCCCTTTGCTTCAGGTGTTCCTGCGTTGTTGTGCAGGCCCACGCGGATGCCCATCTCCCGTGCCTCTTGAAACATACCGTCTAGGTCAGGGAATTTTGCGATGTCGTTGCTCCACATCTGCTTGCCCCATTTTTCACCCGCGCCGGTTTGATTGCCGCCGTTGTCTGCCACATCGCCCCGCCAGCCATAGTCAAAAACATAGCTGTCTGTGGGATAACCCTCGTCCCTCAGCCGATGAATCCACTGGGAAAACTCTGCCTGAGTTGCGTTGTCGTTTCCATATTTAGAAAGCATAAACCCATGGGCCCACTTGCCGTACATCTCCATACGTCCGGTGATTTCCGCATACTCGTTGAGAATGGTTTTGAAATCCGGTCCATACATAAAGAAGTAATCAAGGTACCCCTTTGTCTGGAATCCGCCTCCTTGCTTATAAAATACCGTGTCCTTCTCTATGGTGTTCAAAAATATGCCGTATCCCACGGAGCTCATAAAGAAAGGAGCTATCAGTCGTCCATGTGACATGGAAAATTCATTAAAATCGGATGCGTAGCGGTTAAGATTTGACCGGCGTCCATGGTCACCGGAACCAAAGCCAAAGATTCCTCCCGCATTCTCAGTACCTTCTGTCTTTTTTACGCCTACTTTGTCTCCGTCCGCATACATACCGGTTTCATCTGTGTCTTTTGACAACAGGTTTCCCTCCAGGTCATACATGCCGATACGCAGAGGTGATTGGTTAATTCTTACTTCCATTGCTGCCGTTTTGACAGATATTACACCATCTTTCTCGGTGACCGACCGGTTAACGGCTGGCCATTCATTTTTCTGAACCATGTAGTATTCAGCATTGGCGGGACGATATCCATCCGCACCGTTTTCAGACAGCTGTACCCGTACTGTACGGTCGGTGCATAACTCCACCATCACCTGGTCTTGCCCAGTGTTAAACAACAGGATATTTCCGTCTTCATTATAGTTGTCCATGTTGCCAATACCAACGGTGGCCGCCTGTACCTCTACAGGTGCAAAATTGCCCAGCAGCGAAGCTATCATTACAATAGACAGTACGACTGCCACCAGCCTGTTTCCTAAATGCTTTAAACGGTTTGTTCTACTCATGTTTCCTCCTTCTTTTTCATAAAAATCCCTCAACGTGTTCCTGCGTTGTCTCGTTTGGTATCCGTCATTTTTTGTTAAAATATACCATGTGTTGTGTATAATATTAGCAATATATATACCATTTTCACAATGGAATCTTTTGCCCTCCAACAGCAAGATTTTGCGTTCCGGATTTTCTATCCTATCTTCCTTTTGCCCTTGTTCTAACATCAAATGCTACTGCAGTGATGAAAATAATCCCTTTTACCACGTACTGATAAGAAATATCAACCCCCATCAGGTTCATTCCATTGGTTAGAGACATAATTACCAATGCTCCAATTATGGTATTCGTCACCCTGCCGACACCACCGCTCACTGCGACACCACCAATATAAGACGATGCAATTGCATCCATTTCAAATCCCAGACCGGCGGTGGGCGTTGCCGACTGTAATCTTGAAGTATAGAGTACTCCCGCCAGCGCTGCTAATACGGACATGGAGCAAAAAGCAAACAAAGTCACTCTTTTCACATTAATACCGGAAAGTTCCGCTGCCTGCTCATTTCCGCCGATTCCATAAATATAACGTCCCAATCTGGTTTTTGTTAATACATAATTATATCCAAGCAGCACAACCCCTACAATTACAGCCGTCCAGGGAAGTCCGCTGTATTTTGCCAACACATAAATAACCAGCATGATAATAATGGAAAGAAAAATTAATTTAAATATAAAAATCGGTGAGGAAATAACCGGAAAGTTATACTGCTGTTTGTTTTTTCTGCTCTTTAACTGAGAAAAGATCATGATGATCACAGCTGCTGCCCCAATCAGCAAGGTCAACAGATGAATTCCGGTGTCAAAAGGCAAATCCGGAATAAAACCATTTGATAATGCATTAAAACCTGCATTCGGCACAATAATTGTTCCGGATTCCTGTAAGAACAGATTGAGAAGACCACGGAAAATAAACATTCCTGCCAATGTGGTTACAAATGCCGGCACCCCCACTTTTGTAACCAGAATTCCCTGATATAATCCAATTGCAAGGCCAAGCACCAGCACCAGAAGGATTGCAACCCATTCATTGATCTGGTATCTGGTCATTAAAATTGCTGCTGCCGCTCCACAGAATCCGGCTACATACCCCACCGACAGATCAATATGCTTTAGAATCAGTATGATCGTCATCCCGATCGCCAAAACTGCCACATAGCCTGCCTGGTTGATGAGATTGGTTAAATTTCTGGCTGTAATAAATCCGCCGTTCGTCTTAAACGTAAAAAATCCCATAATTATAATTAACGCAATATACATCATATAATCGCGGATATTTGCTCTTAACAGGGATATAATCTCTTTCCCTAACCCTTGCTTTTCTTTATTTTCCTTCATTCCTTCAACCTCCTATGATCTGATTGCCATCTCCATAACCTTTTCTTCATCTGCATCTTCCGCAATTAATTCCCCGGTAATCCTGCCCTCTGACATTACATAAAGCCGGTCACTCATTCCCAGTACCTCCGGTAATTCAGACGATATCATAATAATGCTCATCCCCTGTTCTACCAGCTTATTCATCAAAGAATAAATCTCAAACTTTGCGCCCACATCAATTCCCCTTGTTGGTTCATCCAGAATCAGGACATTTGGATTTACAAAAATCCATTTTGCCAGCTGTACCTTCTGCTGATTTCCCCCGCTTAACTTTCCGGTCTTTTGTTCAATAGAAGGGGCTTTGATATTAATGGACTCCCGGAAAGAATTTGCCGTCTGAATTTCTTTATTCTCATTGATAGCCAGTCCCTCTGTCAATTCCTTCAAGTTGGCAATGGAAATATTAAACTTAATGTCCTGGATTAAAATCAGTCCGTTCCCTTTGCGGTCCTCTGAAACGTAAGCAAGCCCATCCTGAATTGCTTCTCTGGGATTCTTAAATTTACGCGGTCTGCCATTTATGTAAAGTTCCCCGCCTGTCACCTTATATCCGGAGGGGTTTCCAAAGATACTCATAGCAAGCTCCGTTCTTCCTGCCCCCATCAGACCCTGAAGTCCCACAATTTCACCTTTACGGACATTCAGACTGATATCATGTAAGATTTCTTTTCCTTTTGCCGGATCGGTTACGGTCCAATTCTTAAGTTCTAAGGAAATTTCACCAATTTCATGCTTCTGACGTGCCGGATAAATATGTTCGATTTCCCTGCCTACCATATGTTTAATGATTTCCGCTTCCGAAATCTGTTGCTTCGCCACATCCATGGAACAGATCGTTGCGCCATCTCTTAAAACGGTGATCGTATCTGCAATGGCTGTTATTTCCCTTAATTTATGTGAAATCATGATACAGGTGACACCCTGGCTTTTTAGTTCCATAATCAGTGCAATCAGATTCTGACTGTCATCTTCGTTTAACGCCGCAGTCGGCTCGTCCAGAATCAACAGCTTTACATTTTTACTCAGCGCTTTGGCTATTTCTACCAGCTGTTGATTTCCCACACTTAGTTCTTTGACTTTCATGGAAGGATCTGCGTTAAGCTTTACTTTTTTCAGCATTTCATCTGCTTTTACAATGGTTTCATTCCAGTCAATCCTTTTCCCTTTCATGAGCTCATGACCAAAATAGATATTTTCATAAATACTTAATTCCGGTATCAGAGCCAATTCCTGATAAATAATCGCAATTTCTTTTTCTTCGCTGTCAGCAATTGATTTAAACTTTTGTACTTCTCCATTAAAGATAATATCACCTGAATAAGTACCATACTCATATTGCAAAACACCGGATAAAACTTTCATCAAGGTGGACTTTCCTGCACCATTTTCTCCCACAAGACAGTGAATCTCCCCCCGCTTTACTTTGAAATTCACATCATTTAATGCCTTCACACCCGGAAACTCTTTTGTGATATGCTTCATTTCCAATATATATTCGTTCACGCTCTTCCTCCTTTCTAAACGCCTGTAAACAGGCTTGCGAAAAGGGGCGCTGATAAGAATCACAACCGCCCCTTTCGTCCTTTAAAAGCTAATAGTTTTATAATCCTGTAAATTCTGCTTCTGCATAGTATCCGGAATCAATCAATACTTCTTTCAGATTTTCCTTTGTTACCACCAGGATTGGTGTTTCTTTTGCCGGGACATCCTTTACCTCATTATTATAATTAACATCTGTTACCGGTGTTTCTCCTTTTAAGATTGCAACTGCCATCTCAACGGAATCTGCAGCCAGTGTTCTCGTATCTTTAAATACCGTCATAGATTGTTTTCCATCAATAATGTACTGAACGGATGCCTGCTCGGAATCCTGTCCGGTAATCACATAATTTGTAACTTCTTTATCTGTTGCAAATACATCTGCAATAGAGCGGGATGTTCCATCGTTTGGTGCAAGAATCAATACATCACCCTTAGCTTCTGCTGAAGCGCCGGTAAGGTTTGCTTCTGCTTTTGATTTAGCTACGTTGAAATCCCAATCCGTAGTAACCTGTCCGATGATCTTTCCTAATTCGTCCCTGGATAAATCTGCTTTATCCTTTAAGCCCTCTGCCTCCTTGGAATTTGCAATTTTAAATGTTCCATCC
Organism: uncultured Robinsoniella sp.; assembly: GCA_900540475.1. Lineage (GTDB taxonomy): Bacteria > Bacillota > Clostridia > Lachnospirales > Lachnospiraceae > Robinsoniella. The sequence goes on along the minus strand of UQGG01000022.1, from coordinate 70,266 downwards.
GCAATTTTCGGCTGCAATACACTCCATGCACCTTCAAAGAAAATGAAAGCATTGTTATCTGTTGCTGCACCTGCGTACAAGTAAAGGGGAATGTCCTTTCCTTCCGGTGCATTGTCAATTAAGTACTGGCCCTGAGCTTCACCAACTGCAAAGCTGTTAAAGGTTACATAGTAATCTACTGCATCTGTCCCGGTAATCAAACGGTCATAAGCAATTACGGTTACGCCTGCAGCTTTTGCTTCTTCAACACTTGCCGCTGCCGCCGATGCATCCTGTGCACATATGATAAGTACGTCAATGCCCTGAGAAATTAAAGTCTCTACATTTGTTTTCTCTGTTGCTGAAGATCCCTGACTGAATAGTACCTGATTACTGAATCCTGCATCTCCCAGAATTGTTTCAAACTGCTTCTGATCCTGAAGCCATCTTGGTTCATCCTTCGTAGGTAACACGATTCCTACCTGTAAATCCCCGTCAGATTTCTGATCATCTGCTGCTGTATTATTTTCCTCTGATGCTGTAGTATTCTCCTCTGTCGCTGCAGCCTCTGTGGCAGCTGTTTCAGCATTAGTCTTAGCCTGCGTTTCGGTAGCTGCAGCTGTGTCACTAGTCTTTTCAGTTCCACCCCCTGCACCACATCCGGTGAGTAACCCCAGTGCCATAACAGCCGACAAAACAAAACTTAATACTTTTCTTTTCATATTTTTATCCTCCTTAAGATTTTTAATATTCTGAAGCTTTTAGCCTCATTTCCTGTTTAATTAGTTTCTTTCTAATAAAAATTACCACTTATTATTGAAAAAAGCTCTGATAAAACCGCCTCACAAAAAGGCGGAACCAATTGCTTATATTTTTTCATTTTAGCGTTAATTTTTATACAAATAACACAAATACCCTCCTTTTCAAATTTTATTTTAACAATATAACGCTGTGTAACTATACCTTATATTAACAAACTTAGGGTATGTTTAACAATAGAATCTTTTGCTTGTACAGAGTAAATCTTTGCTCTTTTAATCTTTTAAAAAAACAGCGGTATTACATTAAATAAGGCTTTTACCGCCTTGTATTATGCATACAAAACCTATCAAAGCTTATGGGGAGATTAGCTCAAAATAAAGGGTGTATAGCGGGCTATGTAACCTGATCATGCTTTGTTTCAAGAAATGTTATCCCAGAAAGAGAATGGGGCGGACCATGACAGGCACTACCTCTGTATACAATGTGTACTTAATCTGTACGCCCCACTTTGCGGTATATTTACCCCGAATTCAAGTTACACAGCCTGCATCAATTGTAGATGTCCTCCTCCAAATGAAAGCCGTCAGCAATTACCGTATCCCTTATCGTTTCCTGTGTAACCGGATATACTTCTATTGCGATGTATGGAATATCTGTCTGTCCATCGTAAAGCGTACTCTTTGTATCCAGAGACTGGCCCAGTGCCAGCTTTTCACAGGCAGCCAGTGTCTCACTGACCAGATCCTGGATCGGCTTGTACACGGTCAGCCCCTGACGTCCCGCTACGATGCGCTGACAGGCAGAGATATCCGCATCCATACCCACCACCTCCACTCCACCAATCCGGTTTTCACCAAATGCGTCAGTCACTCCCCATGCCAGTGAGTCATTGCCGCATATGACCGCAACCAATTTATCCCGATAGCTGTCAATCCTTTCTTTAACAAAATTGTATGCATTTTCCCGCACCCAGCCCTCGATCCAGGTCTCATCCACTATCCAAATATCACCAGACGTAATATATGGTTCCAGTACCTCCATGTATCCCTCACGAATCATGGGGCAGTTGTTATCGCTCATTGGTCCATTTACCAGTAAATATCCACCATTCCCTGCATGCTCTATCAGATACTCTCCCATCAGCCGCCCGACCATGATATTATCAAATGCAATATAAACATCTGCTCCGGAATTGCGGATCAGACGGTCATATACGATCACCGGCACCCCCTGGTCTTTGGCAAGATTCACGCAGCGAACCTCCTTCTCCGCATCGTTTGGTGCGATTACCAGCACATCAATCCCCAGTCCCAGCAGTTCCTGTACCTGGGCGTACTGAATCTCCGAATCTCGATTGGCATTGCGCACGATCACATCGATACCCTTTTGCTCGGCTTTGGATTGGAAAATATCCCGGTCTCTCAGCCATCGGTCCTCCAGCAGCGTTGCCATGGAGAACCCAACCCTGATATGCTGTACTTGCGACTGCTCTGACTGCAAAACAGGCTCATCCCGGTAACAGCCCTCCAAAAGAAACAGCAAAATGACTGCTATAAAAACTGCAATGAATCGTCTAACCTTCATCCTTACTATCCCCCCTCTCTGCTGAGGTCCTGTAGTCACCGGCCCTGATTCCCGTATATTTGTGAAACACCTTAGAAAAATAGTTCGGATCATTAAACCCCACCAGATATGTAATCTCTTTTATACTGCTGTCGGTCTTAGATAGCAGCTGCTTAGCATGCTTAATCCGTACCTGAAGCAGTCGTTCCTTAAAGTTGCTGCCGGTGTGCTCTTTGAAGAGGCGGCTGAAATAATAAGGACTGAGATTCACACTGGATGCCACCTCAACAAGGTTGAGTTCCTTGTTAAAATTTTTTTCTATATAGCTGGCTGCCTGATCGACTATTTTTTTTGTGGAGGACAGGATATTCTCCTGCTGCCCGTAGGAACTGTTTATCTGCTGATCCAGCTGCATCTTTGTCTCGTCGAAAACCTGACTTGGCAATTTGTCATCTGAAAACGCCTCCGCATATTCCAGGGCACTCAATGCCTGCTGAAGCCCAAACCGGCATTGCATAGGTCTTGTTGTCGTCTGACTCACCCCTGCCAAAATTCTCGCTGCGCTCTTATCCTTTTTGTTCATATCAGCGAGAATAAAGTCCAGGCGGCGGCTGAAATCAACCGGATATGTATCTGGTGATTCGTTGGCTGGAACGAGAATCAGCGCACAGGCTGTTCCTTCTTCTAACACATCCCGGATACTCTCTTTCATCTCCGGCAGGCGCTCCAGCAGGATGTTCCACAGTTGTGCAACCCTCCCGGTGTCATAAAGAAAAACAACAATAAACACAGGCTGATTAGATAATCCCAGGAAACTGGCACATGCCAGCAGTCTTTCATCAGAATTTCGTTCAGGCAGCAGTGCGTGGATAAAATCCCGCTGAATCATTGGCTGGGCGATCTGCAATCGCTTCTGCCTTGCATCCTTTGCATTCATTTCGGCTCTATGATCTGCGATATCCGCCATTACCTTTTTTAAAGCCGCGGAAAACTCAGCCTGCTTAACCGGCTTCAGTAGATAATCACTTGCCCCCATGGACAGTGCTTCAACTGCGTAATTAAATTCACTGTATGCGGAAACGATAATAAATCTGGTCTCGGAAGCAAATGCCAGGATCTTCCTGATCGCCTCCAATCCGCTCAGACCGGGCATTTGGATATCCATAATTACAATATCGGGGTGCAGTAATGCAGTCTTCTCCATCGCATCCCGGCCGGAAAAACAAGTACCTACTACTTCCAGTACCGCATCTGTCTTTTGTACCATCACATTTGTTGCCTGGGCAGCGATGGGCTCATCATCTACCACTAAAACGCGTATACTCATTCCTTATCTCCTCCTCTGAAGCTGTGGTTATTCTGCTGGTATTTTCAGCCGTACCTGCGTCCAGCCGTCAGCCGATTCAATTTCCACCGGTCTCTGGCAACGGCAGACAATCTGCAGTCGCCGGTAGACATTTTTCAGTCCGATTCCGCTCAAATGTCCCCGGTGCTCTTGATACTCCTCCGTGTACAGTGCCTCAATCTTCTCTTTTGGAAATTCCGGTCCGGTGTTAGCGATCACCACTATGGCAGCTCTCTGATCACCGCTGATCTTTAATAAGATCTGTCCCCCCTCCTCGATCAGGTTCACTCCGTGCACGAAAGCATTTTCCACCAAGGGCTGCAGTGTCATCCGGGGCAGAGTCACCGCATTCAGCGCAACCGTTTCGTCTACCTGTACATCAAACTGCAGCCGTGGTCCAAATCGGGTGGTCAGCAGCTTCATATAAGCCTCCACATTGCCCAGTTCTTCTTCCAGTGTTGCATTATCCAGACCTGCCAGATTGTATCGAAATACATCTGCGGCATTTTCCAGATACTCGCAAACCACCTCGTCTCCTGACAGCATGGCAATTTTAGCCCCGATATTAATGGTATTAAAGATAAAATGTGGATTCATTTGTGCATGCAGTGCATGCAGCTCTGCTTCCTGCAGCAGGTTATCTTTTTCCAGTGTCATAATCTGCTGCTGTGCCAGCTCATTTTCCAGCTTTTGCTTCTCCTTCAGGCTTTCCAGATACAAACGGGTATTCTCCACCATGACCTCGAAAGACTCATACAACTGTTTAAATTCCAGGTTCTCCTGCTCCAAACAGATGTCAATGCCATAGTCTCCTTCCGCAACACGTCTTGCATAGCCCGCCAGTCGTGTGATGGGTCTGCTCACGTTGTTGCTAAGGTTGATCAGTAAAAATACCACAAAAAATATAGATGCACCAAACAGTCCATAGGACAATGCGGTACGAATCGTGACCACCTGCTGCATTTCGTAGTACTGGGCGCTGCTCTCCTGAAGCTCGCTGGCCATCAATGACTGAATATACTGGTTGATCAGACGGAAATCATAACTCACGCTTTCGTATAACTCCACATACTCTGTGTTTTTTTGATTGCGCTTGGCAACGATCAAATCCTCAGCAGATCTCAGATAATGGCTCAGGTTTCCGCCCAGATTGATGTAACGTATGTCCTGCTGCCCGCCTTGGTCCCGGAGTTGTTCCACAATCTTCTCTAACTGGTTCTGATTATCATAATAGCTTTGCAGAGAGACGGAGTTTCGAGAAAAAAGATAGTCACTGATGTTATCCTGAAAGGTTTGAGTCGTAGTCTGCACTTCGGAAAGCTGTTGATTTACTTCTGCAAATGTAGTCATTCTCTTCAATAGGAACTGGGATGAGAGAAAATTATAGACACCAACCATACAGCAGATGATTGCCGCAATAAAATAGGTAAACAGCAATGTATGCCGAAGTGACGGAGGTTTGCTTTGTTTCCGACCCCCGCTCATTGCTCTGTCTCCAGCCACTGCCTACTGAACTTATCCACATTTTCACGGGTAATTGTATGCAGTGGTACCGGCATATTATCGTCATAAGAGTGATTATTTACCCGCGTGTGCAGCATTGCCACGATATCGTTACCCATCTGATCTGGATCCGGTGTCACGGTGCCGTAAATAACTCCTCTGCTTACATAATCTAAAGTTTGCTGCTGCATACCATATCCGATAATTTGCACTTTTTCAGCCAGATTACTGTCAATTACCTGCTGCGCAATCAGTGGAACTGTATATGCGTTCAGACAAATAATTGTATTGTAGGTATTTTTCAGCGTCTCAAGCGTGTTTGCCAGCTTTTCACCCGCATATACCTCCTCTTCGGTAGAAAGAGTCTGCACAATCTCTGCATCATCATGCTGTCCGAACACTTCCATGATCCCCTGAACTTTCATATTTTGGTATGTAGAGGGTATTCCTTCCTGCGTCTTTTCCAGTACCAGTACCGCTTTGCATCCCTGTTCACCCGCTGCGTCTATTGCCAGCTGTCCGGTGCTGGTACCGATGCTGTAAGAATTGGCACTTACAGCCGGAATCGTGTCACGCTGGTAGTTTTCGCTCTCATAAAGGATTAGCTGCACCCCCTGCTTTCTCGCCAGCTCATACATCTCCTGCGTAAACATCGGGTCGCTGGACTGAAATGCTACAGCCTGTGCCCCTGAATATATGGCAAACACCACACTGTCCCGCAGTGTGGTTGACTCCCAGCTTTGTAGTGTCTGATTCTCTACATTAATATGATATTGTTCCGCCGCCTCTGCAGTGCTTTTGCGCAGATGCTGGTAAATAAGATCATTGTCCTTGCTGATGACAATCATTCGGCTGCCCTGTTTTTTGTCCGTCACCTCCGCCTGACCGACGGAACTGAACATAAACAACTGTATGTACAGAACCACCAGCAGAACCAGAAAGCCAATAGAAACCAACATATATTTTCTGCTCATATTCTCTCCTGTCTATTGCACCCATGCTGCTATATTTGTACTCTTGAATCACTTTATCACATTATGTCCGGATTGGTTCTGGAATATATTTACATTTTTAAGCAGTGAGGTTTTATCTGAAGAGACCGTAACAAATTTGTGTTCGTTACGGTCTGCTGAAAATAATATATTTATTAATTATAGTAATTTTACACACTCTCCAAAATCTCGTCTCTCAACATTCCAGTCATTTATTACAAAATTCATTATTATTTATTCTGCTATTTTAACAAATAGCCCAATGTTCAGGCAAGAGAATCTTTTGCCCCCCATCTGGAAGTTATTGCGGTTAACATAACTCTTCCGTTGGTTTACTGGAACGCCAGCTGGAAATTAGTATACCGGTTCAGAGAATTATCTCCTTCCTGAATAAAATCCCAGGTCTCCTTATAGGTTCCGTCCACCGCCACCCGGTTTTTCCCCAGGAACTCGATAAATTCTTCCGGCTTTCCCTCGAACTGTTCTGCAAAGGTGTCTGAGTACTCCCATTTTTCTTCGCTGGTAAACTCCCGCAGCTCATTAAACAGAACATGCTCCAGATTGCAGGACATATAATAAATGCGGTAGGGCACTTCATTAATTTTACCGGTAGCGGATAATTTATATAATAATTCTGACTTCAGCTCATTGCGCTTGATCAGAGATCCCACATTAGATGTTTCAATATGATCCGTATAATAAACTGTGGGACCGGACTTTTTCTGTACTACATTTTTGGCGTCCACAAAAGCTCCGTCCAGATCAGACAGGTGAATTACTTTCAGGATATCTTCATCCGTATACCGGTATTTTGTTTTGACCTCTTCCATACATGCGTTGATTTTTTTAATGATGGTATCTGAGTCCACACTTCCCCTAGCAGTAATATCTCCGTGAATTACATGAAACTTAACCTCGCTGGTTGAGAAAAATTCCTGCATGATAGATCCGATTGCTCCTTCATCGCTCGGGCCTTCCACAATAAAAATAATTACTTTTTTCTCTTTATCTGGCATTTGTAATTTCCCTCCCCGCTTTACGAAATGACCTGGCAATCTTAATGCTGTCCGTATCCGTATAGATGCATTCCTGCTGCCCGCCTAAGGTGATGCTTCTGATATAGGCATCCCGCAGATTGAGGCTGTTTGCCGTATTCTGCATGCGGATATAGCGGTTGCCGGGGTTGGCTGTGGAAAATAAAATACTGTCGTTACCCAGCATCTCTAATGCTCTAAGATTGTGTGAAGTAAAGACCAGCTGTCCTTTTGCCCCCTTATTAAAGATATCCAGCAGTTCACCCAGCAGGTATTCGTAGATTCCGGCATCCAGTTCATCCACAACCAGGCAGATGCCCGGATCACTGTATGCCCGGATCAGTACATTTAAAATGGATATAATCTTAACGATACCGTCGGATTCAAAGCGGATTGGTATTTCGATATCTCCCCGCCTGGATGTCAGGTCTACCTTCCTTCCTATTCCGCCGTTTTCTACCAGCTGCTGCCCATAGTCCCGGATATCCAGTGTCATTCCAGGAATAATTGTGGCTAACACGATGTTGATTTCCCCCACGATCTGTTTTAGCAGTTCAAAACGGCTTTCTTCTACAAGGGTAGGCTCCTTTAAGGCAATTACAAAATCTCCTCTGGTTGCAGATTTCCGGTCTGTTACCCGGAAAGCCACCGGGAGCAGAAAGTCCGCACTGATGGCACCGGAATGAGAATCCCGGATGACAAACAGATCCATCATGGCATAGTTATATAAGGACTGGATGATAAAGGCATAATCTAAGAAGTTTACTCCGCTTTCATTGCAGAAGATCTCCCGGCTGGTTTCCCCAAAGATATAGGAACAGTTATGAATCTGGGCTACTTTCTTGGCAACGATCAGGTTGGTTCCGTTCTCGGCGTTTCCGCTGGTGACTTCCTCCAGCATCTCTTTCGGGGTAAAGATACAATCCGCATCTTCAGTGGTATACTCCATAAACAGCAGATTTTCCTGAATCTCCCCCTGTACAATCCTGGCTGCGGATAAGGCCTCTCTGGAAATAACTGCGGTATTTTCTTCGGTTTTGCGAAACCAGATCTCATATTCCACTTCAAACTGCCTTTCCCTTCCGCTCACCAGAAACACAGCCTTAACTTTGGCATACTCCTGCCCGTTTGTAATATAATTGACCAGTTCCTCCGGGATGCTTAGCCCCATCATGATCTTCTGAACGTAAAAAAGAGTATCAATTACCGTTGTCTTTCCCGAACCGTTTTGCCCGTAAATCCCCAATATTTCAGAGTCATCCAGAACCAGGCTCTGGTGTATCCGGGAAGGCATTTCAACTTTTCCATAAGTAGTATTTTTAATATTTTTTATTTCAACAGAATGTAACCGCACAATGATGTCATCCATGATTATCTCTCCTTGGGCATATGAATTATCTTACATTATCCCCTGTTCCAAGGGTTTGTATGCGGCACACTGCTTCTAAAAGCAAAAAAGCAGAGCAGTGGTTCCCGGTGATAAACATTTTATGTCTATCAGTCTCACGAATCACTGCCCTGCTAATGTTAGCTTAACATTGTTTTATTAACGTTGTTTTATTAACGTTGTTTTATCAACGCAATTTCACAGATAAAGTCTTGGAATATTTACTGTACACTTTACTGCTTCCAGCCTTTTTGTAACTACGAATCTTAAACTGGTACGTTCTGCCCTTTTTCAGATTTTTCTTTGTATATGCCGTAGTTTCTGCTGGTACACTTTTTATCTTTTTAAAACCGTCTTTTCCGGTCTGCATATAAATTACAAATCCGTCTGCATTCGATCCCTGTTTCCAGGACAGCTTCACGCTTGTCTTGGAAGCTTTCTTAACGGAGAGTACCGGTTTTTTCGGTGCTGTAGCTGTCTTTAAAGCTGCTGAGTATTTTCCGTACAGCTTTTTACTTCCGGATATGGAATATGCTCTTACCCTGAATTTATACACCTCTGCGCGGCTTAAGCCTTTCACGGTGATGTCGGTCTGCCCTGTAGTCTTTACCACACTCCACTTTCTCTTTGCCGGGTTATAGCGGCTTAATTCATAACCACGTGCACCGCTGGTTTTCTTCCAGCTAAGCCTGATCTTACCGGTAGTCTGGTTGGATGCTTTTAAGCCAGTTACCTTTCCAGGCGCCGTTATCTTTTTGAATTTAGCAGTATAAACGGTATCTTCATAAACGGTCACCGTGTATTTCTCGGATGTGGACACTTTTTTGCCCTTTAAATACCATCCCTGGAACGTATATTTTGATGACGGCTTTGCGGTTATGGTGACTCTGCTTCCCGAATCTACCGTTTTCGTACCCGCTGCCGTTCCGCCTTTTTCTGCTTTTACCGTTACGTTAACTTTTTGTGGTTTCGGCGCTTCTTTTTTAACAAACTTCGCTAAATAGAGGGTATCCTGTATTGCATTTATTGTGTAAACCGGTTGTGATGATACTTTCATATCCCCGATATACCAGCCTGCAAATTCGTAACCTTCCTGAGCAGATGCCTGAATCGTTACAACTGCCCCGGCTTCCACCGTAGCACCTCCTGTGGCGGTTCCCCCTGTTTCAGCCTGAACCTTTATGGTTATCATTTCTTTTGGTATTTCTTCAAAGTGCGCTGTATAAACTGCATCTTCCACAGCCACAACTTCCAGGCTTAAATCATCGGATACTTTTTGATCTTCCAAATACCAGCCTGCAAACCGGAAGCCTTCCTTCGGAGATGCCGTTATGATGAACAGGTCTCCTTTATTAACAATTCCGCCCTGGCTTACGGTTCCTCCCGGCTGGGCTTCTGTGGTAATCGTCACAGTTTCCGGCTGGGGCTCTTCAGCCTTTGTAAAACGAGCCACATAAGTCTCATTTTTAATTGCTTCTACCTGATAGACCTCTTCTTTGGATTTATTAATGTTATTGAGATACCATCCGTCAAAAGTATATCCTTCATCGGCGGCCGCTGTAATGGTTACCATTGTACCGGGATCTACCGTTGCAGTTCCCTGCGCCGTTCCACCTTCTGTGGCTTCTACGGTAATGGTGATCTGCTGTACCTCATTTTTCCTGAATCGGGCGGTATAAGTAATGTCCTCTGCTGCCTCTACTTCGTATTCCGGCTGATCTGATACTTTGGTTTCTCCTAAATACCAGCCGTCAAAGGTGTAACCTTCCTTCGCCCGGGCGCTGATCAGAACTTTTTCTCCTGCATTCACGACTCCGCCTCCGGATACGGTTCCTGCCTCTTCATCCTCTGACAGTACGGTAACCGTTACCTTTGCCGGGGCATCCTTTTTAAACTTCGCCGTATAAACTGCATCTTCTGCCGCTTCTACTTCATATTCTGCTTCTTCGGATACCTTTACGCCTTCCAGATACCAGCCCTCAAAGGTATATCCTTCCTTCGCCTGAGCAGTAATCGTTACCTTTTCTCCTTCTTTTACGGTACCGCCTCCGGATACGGTTCCTGCTGTTTCATCCTCGGTCTGTACCGTAATCGTCACATCTTTTAAATCACGGATAAATCTAGCCACATAGGTGGTATCTGCTGTAATCTCCGGTGTCGTAAAGACAGGTTCACCGCTTGCTTTTTCTTCTCCCAGATACCATCCGTCAAAGAGATATCCCGGATTCGCTTCTGCCGTTAACACCGCTGTTCCGTTTGCCTCTACATCTGTTGTTCCTTCCACAGATCCGCCTTCTGCCGGGTCTGCCTGTGCAGTTACGGTGTATTCCCCTTTGACAACGGTAAATACCGCCGTGCGTACCGCTTTCGCTCCGTTTACTTCCGAAGCGGCACGGAGTTTTATAATTCCCGTTGAACCAACCCGAAGTTCGGTTCCGGATACGGTTGTCCCCGCCACTGCCTCTGCAATTTCAAATGAATAGCTGATATTTTCTTCTGCATGTCCGGGTTCTTCACATGGAAGCAAGATTCCTTTTGCAGATAATTCAACTGTAGTCTGATCTGCATTTTTCGGTATAACTATTTTACGGTCAGCAAATACCAGATCCTGGAATGTGCAGCCGCAGGAAGATGGGGTAATAACCAGATCCTCATCTCCCGGCTCTTCCTTGTCAATTGCTTTGTAAAATGCCATATACTGCCCGGAGATAAATTTATCTGCCGGATCTGACAGGTTGCCCATGGCATGGCGTACCCTCATCTGAATTCTTCTGGCATCTGTCGGAGTAAATACAGCTGTTTTCTTAACCGTATCTGCCGCCCAGGTGATCTCTCCGCCCGGAACCTCCTGCCAGTCATCCTGGTCTGCCGTGGTACTGTAATACAATTTAAATTCTGTAATAATACCATTATTGCCGCCGCTCTGCCTTGGCAGATATTCCAGCCTGCCTATTTTGCTGGTCTCTCCAAAATCAAAGGTCAGTTTGTTGTTAATTCCCTTCGCCATATCGATTCCGCCGGACCAGTCACTGTGGTAAATATTATTGTCATCCTTTAACATATTTGTAATCGGATATCCGGATTGTGTACTGTCTGCCGCTGCTGATTTTACTTCTGCTTTTTCATATTCATAGTTATTTCTCTGTGCCTGATAGATATAGAACTCACTTGCCGATATAAAAGTACTGTCCGCTAATGTGGCGGTTGCACGAAGCATCAGCCTGCGTGCTTTTATCAAAGAAAATTTAGCGGTTTTCTTAGAAGCATCCCCAGCCCAGGTTCCGCTTCCTTCCGGAACTTCCAAAAAGGCTCCTTCTTCATAGGTCCCTTCCTCTGCTTCGCTGTAATAGAGCTTATATCCGGTAATGATACCGTTTTTGCCCCCATCCTGCCTTGGAATGTATTCCAGTTTGCCAATCTCGTAGACTCCGCCCAGATCAATGGTAATTCCATTGTATTTGTCCTTGGAAATATCTGCCGCAGGAGTGGAACTGGATGAACTGTATGCAGAATGCCATTTGGTTGCCGTATCTCCATCTACCGCATTGCTTCCAGGTCCATCGGTAGCTCCCGGTGTGTCACTTTGCTGGCTTTCTGCCACTGCGGTTAACTGGGAGCTTGGAATCTGCGTATAAGTGATTCCGCCTTCCTCCCAGGCAGCTGTCAGCGTCATGCTCCTGCCCGGCATGCTGTAAACAGCGCCGGCATCATAGGTCTTCTTTCCGTCATTCCATCCGATAAAATCAAAATCTTTTCTGGTATAGGTATTTTCCGGAAGTACAATTGCCATGCCCTCTGTGGCCTTTATGTCTTTTGGGTCTTCCCCGCTTACAGTTCCTTCTCCCGGGGCAAAGCTTAACGTATACTCCTGAATATCCCCATCTTTTCCTTCATTTACATAGAAGTTATCAATAATATATTCGGAAGCGCTCTGCTTTTTAAGGTCAATATAATAATCATCGTAATCACCGGTTGTAAAAGCTGCTTTCGTGCTTTCTTTTTTAGCAAAACCCGTACCGCCAAGGGGCTTAAATACAAGCACGGCATTTTTTGCATCTTCTGCCGCCAGAGCCTTGTCCGATTTTACTCCTAGTGCAAATGCATTTGCGGCAGATGCCTTATAGTCCAGCCCAACTGTATAAGTGGTATTAGGTTTCAGGCGGACACGGTGAGAAAGCGTCCTCATGTAGTCCCCATTTCGGATTTTCAGGGAGTAGTTCCCTTCGATTACATCGTTTGTGAGCCCACCGTTGATCTGGTTCATTTCGGATAAATGGCTTTGGTCTGATTCCGTAGAAACAAACGGACCGTACTCCTGATCCACATTTTCAAAATCTTCAAAGAAATAATGGTCTCCCTGATCTGTCAGAGTAACAGGAATAACCCGCACATCGTCAATCATAACCGTGGAGGATTCACTTCCTGCATCGGCGTTGATTTTAATCACAGCCGTTGTCTGTCCTTCCGGTACCGTAAAGGAAAGTTTTACTCTCTGGAAATACTCTCTGTACTTATCAGTATGATGAACTCCATAGATTACATTGGAACTGTCTATATAGTTTTCAGCAAGCTTTGTTCCCTTCCCATCTTCTATAGCTAAATGCACCTTTCTTCCCTCAGAGGTACGAATCCATGCAGAAGCTGAGTAGCTCTGTCCCGGCGTAAGCCCGGTCATTTCCTGGCTGATTCCGCCTTCCTCACTGCCTGTAATCTGAACCATGGTATTTCCTATGCTGGTATCGGTAAATGTTACCTTTGGATTATCATTAATATTACTCCATCCGTTACCAAAGGTATGACTGTCAAATCCCATATCTTTTACCAGGCTTCCTGTGCTCCAGTCATAGGCAGCCATATCCGGAATCTCTACTGCCGCATCTCCCGGATAGATCACATATCCCTGACGGGCGTCCGCAGTTATGGAGACGGTTTTGTCTGCACCTACGCTTAATATCTGTTCCTCTGTCTTCCCAGTAGACGTGAGTTTATACAGCTTCACATTGGAGTAATTCCATCTCTGGGGCAGCGTCCAGCTGGTTGTTCCTCCGGCTTCATTATAATGATAGATCTTTTCCTGTCCATCGATTGTCCATGGTATGAAGATTTTATTTCCGGACGCCACTTCATGCCCATTCAGGCTGATTACATTTTTTCCGTTTTTCATCTCGGTTACAACTTCATTGTTACTGCCTAACACAGCCTTATCATTATTCGTCCACTGGCTGATGGGGTACTGGGCCAGGAAACGGTTTGGCAGAACATTTGTAAAAAAGTCCCTCATAGTAGCATAATAATCGTCTGCTCCCTGCCATCCGTTAAATCCATTAACACGGCTGCCTTCCCCACGGAAGAGGCTTGTCTGTCCAAAGATGTCCTTTTGTCCGTTGTAGACAAACCGCACCATATTTCCTGCGCCTGCATAAGTACTGTTAATATGATGTGCCCAAGCGCTTCTGGTAGTCATCTTCTCCGGATATTCGGTAGCTACTGCCGTTCCCTGATCCGTCAGCCCGTTAATTGCATTTTCCAGGCGGTAAGGTGCGAACCGGTTGTCGAAATAAGTATCAACGTATATCAGTTTCAGCTTCCCGTTGGTATCTTCATTCAGCTGCTGAAGTCTCTGTTCCATATTTCCGCCGGGAATCTTGGACCCGTCCATTAGTATATCATTTTCACGGATCATATTTACCGCACTGTCATACCAGCTCCATGCTCCGGTTCCGGTATTCAGTTCATCCACCGCATACTGGCTGGCTTCCGGATACATTTCCGTGTGGTTGATATGTACACCGAAATAAGCGTTGTATTTTTCACCCTCTGACAGCAGCGTATTAAAATCTTCCAGACCCCCTGCACGTTTATTATAATTGGCGAAGTCAGGATGACTTGCATCATGTCCTTCTCCCTGATAACCTTTTATAATAATCATCTGCTGAAATCCGTCTGTCCCCAGATTGAACTTTTTCGCATTGTCTAAGATACGTAAAAACGGATACTGCGCCGCACTTCCAACATTCATGGCGATACTGGTATATGCGTTCATAACTGCTTCGGAACCTTTAATCTCTTTATCCGATTCATCCCCATAACAATCATCCCGGTATGCAATTGCCCCATCCTGGAAATCAATCTTTCCATCCTGGTTCCGGTCAGCGGTGACTGCCACTGCCGTATAGGGTTTCTCGTAATCCTGGTCATCCAGCCCCCGAACTAAAAATTCATTGGTCCACAATCCTGTGGTGTAATGATCTCCGTTTTTCATGGTCTGGTATGCTGCTGCTCCATATTCTTTGGAAGAATCATTCCGGACAGATGCCGCCAGCTCGTGGTTATTCACAACGGTGATCACAGCCTCTTTATATGCCGGGTCTTCTGCAGGATTCGTTGTTAAATCCACACTCTTCTGTACCCGGTTATCATTAACGGTAAGTGCTGCACCTTCCTGGTCACTGCTTACGGATACCAGGCTGTGTTTTGGAAAATGAATGGTTTTAATTCCCTCAGCAATGTTTTCAAGGGTCATAACCATAACATTGTCCCGTACTGTCAATACCGTATCAAAGGTCATTCCGTTCACATCCATATGATAGACTGCCCTGTTTCCATTGATTTCGGAAGTAACCGTGGGCACGTAAGCTTTATTGTTAACCTCCACAACATAATATGGAATTTCCTGTCCCTGCATGGTCTTGCCGTCTAAATTATAACTGATGACCCGCGGAAAAGCCTGGTCAACTTTTACGGACATCTGCAAAGATGCAATCTCCTTCTCCGTTACATCCAAAGCAGCGGGTTCTAACTCATTCTGAGAGGATACCGAAAAAGTTCCAATACCGCCGCCGTTATTTTCAAAGTACATACCCGCCTTGCCGGCATCCATGGAAATCCCGGGCACTTCTCCGTTGAATATTTCTGCGCCATCCAGAAAAACAGTAACCACCTTTTCAACCACTCTTACACGAAGTTTATAAGGCTTCACACGTTTTGCATAAAGCCGCTGCCCGTCTCCGTATAAATTGCCGTCTGTTCCCGGTGCACCGCTTAAAAGGGAAACCTTTTTTCCGTCTCCGGTTATCAAATACCAGGGTGACGTATTGCCGCCAACACCCCCGTTGCCTATTGCCGTATAAGAATTCGGTCCCGCATATCTCACAACAGCATAAAACCTGCCGTTATTATTTGCCGGGTCAATTTCAAATTCTACCTCAGTATTTTTCAGTGTCGGTGAATTTTCATCAATGATCAGTTTCGTTCCGCTTCCGGGAACCTGCAGCTTTCCGTCAGACTTACTTAACGCTGCTGATCCGCTTTTCACAGAGAAACCTTCTATCCCATCTTTGGAAAAATCTTTTTCATAAATCTCATTTGTTTCCCCGGGTATGACCTGCGCCTGGTTAGACGCAGCTTCTCCTGCTTTGGCTTTCTCTTTCGCCGCTGCTGTATCCACACGCTCCGCAATGTCTGCCGAGTCTGCGATTTTTTCAATGCCTGCAGCGTTCGCCGGAAGAACCGGCTGAACCACCATACAAGTACTTAGAATCAAAGGCAAGACTCGTTTCCACAATTGTTTCTTCTTCATTTATCAACCTCTCCCTTTCTGTTGCTCATTTTCATGAAATGATTTTTCCCTAAATTATGCTGTTGCTTTCAGCCTGGCTCCTGCCCTCTCATCCCTCCTTTATATAGAAATCCAGTGCTGCAGTTTCTTGCTGCCATCTAACAAGTGATTGATGGTAAAGGAATTTTACAGCATCATCACGAAATCCGGCAGATTTTTGAGTATATTTCTAATTATATTTGATATATTAAGGATATGTATTGGTACATACGTCCATTTTTTTTGTATAATACGGTTTTCCATGTTGTAATTTCTTTGTATATTTATCCTGTTTTACGCAAATCCCCACCCTTTTTTTATTAATTTTGCCAAATAAAAAAAAGACTACTCTTATTGGAGTAATCTTTTCCCCTTTACACGCTTATATCATTTCCATCGATCAGCAGCTTTTCCTTTTTCCCATTATCTTTGCAAATACAATCCCAGTCAGGGTGGAAACACAGGTCGCCACGATTGCCGCACCTACAATTGCTGTAGGATTTGTACTCCCATATTGACTGCGATACGCGATTATATTTACCGGGATCAGCTGCAGCGACGAAATATTTAAGATCAAAAACGTACACATAGACTTACTGGCGACAGGCCTGTGATGATTCAATTCCCCCAGTTCTTCCATTGCCTTTAATCCCGCCGGGGTTGCCGCCCATCCAAGCCCCAGAAAGTTGGCAATGAAATTAGTGGTAATATGTTCATTTGCCTTATGGTCCTTAGGGATCTCAGGAAACATAAAGTGTACAAACGGCCTTATTTTTCTGGACAGACTCTTAATTAGTCCCGCTTCAGAGGCAATTTCCATAATCCCTACCCAAAGGGACATAACCCCCACCATTGTAATACACAGCGTAACCGCCTCCTTGGATGACGTAAGCGCCGCATCTGTTATTTCCTGCATCCTTCCGGTAAACGCACCATAGATAATCCCGATTATGATCATACCGCCCCAAATATAATTCATATATACCCCCTATCAGTCCGCACTGCGGGCCATTTTTCAAATGAAATATTCTCTTGGCTTAATATATGAAACAAGTTCTTTATTCATGACATATCCGGTTAATTTCAGGGACTGGTTTTTAATCCATAAATATCTGGAATAACCGTTACAGGGTGGTTGCCCTCCAACTTTAGAGGATGGGGGGTGATGATATGAATACATACCAAGTTCTAACACTTATGTTACTATTTGGAAGTTTTTTAATATCGTTGCTCGCCTATATAGACAAGCGATCAAAATAAAACTACCCTGTTTTCCGAGAACAGGGTAGTTTTTGTCCAAAGGACAATCCTTATTGAGGGCAACCACTGCTTTCACGTCGGCGGTTATTCCTTTTTGTGCTTACATGATATCACTTTTTAACAAAATTGTCAAATGTACTTTTTACGCTGGATATCACAACTTTCAGCTCCTAACACTGTTAAATCACCCCGCATGCAGCTATCAGATAAACCGCCCCATAATACAGGGTCATAACCGCATACCGGTAAATCTTTTCTTTCTTCTTATGAATCAGCCGAAAGCCCAGGATACAATCGGAACATACAAAAAAGATTCCACCCGCAGCAGCCAGTACGCCGCTGATTCCTCCCCGTACAATCCCCACTGTTATACCCATGGATGCCATAATACTTAAAACAGCCATATAGAGAAACGCGGGAATTTTAAGTTTGGAAAGTCCTGGAATATCTCTGTAAAATACACCAATAATTGTCACGTAAATCAATATAAAAATAAGAATTGTAATCCATTCTGCCCCGCCGTCCATTGCAAATGCCATAATAAAACAAATATGGGCTAACCCAAATGCAGTTGCTCCTGCTATAAAATAGAGCTCCAGCAGCACATCTGCAGTCATACAAAGCAGCGCCCCCAGAAAGATGAGCCAATTCACCCTCCCACCCCGGGAGAGAACGCCGTATAACGCCAGTATTACCAGCATTGATGTTGCTGCCGCCTTTAAGGCAAGCGCTTTTGCACCAGGCGGGTCAGCCAGACGGCAATAAGCCGTTCCGAAACAAACCGTAAAAATGAAAGTTACCAGCAGTATCATCAAAGATCCCCCCACTTCGTGATAAAATATGTAAAACCGTTACGTTTCAGGCAATATTTCCATATGCCAGACGTTTCCATTTTCCCTGGCGGAAGCGGATAACGTAAATCAAACCTCTGGTACACTCATCCAGCGCCATTGCAATCCATACGCCTTCCAGCCCCCAGCCCAGGGTTATGCCAAACACATATGCCATGCCAAATGCAATCAGCCACTCCCCTGTAATTCCTGCAATCATCGGCGTCTTCGCGTCTCCCACTGCAATCAGGCTTCTTGTCATAATAATATTAATAGCCCTTCCAATCTCCAAAAAGAATTCCAGGAATAAAATTCTTCTGCCAAGTGCCAGTACCTCCGGATCACTGGTAAACATCCGAAATACCAGATTGCTGTTTATAAATAGCAGCAGCGTCACCCCCAGGCAGACCCCGAGGCATATTTTCATAGTGCTCCACACCCTCTTTTGGATATCTTCAATTTTTTTAAGTCCCAGTAAATATCCCAATACAATTTGAGTAGCCTGAGAAAGGGCAACAGCATAGACATAGGATAGATTTGCCAGAATACTGCAATATCCCTTAGTAGCCGTTACCATGGTTCCAAAAGTATTTACAATTCCCAGAATACAAATCTGGGATACGTTGTACGAAAAGCTCTCAGCTCCAGAGGGAAATGCAATTTTACACAGATTCCCCAGTAATTTCTTAGGAAACGGCATTAAAAACCGTATTCCCAGAGGAAGCCGCACCTTTTTAACAAACAGCAGGATAATCAGCAGCAGCCCTATGGTTTTACTGATCACCGTAGATGTGGCTGCACCTGCTATACCCATCTGGGGAAATCCCAGCCAGCCATTTATTAAGATTGCGTTTCCTGCTATATTCAGTATATTCATAATTACAGAAACATACATCACTTCTTTCATTAAAGTATATGTACGGAGAATTGCCGCAAAGTTCAGATAAAGCCCCTGAACCAGAATAAAGCTTCCTACAATCATCAGATAAGCCCTGGTTTCACCCATAATTTCCTGTTGCAGCTTCATCATCGTAAATATCGGCTTGTTTGCCAGCATTACAATCAGCGTAATTACTACGCTGACACCCGTGATCAGGGTCAGCGAAACCATACAGGTCTTCGATGCATTTTCGTCATCTTTTGCCCCTAAAAACTGGGATAATATAACCGTAGTTGCCATGCTGATCATGTTCAGCACAATAATGACCAGATTCATAATCTGGTTCCCATTTACAATTGCCGCCACCGATTTCTGTGAATACTGGCTGATCATGATCTGGTCAATATTTCCCACCAGTAACTGCAGCATCAGTTCCACAAAAATTGGGATTGACATTTTAAATACTCTGGATGTTGAATTAATTCTAACTTGCCCTGTCTGCTCTTCCATTATCTTCTCTCTTCCATGTATTATCTCTTTCATTATCTTCACTCTTCCATTCCTGTCTCTTCCATTATCTACTCTCTTCCCTGAACCCATTAACTCTATATTGTATAAACCTCGTACATTATACCAAACTGTTTTACCTATTCCTATATAAAAAACTATCAAAAATTCCTTATATTTACAACACTTTTTATAATTCTTGAATGTGCGTACAAATAAAAAACTGCCCTGCCAGGCAAAAGCATATTATATACTTCCAGACTGGGGGCAGTTCGTTCCTCTATTTATAATATTGAATTAAGATTTTTATCTTTACTTATTTATATTACTTACCTTATTTACATTACTTACCTTCTTTACACAAATACGGTTTCATAAAGCATTCAAACACAAATGCTTCTTTATCTAAACGGTATTCCTCTGCCAATTCCGGTCCACAGCTGTTGGAACCTATTCCGCTTTGGATATAATCCAGGCAAAGTACCGTATAAGGAGAAGGAACTAATTCGTAGTTATGTGCCTTCCCAGTAAGTTCTTCCTGTGTGTATACGGATGCATTAAAGCTGAATGTCTCTTTTCCATAAGCAGTCAGACCAGCCCTTGTACCATAGATCTTCACATAATCGCAATCATAGTGGCTTCCATTTTCCTGGGGGCGGATATAATCCTCATGCATTTTTGTCACCGGACTCTGGAATTTTCCATGGAAGCTGGCGCGGCGTTTATCAATATAGCTTTCAACCGGTCCAAGCCCCATATATTCGGCATGCCCCATTGCTTTGGGCAGGAACAGGCGCAGTCCGAATCTTGGCAGGAACGGCAGCCCCGCAGGACGGCGTACCTCCTGCCTGGAACCGATTGTTCCATCGGAATAAACTGTCCAGCATACCTGAATCTCTACGAGCCTCTGGGTATAGATAGCGGACAGGGACAGGCTGGTGCTGATTTCCACACATCCTTCCAGAACTCTGTAACTGGTTTCATAGGCACGTGTTACCGTCTTATCATAATTTGCCTTCATCCACAGATGCTTCACATTCCGGTCATTATCGGTAGGCGCTCTCCAAACATTATATTCCATTGGTTTCTCCAGGAAATTCATATTCCGGAATACCATTTTTTCGAACCCACCGGTAAGCTTATTATATACATAAGCAAATTCCGGTCCGGTGATATATAGGAATCGGTCATCTTCCTCAATTACTAGACAATCATCTGCATCCTCCCGTGGAACACTCAGACTTTCCATTAGAGATTTTACGGTCTGATTCTGATTGTCTTCCGTGGATAAAGCGATTTCATCAAATCCCAGAAAATCCCCTTCACGAATCGGTCCCTCTGTCTTCACTGCCAGATATTCCAGCTTCAAATAGCACTTACCCGATGCAGGTACCGTAAACGAAATCGACAGCTTCTTTTCCTGATGCGGCTCTAAATCCAGCATTTCAGTATCTGTAATCACTCCACTTTCAAAAACACATCCATCTTGGGATACCGTATAGGCAATGGTCAGGTAGTCTTTCAGGTTCCGATAGTCCATGAAATTACGGATAGTCACTTCTCCGGTATCCTGTACAAACTCCATCACCCGCACCGGACGGTGTACATTTTTAAATTCCAACAGCCCCGTATGAGGCGTGCGGTCCGGGTAAACAAGTCCATCCATACAGAAATTCCCGTCATGGGGGTACTCTCCCGAGTCACCGCCATAGGCATATTTTCTCTTGCCCAGTTCCGTCTTTCCCACATCAATTGCATGATCACACCACTCCCAGATGAATCCACCCATAAACCCATCATACTGCTGAATTACCTGAAAATAATCTTCCAGATCACCAGGTCCATTTCCCATGGCATGACAATATTCACACTGTACAAAAGGTTTATCCATTCCATTTTTAAAGTATTCGTGAATCTCAGCCACAGATGCATACATCCGGCTGAAGGTATCCAGATTAGAAAAATCATTTTCTCTGTTCTTGTCTGCATGGAGGGCACCTTCATAGTGGGTAATACGGGAGGGGTCAAATTCCTTCGTCCAGCTAAGAGCTGTTTCAAAAGTACATCCGTATCCACATTCATTTCCCATGGACCAGCAGATCACACTTGGGCGGTTCTTGTCACGTTCCACACAGTGGCGGACACGGTCTAACGTAGGTTCTATAAAATCAGGGTTATCGGAAATATAGTGGGCAGTGCGTGCAAAACTCTCTTTCCAGTCCTCTTCTGTCATATAGATATCAACGGTTCCGTGGCTTTCATTGTCTGTCTCGTCAATTACAAAAAAACCATATTCATCACACAACTGATAGAACTGCGGCGCATTCGGATAGTGGCTGGTACGAATCGCATTCATATTGTGCTGCTTCATCAATTCCAGATCCTTTTTCATCTGCTCCACACTGATGACAGCCCCCGTAATAGGATCACTGTCATGGCGGTTCGTCCCATGGAGCTTCACTTTTACATTATTAATATATAAAACGGCATCCCGCACTTCTATTTCACGGAAACCCAGACGCTCGGTAATCACTTCATGATCTGTTTTTAACACAAGGGTATAGAGATACGGCTGCTCCGCATTCCACAAAACCGGATGATCCACTTCAAACAGTATCTTACCGCCCTCGGATTCCCCCGCTGCAACGACCTGCCCCTGACTGTCCTCAAGGCTGTATGCCACCGGAATCTCATTACGGCTGAATGTAAGATCTGCACAAACTTCTGCTTTTTCGTAATCACCAGAAATATCTGTTTTTACAAAATAATCAAAAATCATATCCGCTGGTCTGCTCAAAAGATAAACGTCACGGAAAATTCCCGACATTCTGAATTTATCCTGATCCTCCAGGTAACTGCCGTCACACCATTTTAAAACCAGAACAGCAATGTTGTTTTCGCCTTCCCTCAGCACATCTGTTACATCAAACTCACTCATACCATGAGAGATCTGGCTGTATCCCACAAATACTCCGTTCATCCATACATAAAAGCAGGAATCCACTCCTTCAAAATTTAAAAACTGCTTTGGTGCCTCTGGAACTTTATGATACACAAAGGTATGAAGATAAGCTCCGCAGGGATTATCCTGGGGTACATAAGGCGGATCCATAGGAAACGGATATCTGGTATTGGTATATTGATGGCGGTCATATCCAAAGTTCTGCCATACGCCTGGAACCGGTATCTCTCCAAAATCCTTTGTATCATAACCGGTCTGGTAAAATTCCTCCTGGAGGTCATAAATACTGTCATAATACCGGAACTTCCAGGTTCCGTTTAACAGAAAAAAACGATCAGAAGCTTCTCTGTTCTCCACCAGGTCACCTCTTTGGCCGGAAGCAGGAATGTAGTAACTTCTGTTTGGCATTGTATTTTTGTGCAAAACCTTCAAATCTTCATAATATCTTGGAATTATCATTTTGGAACCCTCCTGTAGTTCATGTAAAATTTAAAATGCATGACATCTGCCGTTGATTTCGTAGTCTGTAAAGTATAAATATCAGGACTACCAGCGCAGTTTTAAAATTGCTCTTCTTGATACTGATTATAAGTTCCACCCAAGTAAATTTCCATATCCAGGATAGACGAATATATGCACAAAATGATACAATACCTATTGTCACGATGATCTTACCGGGTTATAATTATATTATATTGCGTGTCAATTAACTGAACGGAGGTGTATCCTTGTACTCAAACTCAGGCTATTTAAATGATATAGATATAGATATTTTGGACCAGGAGCATGAACTGTCCATTTACAGCTGCGGGAATTACCGGTTCATATCCCGAAAGGAAATGGTTACCCTGCGCCCCAACGGACGTATTGATTACCAGCTGATCTATGTGGCCAAGGGCAAAGCCGATTTTGAAAAAAACGGCGTTCGTAAAGAACTTGCCGCAGGCTCCCTGATCCTCTACCGTCCTTTGGAACCCCAGAAATATTATTACTATGCCCAGAATACCCCGGAACTCTTCTGGATACATTTTTCCGGTTATGGCGCAGAAGCCCTTCTGGACGCCGCAGGATTTAAAGAGCAGGATATGCTGGAGATCGGATTTACTTCTGAATACACCCAGATTATGAATAAAATGATACGGGAACTGCAGTTAAAGCGTCCGGGACACTGTGAATTGCTGACCTTATATTTCCGGGAGTTTCTCACCCTGATTTCCCGGCACCAACAGGAGAAAGGAATTGGCAGCACTAAGATAAAATCAGAAATTGAAACCGCGGTCCACTATTTCAACGAACATTTCTCCCAGGAACTGAGTATCCAGGACTATGCGGCGGCAAACCATATCAGCACTTGCTGGTTTATCCGTACCTTCCGCCAATATATGGGCATGACGCCCATGCAGTATATTACCTCAATCCGCATTACCAAAGCAAAAGAATTATTGGAGACAACCGACCTGACCATAAACGAGATCGGAGATCTGACCGGCTATCAGAATGCACTGTACTTCAGCCGGATTTTCAAAAAAACCGTTGGAGCTGCCCCTACCGAGTACCGTAAATCTGTTTCCTATATAAATGGTTGACTCTTTATGGGCACAAAAAAACAGGGACCTCTATATCCCCGTTTTTTCAAAATACGCCCTTAGACAGAGGGCATCCTCCAATGTATTCTTCCAGCCATATTTTTTTAAATCCACCCTTAAATCGGGACTTACTTCCACTCCTTCTTCTTCCAGAAGCACATCCTGCTTATCCGGCTCCTGAAAGCATCCCGCACCGGAGAGATATCCCTGATGGTTTACAATTCTCTGCGCGGGGAGATGATCTCCCGACAGATTATTTATCAGTGCGTAACCCACCTGACGGGAATTTTTTGGTTTTCCACATAGAAGAGCAATTTGACCGTAGGTTGCCACCCTGCCCTCCGGAATCATTTTGCATACCACTGCCACTCTTTGATAGAAGTCCATCTTACAGCCGGTACCCCGTCTGGAAGTCAATTCTGTTTTTCAGAGGCTCCCCTGCGGCTAACCGCCTCCTGTTTTCTAAGGCAATCCCTACAATCCGCTCCAGAGTCTCCGGTACCGAATATCCGCCTGAAACATGGGGTGTTAAGATCAGATTTTCCAGATCCCACATTGGATGGTCAGATGGCAGCGGCTCCGGCGTAATCACGTCAATCCCGGCACCGGCTATCCACTTCTCTTTCAATGCCCGGTATAAGTCCTGCGTATCGATTAAACTGCCCCTGCCCACGTTTATCAGAATTGCAGTCTCCTTCATCTTTTTAAGCCGCTCTTCCCGCATAAACCCAATCGTCTTATCATATGCGGGCATAGTTAGTGCTACAATATCAGCCCTTTGAAGCAGACTATCCACATCCTCTTCATAATAAAGCTCGTCTACAAATGGGGGCTTTTCGCTTCTCCTGCGTTTAACACCAATCACATGGCTTCCCAGAGCCTGCATTCTTTTGGCATACTCCATCCCGATATCCCCAAGTCCGATCACCAGAACAGTACTCCCGGCAATGGTACTTACACCGCCCTCATAATGCCATATGTGGTTGAATTGATTGCGGATATACCGGGCGGTATTTTTCTTCAGTGCAAAGGTAAGACCAACCATAAATTCCCCGATAGCCAGTCCATATGCCCCGGAAGCATTGGTCAGCACCGTACCTTCAGCCAGAACCCCCGGGTTGCAGTAGCCATCCGTACCGGCACTGTTTAGCTGAAGCCACTTTAAGTTAGCTGATTCTTCAATGAATTCCGGCGGCACATTGCCGATCACAATATTTGCCGCCTGAACCTGTTCCCTGGTTACGGACTTATACTTCGTGTAATGATACTTGGCACACGGATCCATTCGTTCCAGCTCCATTTTTTGTGCCTCCGTCATGGAAAGTGTTACTAAAATATTCATGTGGATTGCCTCCTGTCTGTTTATGCCTGGGGATTACCGTTATTTTGCCAGCCGCTGTTGTAAAAGGCGTCATATTCCTTCCATGCATCGTCCCAGCTCTTATACGATTCTTCACCTCGTTTGTCGCTAAAATTATAATGCTCATTTATATAACTGCCCAGATATGAAGTAACTTTTCTGGCTCCTTTTGAGTTCAGGTGAATCGGATCAATATAATCTGTTGCAAAATCAATTCCCAGCTCATCAAAGAGATCCTGTTTATTAAAATTAATAGAATCAAAACCATACTCTTTTATTATTTCAAATACCTTATTCATCTGTTTTTGCGCGTTCTGAGACATGGATCCTGGCATAGAGGTAAATAGCAGCTGCAGATTATTTTCTTTCCCGTATTCTAATATTTCCAATAAAATCTCTGACTGCAGTTCTGATATTTCACCTATTTTATCTGTTGTTTTGGGTCTTTTCTGGGCATTCACCATAAATGCATTTTTTTCGTAGACACCCTTTACCTGCCTCTCCGGGATAGTAAAATCATATTTATTTAGCTCTTCCCATCTTGGATGATATTTAATAAAAGGAATATAAAAAGACATTTTATGATCCAGGAATGACTTATCTTCGTTATATTTCTCTGCATAGGTAAAAGCTTTTCCCAGAACATCCATCCGGTTCTTAGAAAATTTCATATTATCAGTCAAACGCCGGATCTTAAACTCCTGCAGTTCTAATTTACTGCTTCTTAATCCTCGTAAATCAATTACAAAAAAGTTTGTATTTTGCTTTTTATGTATTTCTTCAATCAGATTTGTGACAAACGGTAACGGCAGGCTGTCCGTAGACATGGGATATAATGCCATGCCATACTCATTCCATGCAAGAGGTGCAGCCCATGCACGGTCTACCACACTGCTTCCGATTAATGCACCATCCCATGAATTCTTTACTTCTCTTTTATAAAATGCATCATAGCGGTCATTTATCTCAATTGACGCCGGTTTCACAAATATTCCATTCATCACATAAAATATACCACCTGCAAGCATCAGAAAACATACCATTCTAAGTATCTGTTTTTTCGTCATAATCTTCTCCCCTATCTTAATCATGATCAATAGTCAGCTTATAATGAACAATACCACACAAAGCAGTAAAGTCCCGTTTCGGCATTCGGCCTGCCACAAAGGCCGCCATAGACGGTTATTATAAGTTTTTATTATAACATTTCATTCCTGTTATGTCTAATAAATTTCAGCTGCTCCTTTTTATTCCACCCCTGCTTCTACCACATGATCTGCTCTCAAAACACAAAGATGCTGCATATCTCCTGACTCTGATACGCAGCATCCTTCTAATTTTATACTATTTTATTGTCACTCTTCTAACAGCGGAATATTCACTGTATACCTTCACCTTAGAAGCAGGTCTTGCATAAGCCCTGATACGGAATCGGTAAGTTTTTCCTTTCTTAAGTCCTGATTTTACGTATGAGGTGCTTTTTGCTGATTTGGATTTAATTTTACTGTATTTTCCATTTCCTGTCTTCATATAAATATCAATCTTATATGCCTTTTGCTTCTTCCAGGATATTTTTACAGAACCTTTTCCTGCTGCAGTCACTTTTAATGCCGGTTTTACCGGTTTTGCGGCTGTGATCAGCGTTTTTGATTTTTTTCCTGTGCCTGCACTGTTGCTGGCTGCCACACAATATTTGTATTTGACGCCCGGTTCTAGTTTCGTGTCGGTATAGGAGGTTCCGGTTGTTGTTTTCAGCGTATTCCATTTTTTCTTCTTATCATTATACCGGTATACCTTATAGGAATCCGCACCAGTTACTTTTCCCCATTTTAATTTTATCTTTTTCTGGGAAGCGCCGGATGCTTTCAAATTCGTAACATTGGACGGCTTAACCGGTATCTGCTCCCACTTTGCTGTTAAGGTCATGTTCCCTTTACAGATATCCGTATTCTTTACCAGCTGTGTTCCATGATACCATCCCGTAAACCGGTATCCTTTTCTGGACGGTACCGGCAGCGTGCCAAATGAGCTGTTTGCCTTGACGGTTATCTCTGGTTTGGACACCGTTCCTCCATTTGGGTTCAACTTTACTGTATAGGTTACAGGTTCGGGATCGGGAACCGGCTTTGCAGTAACCACAAATTTTGCAGCTTCCGTCAATACATTTGTACCCTCAGCGGAAGCTTTTACCCGGACTGTAACAATGCCCCCATTGTCAACGGTTAGTTTACTGCCCTCTGTAATGACTGCACTTCCTGTAGTATCGGATATAATTTCATAAGCATAAGTAATTTCTTTTTGGCTGTGTCCCTCTATCTGACAGCTTCCTTCAAGCCGGGCTGCTGCCTCCAGCCGTAACGTTTTCTTATCGCCCTTTTTGTCTATACTCAGTTCACTTCCGGAAAATGTCAGGCTGGTTAGGCGGCAGGTACATACTATTTCATTTTTATCCCGGAAAACCGCATTTACCTTGATATCTTCCTTTACGTTTGCAATAACAGACTGGTTCATGCTGTTTACCTTTATTGGTTCCCCATTTACATAAGCTTTATCGAGCACGTATCCGTCTTCCGGCATAAAAGTAAGTACCAGACTGTCATTCTTTGTAATCTTTCCATCCTGGGCGCTGGTTTCCACACTTCCCGCTCCCTCTGTCTGGATATTTACCTGATACTGTGTCGAATCCTCCCTTTCAGCCATCCTTCCGGTGAACTTGGCATCTGCCCAGTCTGCATGGTCATTGCCGTTATCGGCACCCTGATCCGCTATCAGCGTCAGCGTTTTCACTCCCTGCAGATCAATATCAACAAACTTCTGAGGAGAAGCGGAAGTCAGCTCCTGGCTGTTAAATACCTCCTTGTCATCTGCCTTTACCTTAAAAGTTACAGAACCTTTTCCATTTTGACCTGCATCCACACCTACAAATGACTGGAATCTTTCATAACCCTTTCCTTCCACCTGGAATATAATGGTGGAGTTCGCATGGGTTCCGATTCCTCTGGCATATTCCACCCGTTCATTCTTATCATTGAGTAAGGTGATTGGCGTGCCATTCATTGCAGAATCAATATGGATACTTCCCCATCCGATGGTATAGCTCAGCCAGTTCCGGTCATTGGCGCTGGTTTCTGCTCTTCCCTCGATCTCTGCCCGATAGACTCTCTGTTCGCCATTTTTTGCAGTTACAATCACAACAACACGGTTTATGCCATTATAGATATCCAGGGGAACGGTTACCTTATACTCATCTGACAACGTCTCCTTCCCGTTATACAGCACCCTGATTTTTGCTCCCAGATCCTGTGCTTCCAATTTCAAACTTCCGGCGGATGATCCCGTCGTTCCGGAGTATGCCAGAATATCCGGGTCAAACTGCCGGTTCATTGCAATTTCCGGTGAAAACTCCATCTTAAGGAGCTGATTATCGTCATCCTTAGGTACTCTGACATGCAGTGTATAATACCGTGAAGCGGCATTGGTATCCGGTTTCACCCCAATTACAATCTGATTGATTCCCGGTACCACCGGCACTGTTTTTTCGGTTCCCACAATTCTGTCGGTTCCATTTGTAATTGTCACCACAGAAGAATCATTTCCCCTGACTGTTGCGATGGACACCTCCTTTTCACTGTCCTGATTTATATAATACTCCGTCGTATCCGGATCAAAAGCAATCGCACTGCCATCCACCAAAATACTGCTCAATGTAGGATCGTTATATCCTCTTCTCAGAATGATAAACCGGTAATAAGCCCTGTCCAGTCCGTCTGCTGCGGTTACTCTTGCTTCGATGATATTGTGATTTGCAATCAACGGAACCTGTTTGCAGGATACGGAGCCTGCTGCCCCCTTTTCCAATACCTCTCCGTTCACCGTTAACTGAATGACAGCATTCTGATCCTTAGTTTCAAAATCCAGGTCGGTGGATTCCGTTTCCGGTCCCGCTGTGGTGACATAATATCTGGTATCACTCTGAAAATCGTTAAAATCCGTACCGGAAATCCCTGCCTTTTTTAAACCTGCCTCAGCTGACATTCCCATTTCCCGGGACTTTTTATCTGCAAACGCTTCTTTATCTGTATATCCATTTTTATCTGCAGATACTTCATTACCCGTGTATGCATCTTTATCCGCAGACACTTCATTACCCGTGTATGCACCTTTATCTGCAGACACTTCATTACCTGTGTATGCACCTTTATCTGCAGACACTTCATTACCCGTGTATGCATCTTTATCCGCAGACACTTCATTACCCATGTATGCATCTTTATCCGCAGACACTTCATTGTCCCTATGCACCTCATTACCCGCATACGTCCCCTTACCTGCTACCGCAAATGCATCTCCATAAGCGATCAGACCGCATTTTCCTCTTACATCCACAGGGATAACTGCAGCCTTGACATACATTCCGGCAAAGTTATCCGGCAGGGTAATTTCATTACCGGTCAGCCCGGCAGCCGGCTGGTATATTCCATCCTCACTGTCTGAAACCAGCCATGAGATCACCGTATCCTGCTCTTCATCTCCGTCTTCATCTTCATACCGGTAGCTTACCGATACCTGATCTCCTTCTGCAGCATGGCCTGATTGGGGCATCTGATAAGTAATATCTGCTGCTGTTGATGCATGATTTGTATTTTTAAAGCCATAATCCATTCCGTTGACCGCCATGTCAGAAATGGTAAACCAGCTGCTGCTGTTTCCGCCTCCAACCAGGATACCTGCCCGGAAAGAATCCCCTAGCCCCGCATTGCTGACGGTTCTAATTGCTGTCCACTCCTCGTTTTCATCCACACGGTAGTATCCGGTAATATCCGTTCCTGTCTTCACCAGCTTCAGGTAAATGTCTTCATTTTCCATATCCGGCAGACTTGGATTTTCGGAAGGTGATCCGCCCTGCTCATTTACAACTGCCAGGACCGCATTTCCGGTTCCATGCTTCCTCTGAACCGCAGTATAATTGTCGTCATCCTGATAGAAAATAAGACCCGCTTCGTCATAGTCAGCCCCGGTTTTGCCGGATAACTTCACAACTGCCGTTACCTCATCCGCCGATCCGGTAAAGTCCGTCGTAATAATATTTTTCACGGAGTTACCCGTAGCCCACAGGCTGTTCCCCTGAGCCAGAACAGACACCGCATCCCTATCTTCTTCTAATTTCCAGCCGTTGCTGTCCTCTCTTACAATCTGCCAGTTATCTTTTAATCCACCCGATGCAGGTGTGGAGATCACAGCCAGACTGTCAGCCTGTACCTGATTAATGGTGGATGCTCTGACAATGACAGCTCCCTCCTGTCTGGCTGTAAGCAGTCCATTACTGTCAATTACAGCCGCCTGCGACGCCTCTCCGGTAACCGGATTTATAACCGACCATGTCACCGACTGATCTACTGCTTCTGCAGGAAATACTTCCGCACGAAACTGCAAAGTACCATTTATAGATGTAATGCTGTCTCCTTCCGATACAATACGGATACGTTCCGGCATAACAGCGCCCGATCCTTCTCCCACATAAAATGTCACCTCATCCGATTCAAATCTCCGCCCTTCCTGGACTGTGTAAGCCTTTACCTTAGCGACGCCTTCCCCAGCTGCACTAACTCTGCCGGAATCCGATACCGTTACAACGCTCTCATCACTGCTCTGGTAGTAAACGGTTCCCACTGCAGGCGTCCTGTTATCCGTACCTATTTTAACCCCTTCGCTTTTATCTATGGCGATATACTTTTCATCTGCTGACATTCCCCCTGTCAGATTGGCTCTCTTATTCAAGCCTCCATCATAGATATTGCCCTTTAATGACACCTGATTACAGGCATCAAAGGAATACAGATTGGAATTCAATGAATTGCCCCTGACATCGGTGGTTAATTCTGCAGTCTCATTCACCTCCAGCTTTCTGTGATCTGCTGAAAGCTTTAGTTCAACTCCCGGATCATAGCGAAGAATTTTATTGTTTAAAAACTGAAGATTCTTCACACTTTTAGCCGACAGTACATTTCCATTTTCCATATAGATCTGATTCCCCTCAATCAGCACATTCTCATGTACCGGGTTATTCACATCCGGTGTCCCTGTGGGATCAATGTAGATTACAGGGGACGCACATTTATCAAATATATTGTTGCGTATTGTCACATCCTTAACCGGACCTGACTCAAACCAGGAGGATGCATCATTGGAAATGTAAATAGCCGCCATATTCATACTGTCAAAATAATTGTTCTCAATCAAAACCGGCTGCCTTGTAGTCACAAGAATACCTCTGGTTGGTGTTGCCTGGAAAACATTATTTGTAATATGAACCTCCGGCGTATAGGTGATATTCTCCACCACATGAGTGTTTGGACCAATCTCAGCCGGAATGTCCTGATCCAGCGTAATGATAATATCGGTAAGATTTCCCGGTCCTGGTCCCTCAACATTGGTTACGGTCGCCTGAGAATTTGCTACCGGCACCATATTTCCCCTGGTCATAAATTCTACCTGATCTCCCACATAGAAATTAGGGAATCCAGCCGTTTCATTATGCATATATCTTACTTTTACTTTGTTCGTTGCCATTTTTTCCACAACCTGCAAAAAGGTTCCGTGAACATTAATGGGATCATCATGCGGATTGGAAAACAGACAGTTTTTTATGTCAATCAGCCCCTTACAGCCTGACATCTGTACAAAATCCGCATATCCGGCTGTTGTTCTTCCGCTGTTGGCAGGAGTTTTAAAGTTTACTCCATCATAAGTGATATTTTCACTGAACTGTCCCACCATGCCAAATCCATGGAGAAAGTATGCATTGATATTCTGCAGCGCCACATCCTTACTTTCCCAGATAAAGGTGCCCGGTGTATCACGCACGGTATTTCTCATCTGATAACAGATGCCCGGTTTCAGTTCCGAATCCATATTCGTATAAGTAAATTTCAAACGATGATTCCCCAGATCTTCGATCCCTGTTACGTTTCTGAACAGCGGATTGAAACCCGTATTCCCCCTCCAGGTCTCGCCTGAAGCCAGATCATAGCGCTGTGTATAGACCATATTATTCCTTGCAGTCCAATAGCGCTTTCCGGAATAAGGGCTGATATCACTTAACCAGTTAACATTCGTCCCGTCAATCTCATATTCATAGCATTCCGGTACATAGGCAACTGCATAGCCGTCTCCTGTTTCCTCTACCGTGACATCCACTACCGTAGGTACCTGAAAGTCAAAGGAAAAGTTTTGAAAGGTAACATTATTACACCGAATAGTTGACAGCGTTGTCATTTTCCCATGGAACATAAATAAAGAATCATTTCCCTCAATGGTCACATTATTCAAGTCCTCTAAGAGTATACCAATCGTTTTATTTTTATAATTTTGATCTGTTCCGCAGGTGTTGGTGACATAGAGATCCCTCTTTGCCGCATATTCCGGATAAATATGATACTCCCCCTGTGGAAAATTCAATATAACAGGTTGTCCGTCCAGCGCTCTCACCGCTTCAATTGCCTTTTGAATTGCAACGGCACTATCCCTGGCACCGCTGGGGTCTGCCCCGAAATCCGTCACATTAATCACTGCTGCATCTGATCCATCTGTGGGATCAGCACTTTCTGCAAATGCAGTAATTCCCCCAAGATCCAACCCTGAAAAAACCAGGCACAGGGTTAGCAAAATAACTGCTGCTTTCTTCAAAACCTCCATATTTTTCCCTCCAATTTCTTCTGTCTGCTACAAACAAATTTTCTTGCAGAACTTTGTTTATTCGATTATAATCTTACATTATTTGGAAGTACATATGATTTTCTTGACAAAAAATATAATATTCTTAACCGGACCTTCTGCCAGAACTTGTAAATTACTTTTGACAAACCTCCACCGCCCACCTATAATAAAAACAACACCATTTTACAGGAAATACCAAACGGGAGGTACCATATGAAAAAGTATTTTAACAGCACCAGTGGGAGTTTGAAAATCCATTCCCGCCATCTCCACGACCCACTTTGCGGAATATTTGCTTCAAGTTCTAAAATTGTAAAACTATTCTTCCTATTCGCAGTAATCCTGACCATGGCGACCGCCATATCCATCCCCGCCCAGGCAGCGTCCCAAAAAACCCTAAAAGACGTCCGAAAAGCTCCGGTCAAAAAAGGGGACTGGGTTAAGAGAGGAACCAAATGGAAATACCGCTACACCAACAAGACCTATGCGAAAAATACCTGGCTCAAAATAAACGGCAAGTATTACTATTTCAAAAGCAGCGGATACATGGATACTGGATGGAAGACATATAATAGACAAAAATATTATCTGAATAAAAACGGAGATATGGCAACAGGATGGGTTCCATATAAGAAAAAGTGGTATTACTTCAATAAAAACGGGACAATGGCTTCCAACAAATGGATTACTTATAAGAAGCAAAAGTATTATGTGGGTGCCAAAGGAGTCATGGCTGCCGGATGGAAGACCATACAAAAGAAAAAATACTATTTTAATAAAAACGGACAGCTGATGAACGGCTGGGCAAAGGTAAAAAATGACTGGTACTATCTGAAAAAAGACGGATCTCTTTCTTCCTATAAAAAGGCAAGCCAGATGATCTTCGTGGAAGCAACCGGAAGTACAGCTGAATTTACCATGCTGGAGAGAAAAAATGATACCACCTGGAATCAAATCTTAAGCACAACGGCATATGTAGGACGGCGGGGAGTAGGTCCTACATCCGAGGGACTTGCCACCACACCAGAAGGAACATACAGTTTTGGCGTAGCATTTGGCAATAACTCAAGTCCAGGTACTGCATTTCCCTATACGAAGATCAATCCTTCCCATTATTGGGTAGACGATCCAAACTCACAGTATTACAACAAATTTGTCAGTACAAAAAATGTAACGCCGGACTGGAACAGTGCCGAACATTTATCAGAATATCCCACGGCATATGCCTATGCACTTTCTATCAACTACAATACAGCCTGTACCCCGGGCGCAGGCTCAGCTATCTTCCTCCATTGCTTCGGAGGCGGCGCCACTGCCGGCTGCGTAGCTATTCCGGAACAGGATATGGTTTTTGTATTGCAGCATATAAAAAGAGATGCATTGATTCATATTTCCAGAAAATAGATTTTTTGACGGCATGCCGTTTTCCACTACACTTGTAAATGCGTCATGATTATTGATAAACTTTGCACTTTTTTATAGCTTTAATACACCTCTATGACAAACTAAAATAGTCCGATAAACAGTTTTATTACTGCTTATCGGACTATTTTGATTGTTAAAACGCCCTATATTAATTCCTGGTAAACATCCCGTTTACTGATTCCCCGATCCTTGGCAACACATTTCATCGCTTCCTTTTTATCCATTCCGATATCCTGATAGCGCTTCATATGCTCCTCTATGGTTAATTCCTCCCAGGCTTTGCGCGCCTCTTCCCGAATCTCCTGGCGGCTTCTGCCTTCGATCACCAGCACACATTCCCCTCTGGGGTCCACTTCCCTGTAATGGGCTAACGCCTCTTCCATAGTCGTGACAAAAGCAGTCTCATGCTTCTTGGTCAATTCCCGGCATACCGTAAGCTTCCGGTTTCCAAGCACTGACAAGAGCTCCTCCAGGGTGCGTACAAGCCTGTGCGGTGCCTCATACAGAATCATGGTTCTGGTCTCACCTTCTAACTCAGCCAGCACTTCCTTCTTCTCTTTCTTATCAGAGGGCAGAAATGCTTCAAATGCAAACCGCCTTGTGGAAAGCCCGGACAGAGTCAGAGCCGTAATACACGCTGCCGCCCCGGGAAGGGAAGTTACTTCTACTCCTGCTTCATAGCACAAACGCACCAGCTCTTCTCCCGGATCTGAGATCCCAGGCGTCCCCGCATCTGTTATCAACGCTATATTTTTCCCGTCTCTCATCTGTTCAATGAGATAATGCGCCTTGTCAATTTTATTGTACTCATGATAGCTGGTCATGGGAGTCTTAATGTCAAAATGATTCAGCAGCTTGATGCTGTTTCTCGTATCCTCGGCTGCAATTAAATCCACTTCCTTCAAAATACGGAGTACACGCATCGTAATATCTTCCAGATTTCCAATTGGCGTAGCACATAAATATAATTTTCCCTGCATGTGATCATCTCCTTTTACTAATTCCCATAAATGAGTACCGGATTGCGTAAATAACTGTGAGCAGAGTCCCTGATCTCTGCTTCAGGTGTGCATCTGTGAAGCAGCATAAGATCAATAGCCATATACGTCATAAATTTCATCAGTATATACACCAGGTTCTTTGTACACAATCAATGGTTTTTCAACGGTTATCCTGGATTTTCCACCCTTTAATCCTTCGATCAGCACCATATTTGGCTCTTTGTCCACAAAGGGATATACTAACCGCATCCGCTTAGGCTCCAAACGATGTGCAGTCATCTTCGTCATAATCTCAGCCATCCGAAATGGCCTGTGCACCATATAGAACCTTC
The DNA here is from genome assembly GCA_900540475.1 of uncultured Robinsoniella sp. Lineage (GTDB taxonomy): Bacteria > Bacillota > Clostridia > Lachnospirales > Lachnospiraceae > Robinsoniella. The sequence goes on along the minus strand of UQGG01000022.1, from coordinate 34,245 downwards.
CGCCCGGACGCAGCAGCCTGGACGCCTGTCCAATTACATCATCCAGCGTACACAGAATCTCATGTCTCGCAATCGCCTTAGGCATATCCGGATTGACCAGGCCATGGTTCCCTGTCATATAAGGCGGATTACTTGTAATAACATCAAAAGAAGCCGCATCAAATAATGTATGGGCCTCTTTGATATCTCCTTGTACAATAGAAATCTGATCTTCCAGATGATTGTAGAGAACACTCCTCCTTGCCATGTCAGCGCTGGCTTCCTGAATCTCCAGACCGGTAAAATGCTCTCCACTGGTTTTTGCCTTCAGCAAAATGGGAATAATACCGGTTCCGGTTCCCAGATCCAGTGCCTTCTCTCCCGGCTTTACCCGGACAAAACCGGAAAGCAGCACCGCATCCATTCCAAAGCAGAATGTCTTATCATTTTGAATAATCTTATATCCGTTGCGCTCCAGATCATCCAGGCGCTCACCGGGATACAGCTCAATTGTCATCTAACTTGGATTTCCCTTCTTTTTTCTCCATCTCTTCCAGCTGCTTCAATTCCTTATCCACACTGATCTTCTCTTTTTTGCGTTTCGGTTTGAATTTCAGCTGGTCCACTTTATAATCACGAATTTCTTTTTCATCATTAACTTCTACGATCACTTTTACGGTCTGGCGAAGCACACTGACACTTTGAACTTCTCCTTTTAATCCATCTTCCGCAAGAACACGGTCTCCCACATTTGGCAGCCTGCTGTTCAGATATTCATAGGTCTCTTCTTCATTCTTCAGACAGCACATCAATCTTCCGCATACGCCGGAAATCTTGGTGGGATTCAAAGAAAGATTCTGTTCTTTCGCCATTTTAATGGATACCGGCGCAAACTCCGCAAGGTATGTATTACAGCAGAGCGGACGGCCGCAGATTCCGATTCCTCCAAGAATCTTTGTTTCATCACGAACACCGATCTGGCGGAGTTCGATTCTGGTCTTAAATACTGCCGCAAGATCCTTAACCAGATCACGGAAATCTATTCTTCCGTCTGCCGTGAAGTAAAACAGTACTTTATTATTATCGAAAGTATACTCAGCATCGATGAGTTTCATTTCCAGATTGTGTTTTTTAATCTTCTCCTGGCAGATACGAAGAGCATCCTTTTCCTTTTCTTTATTCTTCAGCTCTCTTTCCGCATCCTCCTGGGTTGCCACCCGGATCACCGGCTTTAAAGGCTGAACCACTTTCTTCTCATCCATATCCGTAACCTTGGTTACCACGGTTCCGTATTCCACACCTCTCGCTGTTTCCACGATTACGTGATCCCCTGATTCCATCGTGTAATGCTTGGGATCAAAATAATAGATCTTTCCTGCATTACGAAATCTAACACCTACAATCTTAACCATTGCTAGTTCTCCTTTATCATAAGGAACAATAATTCCATCGTTAAATCAAAGTTTACATTGGCATTCAGACGAGCCTTCGCCTTCTGCAATCCACTTAATATCTTCTCAATCCCCTCATAAGAACTCATATTCGTCTGAGTGGAAATCACTCTTACCTGATCCCGGAACACCAGCCCATTGGGATCTTTCGTTGCCTTAAAGTAAAGCACGTCCCGATACCAGATCGCCAGAATGTCCAGATAGTCCTGTATCTCCATCTTGAATTCGGAAACTGCTTTTACCGCCGCTATAATATCACTGATATCCATGTCTTTTGCATGGGTAAGCAGATGAAGTGCAGCTGCCTTAATCTCATTAAAGTTATCCGATGATGCCAGCTGTACCGCTTTCCCAATGTTTCCCTGGGCAAATGCCACGCAGACGTCCGCCTGATAGTCCGGTACTTCCACATTTTCCATCAGATACTTCTTCACCATTTCATCCGGCACCGGCTTCATATTTAAAGTTACGCACCTGGATAAAATCGTAGCTAACAGTGAAGTTGCGTTAGCCGTCAGTAAGAGAATGACTACATATGACGGCGGCTCCTCTATTGTCTTCAGTAAAGCATTCTGTGCCTGAACCGTCATCTTCTCAGCGTCCGGCACGATATATACTTTGTAAGGGCTGCTGTAGGGCTTCACCATAACGTCTCCCACCAGCTTTTCCCTGATATCTTCAACTCCAATACTATTTGGCTTATCATGGTTCACCGTAATAATATCCGGATGGTTTCCGCTTTCAGCCTGTTTGCAGGATCTGCACATACCACATGGCTTTGCACCTTCTCCCTCACACTGTAATGCCATAGCAAAAATATTAGCCAGACTCTTCTTGCCAGAACCTTTTTCACCATTAAATATATAAGCATGAGAAACCTTGTTCATCTTCATTGCATTCTGTAAATGTTCCACTATTTGTTTGTGTCCTATAATCTTATTAAATCCTGGCATAATATCACTCCTCACTGCCTCTTTGCACCATCTGTCTTAGTAAGTCCTATTATATCATAACATGCTCCATTTACCTAGCTTTTTTGGGTAAATTGTATGAATTGTCTGTGAACCAGTTTAATTTATAATCCCATAAATGTATTCCACCACTTCATTTATACAGGCTTCTCTGTCCTTATCATTGAAAAAACGCTTGGAAATACCCGCATTTGCAATATTTTCTTCCGAAAAGTCCTGGGAATCCGCCAAAAATCTGCGGCACAGTTCCTCGTATTTGGGCTGTTCCTGCTTTCTTTCCCGTCTCAGCGCCCGCTCAAGCCGGTTGTCATCCGCAACCTCAATATAAACAGGCACAACTTTTTTCTCTCCAAAATAAGCTTTCATCTTCTCAAAAGATTCCAGTGTCCCAATTGCCAGAAAATTCTCATTATCTAAATCGAACTGTCCATCATCCACCGTAGCATAGCTCCAGATGCCATGAATGGTATCATAAGAGCGCATCTCAATCACCTTTCCCGCATTTTGAAGTTCCAACAGTCTGGACTCATCTACAAAATGATATTCTACCCCATCTTTTTCCTTTGCACGGATCGGACGGGAGGTATAAAGAATTACATTTTTCAAATGTATCTTCTTATTTTTCAATACCTCCTTAAAAATCGTATCTTTCCCAGTTGCACTTTTTCCCATGATGTAAAATATCTTTCCCATAAATATCCTCTTTCTGTAAATTATTAGCGGTGCCGATTCTATACCGCAAAGCGGAGACTTCAGCCTGCAAAAAAGGTTTTTCAAACACGCTCCAGAACCTCCAGATATTTTCCGGAATAGTCTTTCATTCCCTGAAGCGAAAATCCTTTTTCCCTATATTGTAATACGTTTTCCACAAACTCTCCACTTATTTTTTCACCCGGCACGATCAGCGGAATGCCTGGCGGATAGAGATATACGAATTCTCCGGCTATACGCCCTGTGGCATTTTCCAGCAATATCCTCTCCATTTTCCTTTCCACCGCCCGGCAGATAGGCATTTCCGTCTGGTTATCAATTCCGGCATATGACCTTTTTTCTAATTGGACAGGATCCTTTGCCAGCAGCCTTCTGTCAATCTCTTCCAGTGCCTGATACAGCCTGTCAAAGCCCTCCCGGGTGTCTCCTATGGATGTTAACGCCAGTGCATAATCCCCCGCTGCCATTTCCAGCTGGAGATGGTAGCCCTCCAGCAATTCTTCATACAACTCATTTCCGCTCATACTGCCATTTTTTATATATAGAATCAGCTTTGACAGATCCAGATCAGCAACATCCTTCTCTCCTGACAATTCCTCTTTTCCAGCCAGACCCACCATTTGCAATTCACCGATTTTTCTACGGAACTGCTCCAGATTTTCTACGAACTCACCAAAGAGCCTGTCACCCGATTCCTCCATCATCCGTATGCACTGATCCACTCCCGCCATGAGCAGGTAAGAGGGGCTGCTGGTCTGATAAATACCCAGATATCTCTCAAGAACTGCTTGATCTACAAGACTGCCGTTTAAATGAATCAGTCCTGTCTGGGTAAATGCCGGCAGCGTTTTATGCAGGCTGTGAATAACAATATCTGCCCCTTCTCCAATGGAATTCTTGGGAAAATACGGATGAAACCCAAAATGCGCACCATGTGCCTCATCCACAATCAGGGGTTTTTGATAAGTATGGCAGATATCCGCTATCTTTTCCACATCCGAAACTACCCCATCATATGAAGGGGATGTAATTATAACTGCCTGGATATCCGGAGCAGTTATCAACATTTCCCGGATTTTTTCAGGACTTAATCCACAATTCAGTCCAATTCCCTGTTCCTGTTGTGGATAAATATATACGGCGTCTAATTCTCTGATCAAAACACTGTGGTAAACAGCCTTATGGCAGTTTCTCGCCATAAGAATCTTACCTCCTATGGATGTGCATGCAGAGACTGCGCCAAGAATTCCGGCAGTACTTCCATTTACCAGAAAATAGGTATTCTCAGAACCGTAGACTGCTGCCGCCCGCTCCTGAGCCTCTTTTAGTATTCCCTCAGCATGATGCAGATTATCAAACCCCTCAATTTCTGTAATGTCTGTCTCTATGGGATTCATAAACCCACCCAGACGCCGTTTATGTCCGGGCATATGAAAAGGATAATAATCTGATTTGGCGTAATCTCTTAATTGGTCATATAAATAAGGCATTTTCTATTCCTTTCTTTCTGGTCATACGGTAAAGCATTTGTAAATGGCTTCCTTTTACGATTCTATTTGGGGAATCCCAAAAGACGCTTAAAATAAATCCTGCAAGATCTGGGCAGCCGTCTTATTCCGATACCTGTCCGGGTCTGTCATAACTGCATTTCCCGATACATCCCAGCGCATCTGGGCATAGTGGGACAGGTAGCTTTCCCCCCGCATACAATTTGGGTATTTCTTATACCACTTGGGAAAATAGTTCTTCATGTAATAAGTTGCCAGATTTACAGCCTCACTGGAAGTATTTCCATAGCGGTCCACGGTGCCGTTTATCTGCACTCCCTGGGGACTGCTGTGCACCAGTACCACACTTCCATCCTGACATGCTCCCACTACAATCCACACATGCCCGCAGTCACTGCAGGAAGAACTCATAATATCTCCAGGCATATAATCACGGACGCTGAAACGGCTCACATACTGCCCCCAGCCTCTGGATGCATAATTGGATGCCATATCCTCTGCTTTCATAACATAGCCTTCTTTTCCACTGGTTGTGTTCATAATATTGTAGATACACCAACCCACATAACCGGAGCAGTCCAGTCCGTTGCGAATCTGATACCGGGTCTGGTTATAGTCATAGCTGCTGTCCTGTTTGTTAAAAAACCGTTCCCATTCAGGACTGATTCCTATGGTAGTGGCATCTGTTCCGGCTCCCGTATCCGCTTCATTCCAGCCGCCTCCCCAGACATACATGGTCTTGCCTGCCGGCTCCATTGCCGTCTTAAGGAACTTCTTCAGCGTGGATTTTCCTTTTTTCTTAACCTTTGGCACTTTCGCTTCCACGGCAGAACTATATTTGCTGTAATAGATCTTTCCGTCCGCCTTTCTTCTGGTCTTAACCTTGAATTTACAGACAGCTCCGGCTTTTAACCCTTTCACCTGATAGCTTCTTTTGGTAGTAGATGCAATTTTGACATATTTATTCCGGCTCTCACTGTACTGATAGACGGAATACCCGGTTGCCCCTGCCGCCTTTTCCCAGCTTAAGGTAATGCTGTTCTGATCTGCCTTAGCCCTCACGCCTGACGGCTTCCTCACCACGGGTTTAGGCACCGCTGTTACTACTTTAGAAAATGAACTGGAAATTGTCTTCCCCTTTTTTATGGCATAGGCTTTTATTTTAAAACAATAGCTCACTCCGCATTTCAACTTGCGGAAAGTATAGGAAGTTCCGGTTATCTTCTGAACACGCCGGTAATTGTTTTTCTTCGGATCGTATTGATAAATGCGGTAATATCTGGCGCCTTTGCTGGATTTCCAGGTAAGCTTTACTGTTTTGTCACCAAGCACCGCTTTTACATTTTCCGGTCGGTTCTGTTTTGCTTCTGCGTGGACAGGCATAACCGCAGTCATTACCACCACCATCATCATAACAGCCAGACTCCATTTCAAATATTTCATCACTGTACCCCCTCCTATCTGTAACTGAGCAAATTTTAACTTATTTTATCATGGGGCTGGCTGATTCACAAGGAGGAATCCACGTGATCACACAAAAATGGCACTGCACTTAACAAGTACAATGCCAGATTGTAAGATTATTTTCTCTTCAGCCAGTAAAACCCATATCCCGGCATCTTAACACCGGACGCTCTCATCTCTTTACCGGTAACCAAATCCTGATACATTCCGTCCTCTTCGTTGATCCATGCGATTCTTTCATTTTCACTAAAGTTAAATAGTCCTGTCACTTTCTCACCGTCAGCCACGCGAACCAGGCACAATACGCTGTTATCCCAGGTCTCCAGTGTCCATGTGTCCGCCGTAGACACAAACGCCTTATGGCTCCCGCGGATATCTTCCAGCTGTCCCAACCGTGAAAATACCTGCCCCTGCACAGATTTGTCATCCCCGATATACGCTGTCAGATCCCATTTAAACGCCCCGCGGTGGATATATCTGGAGTCAGGAGCCTTGTTGGGATCCTCTTTGTAGCTGTAATCGTTAACCTGGGCAATCTCATCCCCGCTGTAAATTACCGGTATTCCGGACTGCATAAACATATATGCATGCAGCATGATATCCAGCTGGATTGCCTGCTTCATCCCCTGCTCATCCTGTTCAAATCCTGCTTTTTCCACACCGCACATGGAAGCAGTCGTTCCACAGAAACGTGCATCGCCCGTCACCGGATCTGCATTGTATAATTCTCCCCGGCTGAAACTGCCTTCCAGACTGCCTGTGAAGAAGTCATTAATGTACTGCTTATGCGGTCTCTCCTCCATTCCCCAGTTTTTCAAGGTCTTATAATCCAGCCCCCATCCGATGTCATCGTGACATCTGAGGTAATTCAGAAAGGTATATTCCTTGGGAAGCCTGTCGATAATTTCCATCTGCTGTTTTAACAGCCTCACATCCCTGGTTGCAACCGAATTCCAGGTAGTCGCCATGGTGGTGACGTTGTAAAGCATATGGCACTCGGGCTTGTCTACTGATCCAAAATATGGAGTAACCTTCTCCGGTTCCATTACCACCTCGCCCAAAAGCAGAATACCAGGGCATACAATTTCCCCGATCATACGCATCATGCGGACGATGGTATGAACCTGGGGCAGATTACGGCAGTCCGTCCCGATCTGTTTCCAGATATAAGGAACCGCATCAATACGGATAATATCAATCCCCTGATTTGCGAAGAAAAGGAAATTGTACATCATTTCATTAAATACCGCAGGATTCTGGTAATTCAAATCCCATTGATAAGGATAGAAACTGGTCATGACAAAATTCCGGTTCTCGGGCAGGTACGTAAAGTTCCCCGGAGCCGTTGTGGGAAATACCTGAGGCACGGTCCGCTCAAACATCGCCGGAATAGAATAGTTGTCATAGAAGAAATAACGGCTCATATATTCGCCATCTCCCTGCCTTGCCCGCACTGCCCAGTCATGATCCTCAGAAGTATGGTTCATTACAAAATCAAGGCACACGCTCATATCTCTCTTGTGGCATTCCTCTGTAAGTTCCGCAAGGTCATTCATAGTCCCCAGATTATCCTGGACTTTCCGAAAATCAGACACTGCATATCCGCCGTCTGACCGTCCCTCCGGTGACTGCAAAAGGGGCATCAGGTGCACATAATTGACATTACACTGTTCAATATAATCCAGCTTTCCCTTTACACCCTGCAGGTTCCCGGCAAAATTATCCACATACAGCATCATGCCCAGCATATCACTTTGCTTGAACCAATCCTGTTTCTGCTCCCTTTTCTGATCCAGATTCTTAAGGGCTGCTTTCCGGTCCTGATAAAATCCATACATATTTTTACACAGATCATCAAACATATAATCATTGTTATATAACTCCATATAGAGCCATCTCAATTCTTCCACATGTCTGTTAAACCGTTCCTGGTAGGGATCCATATCAACCGCACTTTCCGAAAACGTTTCCAGAACCGACCGCATTTTATCCTCTGCCTGTTCCTTTTCCATTTCTTTCGTCAGCTTTTCGTCAGCTTTTTTTGATGTTTCCTGCACATTTACACTTTGTTTTGTAACTTTAGAAACAGTCTTCTTAATTGATTTTTTCTTCATACATTCCTCCATCTGCGCAGTACCGCACCAATTTTCGCATTTCAGGGTGTAAACCTCTATCCATCTTCCTTTTTTGGAATCCACTGCGCCTAAGAATCCGGTCCTTTGCAATGCCCATAACTCACTCCGGCTTCTTATATCCCTTTCTTTATATGTCTACTGGTTTAAAACTAACTGTATTATAGCAAAGTTTTTTAGACTTTACCATTGTCAGATGTGAATAAAAGCGGTAACAATGTACGGAGTGTTACTGTTCAGACCAGACCGTGCCGTGCACTTGGCTGCACGGTGTCGGAGCCAATAAAGTGGCGGCATTCGGGCATCTGCTAAGATGGATGGCGGGGATATGTATGAATGTGTATAATCTATTTTTCCTTTAACTCTTTTACCATATTAAGAACCAGCATATTCCAGTTAATAAATCCTCCGTTCATTACCGGCTCCCCGGTAAATGGATTATAGTACTCATGCAGGCTGCCCGTTTCTTCCAGATCCTTTCCTAACAGAAGCAGCGTTCTTCTGCACATTTCTTCTGCCTCTTGCCGGTATCCATAATCAAGCATTCCCCTGAAAACTACATAGTTCGCCACAATCCAGACCGGTCCCAGCCAGTTAGAAGGATTATTGGTTGCAGACAAATCAAACATTTTCTCATCCTTTGCCAGCGTGGTAATCCCATATGGGGTAGAAAAGGTCGTATCATCCATCCAATGCTTTACCAGTGACTGCGCCTCATTTTCTGATGCAAATCCGGCCCACATAGGGATAAAGCCAGACCATGTCCGAATCTTAATAGGAAGAGTCTTCCAGAATACCCCAAGACCTTCATGAAACCAGTCATATTTTCTGGTTTTGATATCCACATCTACTGAATAGAAGAATTGATCCCTTGCATCCCAGCATTCTCTTTGTACTGCTTCTGCCAGTTCTTCTGATTTACCCAAATAATACTGTTCTTTTTTCATCTCACCGGCACACTTCATAATCTTTGCCATACATTGCAGTTCCCTTACCATAAAGCTGTTCAAAAAAATATTTGCAGTGGAAAACTTTGGACGCCCGAAACTCGCCGGATCATTATCCATTCCTATCATGATATCATCGCACCAGACATACAAACCGCTGTCAGCAAAGAAATAATTTTGATCATAACAGGAAAAATACAGCTCTAAACCGTTCAGATGCTCCATAATCCAATCATAGTCAGACAGGTAATCACTAATCATGCAAATCTGCCCGCATAAAAATGGTTTATGCATATTCATCATAACTCCTTCTTTATGCTTTTGGTTCAAATAAGGCTCATCCCAGTTCTTAGCCTCAATCATCATGGGTATGTATCCATCCTCCAGCTGATGATCCATAAAATTTAAGACATTTCCCTTTGCATGTGTGATAACTCTTTTTCTCAAATCCTCATGAAAGGAATCCATCATACCCATCAGGCCGTAAACCGACCAGTAAGTATCCCAGTCCCACACATTACCATCATAGACGGATCCTGGGTCAATAAAAGGATAACGTATAAAACTTCTGGGTTCTTTCAGAACCACCTCTACATTTTTTAGTATAAATTCTCGGATTTTTTCCTCATAGCTCCTATATAGTTGTTCTTCGTTAATTTTCGCTCTATCTTTCCCCATAAAATCTCCTTTTAAATATAGTAAAATTATTTTTTTGATTTTTTTAGATTAGCCTTTGATTGCTCCTGCTGTCATTCCTTCAATTACCTTTTTATTCAGTATTAAATACATAATCAGCATGGGGACTACACACATTGAAACCGATGCAAAGATTGCTCCCCAGTTTTTGGATCCAAATTCATCCTGAAAATATAATAGTCCTGTCTGTACAGTCTTCAGAGAAGTACTGCTGACAAAAGTCATTGAATACAAAAGATCATTCCATTTAAAAAAGAACTGTATAACCAAAACCGTTATAATTGCATTTTTCATAAGCGGAACCACAATGCGAAGCAGAAGGTTATATATTCCACATCCGTCAATAACTGCAGCTTCCATTATTTCATCCGGAAAAGATTTCAAATATCCGGTTACCAGATAGATCGAAAAAGATATGGCCGATGCCGTATAGACAATAATCAGGCAGGTTCTGGTATTGATCAAATGGGCTTTTTGAAAAATCTGAAATAGCGGAATCAGAGAAGTTGCCATAGGAACCATAATTCCAAATGCAAAATAGCGCTCTATATTTTTCTTCCACTTCCATTCCATTTTTGTAACCGCAAAAGATATAGTTGTTGTAAAAACAACAATAAAAATTAAAGACAGAACCGTATTAATCAGACTGTTCTTAAAAAATACAGCCATATTTCCTCTGGTCCATGCATCAATATAATTCTGGATAAAAAATCCGTCATTCAATGCATAAGCCGGTTTTTCAACAAATTCTGCCGGCTGCTTAAAGGATGCGGTTATCATCCAAAACAGAGGATAAATATTAATTAAAACAATCGCAATAATAATCATACCGATTAGCAAAGTCCTAAGATTTTTCTTCACCTTTAATGTCATTTTCCGCACCTCCCATTCTTTCTCTCTGATCCTTCCAGCAGCCGAATTACACGGGATCCAAACACGCACACCAAGAAGATAAATATTGCTATAACGCTTCCATATCCCGTTTTACTATAAGTAAATGCAGAGTCATACATATACATAGACAAGGATTTTGTGGCGGACCCTGGTCCTCCTCCCGTAAGTGCCAGAGCAGACTCAAACATTTTTACCGTTCCCGTAAAACTAAATATCAAGCATGTGATAATCATTGGTTTCAAAAGAGGTGCCAGTACATATCGGAACATTGGAACAGATCTGCAGCCGTCTATCCTGGATGCTTCAATAATATCATCCGGTATATCCAGAAGAGCTCCATAAAATATAATTGCATAAAATCCAACCGCTACCCAGATATCCATTGCTGCCAGTGAGCCCAGTGCGGTGGACGCCTGACCTATCCAGGGCTGCACCAGGCTTTCCAGTCCCACTGCCTGCAGTAAACTGTTGAGCAGCCCGTAATGTGGCTGGATTTCATATATTTTTGAAAAAAGCTGAGCTACTGCTACAGTTGGAAGCACCACCGGAAAAAACACAATAGTCCTAATAATGGTTGCAAAATGCTTCAGCCAGAACTTGAAAATTAATGCCATACACAGCCCCAGTCCCACTTGTCCAAGGGTAACTATACCAATATACTTTAAATTTACAATTAGAGAGTTTGCAAAGTTCTTATCAGAAAACAGTCTTATGTAATTTTTAAGCCCGGTAAACTCCCATTTAATTCCCGGCACCCCATCATAGAATGTATAGTAGAAAGACCAGATAACCGGCAGGATCACAAAGAGGCTGTATACCAGAAAACCAGGTCCCACAAATAATGCAATTGCCTTTTTATTACTTAATACTTTTTTCATTTACTCACCTTACTTTCATCATATCTTTCTCCTGCCAAGACCAGAATAGTCACAGGCTTCAGTGGTTATGGATGTTCCGTTCTACGGATGTGCAGAATTCGCACCAATGTACTACGGAACATCCATACCTTAAGGCAGATGCCAGTTTAACCTGTCCTGTTTTTTATCCTTTATTTTGCATCATAAATATCCTGCAACGACTGGGTATACTCTTCAGCAGTCATATTTCCATTCATCAGCGACTGAACATTATCCTGGGCAACTTTTGATAATTCTGCAGTCATATCAGCTTCAAACCAGGTGCTGGTTCCCTTCACCTTTGCCATCTCGTCAGCAACAAGCTGAGAATATTTGTTTAAGGATGCCGGCGGGTTCTCAATCTTATATCCCTTCAGTGAGCCCAGCTCATTTATGGCATAATCACCAATATTCGACACAAAGTATTTTAGCCAGTCAGCAGTAGCATCATCAAATTTATCCTTGTTAAAGCATATAATTGTTCCGCAGTTCATCGAATACTCATCCGCTTTTCCCACACCGCCTTCTACCGTTGGAATATTAAAGAAACCAATGCCGTCTTCTCCTGCCGGGTTGGTATCTGCAATTAGCATATCCGTATACCAGCTGCCATTATAAATCATTGCTGCTTCCCCTGAGAGAATCATACTTGCAGCCGTATTCTGGTCAACCGTAGTTGCACCTACTCCAAAATAGCCTTTATCCACCATATCCTGCAGCATCTGTGCTCCCTCTGTAATGATAGAATCCGTATATTTTATTTCTCCCTTGTATGCTTTTCTCATAGTATCAACGCCGCCCTTCCTCATTACATAGGCATTGATCATGCGGGTAGCCGGCCACATATCTGCACCGCCTGTTGCAAAGGGCTGAATACCTGCTGCCATGAGTTTATCCGCCGCCTGCAGCATTTCATCCCAGGTAGAAGGGGGAGTGTCAATACCCGCTTTCTTGAATAGTTCCTTATTATACCAGAAACCTTCAATATTCATTCCAAGAGGCAGATCATATAATTCCTCGGTTGATGTCATTCCTGTCAGAAAGTCCACTGCTCCTTCATCAACCATGTCAAAAACACCCAGTTTTTTCAACTCTGATCCAACATCCAATACCAGACCTGCATCAATTAAATCAACCAAAGGCGTTCCGGCGTCATACGCAAATACATCGGGCAGGTCATTGGACGCAGCCAGTGTAGTTACCTTTTGTCTTAGATTATCCGATGAAACCAATTCAAATTCATAATTAAAATTTGGGTTTACCTCTTCCATGTATTTTTTTGTAAGATCAACAAAGAGTTTACCGTTATCTTTGTCTTCCGGCCAGATCGATAATATCTTTATGGTCTTCGCCTCCTGGGAGCCGCCATCGTCGGCGCTTTTCGTTTCCTGCTTTTCTTCTTTCGCAGATGTAGTCTCCTGTTTTGTATCCTTTGTCTCTTTTGCTGCCTCTGTGCTGTTGTCTGTACCGCCGCATCCTGCCAGAATGCCTGAAACCATAGCTATTGATAACATACCTGCCAAAATCTTTTTCTTCATTGTTGTTTCCTCCCAATATTGAATTTAAATTTACAGTAATCTTATCGTATATATGCTAATGCTTTTTAATCCCCGGGAATTTTTATAGGTTCATGTTATCATTTAATATTTATACTTACTAGTGCTAATTTTTTCATCCATTGTTGAATTTTTTTATATTTGCCAGTACTGGATGCAGTAGTCTTTTCTTAGAATTCTCTCCCTGATGTATACATTTCTTTATATTCATTCGGCAGCATATGTTCATGCTTTTTAAACACCTGACTAAAATAACGGTAATCGTGGTAGCCTGCCTCTTCACTCACTTCTGTCACCTTCCGTCCCTGCCGTAGAAGCTCTTTTGCCTTTTCCATTCTGATTTTGGTCAGGTATTTAATATAACTCATTTTTACGGTTTCTTTGAACAGGTTACTTAGATATGCCGGGTTCATCTTTACCGTATCAGCCAGCTCATTTAATCCAATGTCTTCTCGATAGTGTTCCTCAATATATTTCAGCAGCAGTGGAATGGTTTTATTTTTAGACATTCCTGTGGTAATTTCAAGCCCCTCACCAATGAGATTAAAAGCTTCCTGCATATAGTTAATAATTTGGGACTTTTCCTCCATCTGTTTTATTTCCACATATGGGACAATCTGCCTTTTCATCTCAAACTGAGGATTTTTCTTGTGAAGAATCTCCATTGCCACATAGATGTTCTTCACACACTCATCCCTGAATTCCTCAAGAGTAACACCCTTGTTCTGCCATTCCGCCATGCCATTCTCTATACATTCGCAAAGCTTTTTGCGGTCCCCCTCATGCATAAAATTGGTCAAATCATCTGTCAGTCTTTGGAAATCCTTTACACGCCTGTCCGTGCCTGATTTTCTTTGCTCCAGAAACTGACTGTATTCTTTTTTCATATGCAGACTTTCCTTTGCATTTTTTAACGTGTGAACTACTTTTTCAAGGGTTATGGGTTTATCTATGAAATCCAGTACCTTTAAAGATAAGGCTTTTCTAGCATATTCAAACTCCCGATAACCGCTGATTACAATATAAACCGTATTGGGTAATTCCTCTATGGTCTCCTCGATCAGAGATAGCCCATCCAGCCCAGGTATCCGGATATCGGTAATTACTACATCCGGTCTCTTATCCCTTATAATTCCGATTCCGTCAATCCCATTCTGTGCCGTTGCCACAACTTCAAAATCCAGCCCTGTCCGGTCAATCATAGCCCGTACAGCCTCCAGCACGATCCGTTCATCGTCAATCACAACCAATGTATTCATGTTCCCCCTCCTCCCGAATCCGGCTCTTTGATTCCTCTATAACCGGTATGCGGATCTTTACCTTAGTTCCCACTCCATATTCACTTTCTACCTGTATTCCATACGCTGCCCCGTAAAACAGATGAATCCGATCAATCACATTAGTGACGCCAAACCCTTTTTTCATATCCTCCACATCCCTCATCCCTACTCCATTATCGCTGATAGTAAAATAAATATCATTTTCGATCCGTTCTCCCTTTAATTCAATATAACCTTTCCCTATCTTAGGCTCCAGTCCATGATACATGGAATTTTCAATAAACGGCTGTAAAATAAATTTAATCATAAGGAGTTCTCCGATTTCTTCATCAATTTCCAGAATCAGATCGAAACGCTGTTCATAACGGATATTTTGAATCGTCATATATTTTTCAATATACTTAATCTCCTCATGAATGGGAATTATCTGCTTCCCATTATTTAAAGATATTTTAAATGTATCCGATAAAGCAGATACCATGTCTGCTATACGATCTTCGTTACCAATCATAGCCATACAATAAATGGAGTCCAGGGTATTGTATAAAAAATGAGGATTAATCTGCGCCTGAAGAAGCTGCAGTTCCGCTTCTCTTTCTTTTACCTTAAGGGATAGCAGCTGCTCCTTTAACTCCAGGTTATTATTAACCGTCTCCTTTAGCAGCCCTCCGATTTTACCTATTTCACTATTATCAAAACTCTCCACAATATGACGATTACCTTCTTTTACCTGCATTATGACCGTTTCCAGCTTTCCAAGGGGTTTGTTAATCTTTTTGGAAATAAAGTTTGATATAAACGTACAGATTACCACCAGCGCTGCGGCTGCAATCAGACTCACCATTCCGATATAAGAGCTATCCCTGCTTAAGTCACTCCTTGCGATACCATTTACAATTTTCCATCCGGTAACTGCATCTGTACGGCTGGTGAACAGATATTGCGGATCATCCTTCCCCTCTGAATGAAAATAACGGTTTTTGATATCTTCGGCATATTGTGGATCACCGGTTTGGTACACTACCACATCCGAAGCATTTTCATCAATTACCATGAGTGTATCCGTTTTAAAATTACCATCGTTCTTTAGAAGAGAACTGCTTAAAAAAGACTTATTCAGGTGTATTACCATCTGCCCCTGTGACTGAAGGGTAGCAGGATTCACAATATCCTTTACCACAGATATGACATTTTGGTTCCCTTCCGGGTCTAAAATATCATATCCATAAAAAGTCTCCTTTCCCTTCATTTTCTCTGCATCCTTCATCCACTGGTAACATGCCGATCCATCCCAAGTGTAGTACTTCAGATACGCTGAAGCATTCTTCCCACCCCTGAGTCTCTTATAATACCTTCCGTACTCATCAAAAATAAATATACCGTCAATCATTAAACTCTGAGATTCTACATTCATAAAAATACTATCCAGACTCTGGCTTAAAGAAGTATCAAAATAAGTCCCGGTGGATTTGGAGTTTACCTGGTTTTTTGCAGCCAACGTGTTTAAAAATATTTGATCTCCAACCGTAATTCGAATAAGGTCAATCGTATGGTATAGTTTCAGATCAATTACATCAGAGAATGCTTTCAGGTTATTTTCGTATGTCTTTTTATAATTATCTTCCATCCTACCCTTGGAAATACTATAGATTACCACAGATAATGCTGTTGTAATAAAAATTGTCAAAAGTATCATAGAAAACAAAATCTGGCTCTTTATTTTCTTTGAATTTGTACGGATAAAAGATTTTATTTTATGTATCATAGCATGTTCGTATGAACTCCCCTGTAAGCACTCCTGCTGCTCTCGATAAATTATTTCAAGCTCTCTCTAAAGGGAGATTTCATACACTCCTTTCTCATCCATAATGAAATGAATACAGAAACGCATTCATAGTAATCGCCAACTCTAAAATTTGCATAATAAAAAGCTATAGTTTATACATTTTATAATCATATTCAACAAATTTATTTTACTACAGAATATCTCGTATTGGTATAAAAATGTCCAAAATCGTATTTATACAAAAAAAGCAATACAGCATTCACATCCGAATGCAGTATTGCTTTTCTTCGAAATCACAAATCTTAAGAAGAAACGCTCTCCCCGCTGTCCCCTTCCCCGGAAACCTCCATATTAGCCGGAAGCACCAGGTTCATTACAATGGCAATAATAAATACAATCGCAACACAATTATTCGCTAAAACTTCCTGTACCATTTTCGGGAAAATTGTGAAAATGGCAGGAACCTGCGTAAATCCTATTCCGATTCCCAGGGACAACGCCGTAATAACGGTATTTCTCTGATTAAATCCACATCTTGTAATCATCTGCACACCGCTCACAACAATGGAACCGAACATCATGATTGTACAGCCTCCCAAAACCGCATCCGGAAGGGTGGAAAGCAGTTTTCCAATAACCGGAAACAGCCCCGCAAGTATCATGACGCAGGCACCAGTCATAATGGTAAAGCGGTTCACCACTTTTGTCATGGCGATCAGGCCCACGTTCTGGCTGAATGAAGTAATCGGCAGGCAGCCAAACAGAGAAGAGACTGAGCTCATATATCCGTCGCAGGCAAGAGATCCGGATATTTCCTTGTCCGTCACGTCTCTCTTTAAGCCTGTTACAGCCATGGCAGAAGTATCTCCGATCGTTTCTGTAGCGGAGACGAGAAAGATAACCGTTACGGCAATAATTGCACTAACATTGAATTCCGGTATAAACGGAAGCACCTTTGGGAGTGCAATAATACCGGCAGAAGCCACTTCCGAGAAGTTCACCATGCCCATCGCCATTGCTAAAATGTACCCGACCACAAGCCCAAATAGTACGGATAACTGTTTCCAGAAGGATTTGGCGAATATATTAAATACCAGACAGCTTACCAATGTTACAGTTCCCAAAATCAGATTCTGTGCAGATCCGAAGTTTTCGCTGCCGGCACCTCCTCCAAAAGAAGACGCCCCTACATTCAGCAGGGAAAAACCAATTGCAGTAACGACACACGCCGCTACGATCGGTGCTACAATTTTCCTCCAGTATTTCGCACATAGCCCCAGTGTCCCCTCTATAATACCTCCGATCAAAATGGCACCAATGGCGGCGGGATAACCAAACGTGGCTGCAACATAACACAGGATCGTCACAAAGGTAAAACTTACCCCCATTACAATCGGCAGTCTTGCCCCAATCTTCCATAGCGGATATAATTGAATCAAAGTACCGATTCCTGCAATAAACATTGCATTTTGAATTAACATCGCTTTTTGCTCAGGCGTAAGGCCTGCTGCATTTGTCACAATAATAATCGGTGCTATATTAGCCACGAACATTGCAAGTACATGCTGCAAACCAAAGGGGATCGCCTTGGAAATGGGCACACGGCCATTCAGCTGGTAGATATTTTCCACCCTGGCATTTGAATTTACATTTGCTTTCATTTCTTTCTCCTTTAGTAGTTTCTTGGCAACTCTTCAGTCACTAAATTTACAACAGATTTATTTTACTATAAAAATAAGGGTATGGGTATAAAATTTTTATGGAAATTTAATAAATATAGAAAAATGTGTAACCTTTTGCGGCTGAAAACGTTTATTAAGTGAACGGGAAGGAGGGAAAAGAGGAACTGTGAAAAAGGATGACCTGGAACAAATATACAAAACTTATTATCACGAAATATATTTATATGCTCTGTCTCTATGTAAAAATACGCTGGAAGCAGAGGAGATCACCAGCGATACTTTCTACAAAGCCCTCCTCTGTGCCGAAATCCAGAGCGACTCCATTAAGTACTGGCTTCTGCGCGTATGCAAAAATATTTTTATCGACCAGGCAAGACAGAAAAAAAGAAGACCGGTTGCACCATTAGAAGATATCGGCAGCCCATCTTATGACAACGTGCTGGAACAAATGATTCAAAGTGAAGATGCAAAAAATCTTTATCACTGTATCTTACAATTACCCGACCGCTACCGGGAATTAATCTACATGTTCTATTTTATGAATTACAGCTTAAAAGAAATTGCTCTTTTTACAAAGCAATCAGTCGGAACCACCAGAACAGCTCTCTGCAGGTCCAGAGATAAGCTGCGCTCTATATTATACGAGGAGGGATACCATGAATTTCCATGAACTTTTAGAAAAATACAAATCCAACACAGCTACACCGGAAGAAAAACGGATGGTAGAAGAAGAATTGGAGAAATACGAAAGCATCACCGAATATTATACGGATCAGATGGGAGAAAATCTGGATTTAGATCTCCTCTCTGAAACAGAAGAATCTGAGATCAAAAATGTAAAGAAACACGTAAACCGTAAAATCCGCCGAAACATTTTTATCTCCATCCTGAGCATGCTTGTGATATCGGCAGTCGTCATCCTGATTGTTAATAAAAACTACTATGATCCCAATAGCGGGATTCCCACAGATCAATACGGTTTTGGACAATTCATGATGGATACCATGGCCTTTACGGAAGTCCATTCCCCCGGATATGCTACCAATACGGCTGAAGCCGTAAGAGATGGACTTGGCAGCTATCAAATCCAAATCCGACAGAACCAATATTTTACCGGTAAAGAATCTGTTTTCAGCGGAAAAATAATACGGGGAGAATTTATGGACAGAAACGACTCACTTATAAACTTCTGGCATTTTCCTTCCGCAAACTGTTTTGCCTTTAAAGAAGGTACTCTGGTCTGGCAGGAAGCAAACGGTGTAGAGTACCGCAAGCAGCCACAGGACGACATCCAGTATCAGGCAGATGCCTTAAAGGAACTTCCAAAATCATCTCAGGTTTCGGCATATTTTACTTTTGAAAAAAATCTCTCACTGGAAGACTTCGACAAACTTTATAAAAAGTGGGACAATGACGAAGACCAGAAAATATTTATTTCTTATGCAGCCGTTTGGACGGGTCCTCACAATTCAACCGTTGGATTCCAGCCCGGTGGCGGGGGACGTGTGATGGAATCCTCCAAGGAAGTGGAAAAAAACTATCCATTCCTAAGCCTGGGTAACCACCGTGAGGAGCTTGATCAAGATCCCGTGAGAAGCTGGCAGACCCACTTCGAATCACTTTTAAGCTATCTCGCCGACCGTGGGGAATTCTTAAATGCAATGGCAAATGTCAACACTATCGATCCCTGGTTTTACAAGGATATCCAATCGTATATCAAAGAAAACGGCATTCAGATCTATGGTATTTTAGCGCAGGGTAGTGTTAATCAGATACTTAGTTTCCTGGAGGAGGAAAAGATAGACGGGTTTAATGTTGATGATGTGAAACTATCTATCCTCTCCCATTGATGTTCCTGAATCAGCTTTCCGCACCATAATTACTCCTGAATCAGTTAGTTCTTCGCAGCAGCATACTTCCGCCCCTTGCCTCCGCTGCGAAACTGTACCGCTCCGCATACCGCTGCAGTTATAAGTTCCGTAACCGGTACAACCAGCCACACCCCTGTCATATTCCACAGATTGGGAAATACAAGGATCAAAACCACATTGAGTATCACACCTCTTAACAGCGCAATGAGCATGGAGCGCGCCGGCTGGTCTTTAGCTGACAATACCGCTGCCATAACCACGTTGATTCCCATAGGGATAAAAGCAAGAAAGTAAATCCGGATTCCCTCCAGTGCAATCTTCGTAAACCCGGCGTCCCCTGATTCATTGAAGATCCCAACAATCGGTTCTGCCATCAGCACTCCGCCTATATAACAGATAATCCCACAGGCTGCTGCAAGCAAAACCCCTCTCATCATTACGAAACGTATACCGCCAAAATCCTTTTTCCCGTACTGGGAGCTGATGATAGGCTGTACTCCCTGGGCAATGCCGGTGAAGATAGAGCATACAATCAAGGCAATATTTGCAATCACGCCATATGCAGCCACACCTATATTCCCGGCAAGTTTCAGAATGGTAAAATTAAACAACAGCATTACAATTGCTGAAGACAGTTCCCCAATAAAAGAGGACATACCAAGAGAAATTGTCCGGGCGACATCCGAAAACTTCGTTCTTTCTTTCACCAGGCTAAAATGGCTGCGTCCTTTGACTATGTGTGTAGAAAGCACACACATACTTAAGACTGGTGCAATACCGGTTGCAAATGCCGCTCCAAACATCCCCCACCGAAACCCGAATACAAATAAAATATCCAGCACGATATTACTGAAACTCCCGGTGAGCATCGCCGCCATTGCCGTCTGGGGATAGCCATCATTCCTTACAAAGCAAACCAGCACATTATTTACCATAAACGCAAGGGAAAAGAGCAGAATAGTCCTCATATAGGGAATCATATCCTGTATAACTGCCTCATCCGCTCCCAGCAGAGCACCCAATTGCCTGGATGCAAACAGACCAATCAGTGTAAAAAACACGCCACAGATCAACGCCAGTTTAACAGAAAGCGTAAAAGATGCTTTCGCCGCTTTTTCATTTCCCGTTCCCATAGCCATTGCAAACCGGGTCGCTCCCCCCATCCCTATCATCAAACCAATTCCGTTCATAAACGAATAGACCGGCAGCGTAAGATTCAATGCAGCAAGTCCGTTACTCCCCACTCCATTGGCTACACAAAGCGTATCTACAAAAATAAAACAGGATAACCCCAGCATACTTAAAATGTTCAAAGATACATACTTTGCAAATACTCTGCCCAAACCTTTATTTTCCATAACATTACCACCTTTCTGCCTTGAGCTTGTACGACTTCATTGTCACAAAAAAAGCACCAGTCATCTATACCCAATGGCCTAACGGTATAGATGCCCGATGCTTATTTAGAGCGTGTTTAAAACACTCTTGGTTACATGCATCCGGCGACGCATGTAAAAAGCTCTTTTTATAATCTGAAATTGATCTTACCACATGTTGAAAAAATATGCAACCACCATATTACATTAATAATCCGTCACATCAAATTTGTTGTCTTTGAAATAAAAATCTCTGTCCGCCTCTGTAATTTCCCGTAATATTCTGCAAGGGTTGCCAACTGCCACTACATTGTCCGGAAGATCCTTTGTCACAACGCTTCCCGAACCAACCACTACATTATTGCCGATATGAACCCCTGGGTTTACCACAACATTAGACCCCAGCCACACGCTGTCACCAATGGTAATCCCAATCCCATATTCATAACCTGAATTTCTGGAATCGGGATGAATCGGATGACCGGCTGTAATAATCGATACATTTGGTCCAAACATGGTATTATTTCCAATGGTAACTTTACCAACATCCAGAATAACACAATTATAATTTGCTATAAAATTATCTCCTACTTCAATATTTGTTCCATAGTCACAGCGGAAAGGTGGCAGAAAAACCACATTTTTTCCAGCCTTTCCCAATATTCCGCGAATCATCTGCTCCATCTTCTCCGATTCATCCGGTCTGCATAAATTATAATCATAAATTTTTCTCTTGGTTTCCATCTGTTCCTCTGCAAGCCCATCCAGCCATGCCTTGTATGGAAGACCATTTAACATTCTTTCTTTTTGATTCATCCTATATCCTTTCTAAGTAGAAAGCGACGGACCTATTACTCACCGCCGCATTTACCATCTATTAAATTTCGAGAATTACTACCTGATATCCATTTAACTTTAAATCATTTCCATCCTGAGCAAGAGCGGGATAATTATTAATCAATAATTCTTTATATGCTCCGGGCAAAGTCACCGTCTGACCTTCCCTCTGGAAATTGGCAATCACCATTAAAGTCTTCTCTTCCCCTTTTCGGTAATAAGCCATAAGGTTATTTTGGTCTTCCCATTCCGGTATAAACTCACCATATACAACTGCTTCCCGATAGACCGGGTTTTTACGCAGTGCAATTAACTGTTTATAAAAGGAGAATACGGAATTTTCATCGTGAATCTGACTTTTTGCATTGATTCTCTTATAATTAGGATTTGCAGCAAGCCAGGGCTTACCCGTTGTAAAGCCTGCATTTTCATCATCACTCCACTGCATTGGCGTTCTCGCATTATCCCTGCTGAACTTCGAAACAACCTTTAAAGCTTCCTCTGGCGTAAGTCCGGCATTCAGGGCAACCCGGTACTCTTCCAGTGAGGAAATATCGTCCACTTGGTCTATAGAAGTAAACTCCATATTCTCCATACCAAGCTCCTGCCCCTGATAAATAAACGGAAGCCCTCTCAGCATAAAGTTAACAGCTCCTAAAAGCTTCTTGCTTTCAATGCAGACCTCTCCTTCCGGTATGTAATGGCTGACACCTCTTGGTTCATCATGATTTTCAATAATATTTGAAAGATATCCGATATCTGCAACACGTTTCTGCGCATCAAAACAGCACTTCTTATAATCATTCGGGGTGATTTCTGTATGGGCATACCACCCTTTATCATTCTGTCCAAAAATCGTCTCATTGAAATCAAACATACTGGAGAAATATCCGTTATCCCCAATGAAATCCGGCAATTCCTCTTCTTTGTCGTTAAACACTTCCCCGACAGTAAATGCATCGTACTTTTTAAATGTCCGATCCCGCATTTCGGCCAGAAAATCTCCAACCCCTTCTGCTTCTTCCAGCATATGCGCTATATTACTCAAGCCATCTTCTCGATCCGGCTCATAATTCTTAAACGGCAATGCCTTTTTAATATTAATGATTGCATCTATACGAAATCCTGCAAGCCCTTTATCCAGCCACCAATTTATATTCTTATAGACCTCTTCCCGCACTTCCGGATTTTCCCAGTTTAAATCAGGCTGCTTTTTATGAAATACATGCAGATAAAGCTTATCCGTATCAGAAAGCGGCTCCCAGCATGGTCCTCCAAAATAAGACCTCCAGTTGCTTGGAAGTTCCCCGTCCTTCTTATCCTCCAGATAAAAATACTTCCCATACTTCCCATCCGGATCCTTCATCGCCATCTTAAACCACTCATGTTCATCAGAACAATGATTTACAACCAGATCCATAAGAATAAACATTCCACGCTGTTTTGCTTCCCTCAGCAGTTCATCCATATCCTCCATTGTGCCAAACCTTGGATCAATGTTATAGTAATCCGAGATATCATATCCCTGATCTGCCAGCGGTGATGAATATATGGGAGAAAGCCAGATAATATCAACACCCAGATCCTGTAAATAATCCAGCTTGCTGATAATACCCTGAATATCTCCAATTCCATCCCCATTGGAATCATAAAAACTCTTTGGGTAAATTTGATATGCCGTCTTTTCCTGCCACCATTTTTTTTGCATTCTATGTGCCTCCAAAATTATATTTTCTTTTCTTATAGCACATATTATACTATTTCACTTCTTATAAGTCCTACATTTATTTGTTCAAAAACTTCATTATTTTGACCTTTTCTATTACGTAATCGTATCAGTAAAACTATTGCAGTTTTCCTTTTTATACAAGCGGGGCGTCGTACCCGTATACTTCTTAAACTCCCTTAAAAAGTTCCCAAGGTTATTAAAACCACATTCCAGGCAGATTTCCATAATCAGATGATCGGTATTCACCACCATCTCCGCAGCCCTCCGGATACGTATTTCATTCACATATTCCATAGGTGTCTTACCAATTGCCCTCTTAAAAAAACGGCAGAAATACTGCTCGTTAACATTAATCAGCCCCGCCAGGTCACGAATATAAATTCTCTCCCTGTAGTTCTCACGTATATAAGTCAGAACCTTCTTAATACTCTCAACCTGATGATTGATGCCGCTCTCCTGTCTGGTTAGCAATCCCTCCCCGGTAAGCAGGGCAAGGATCCTGAGCAGGGATGCCTTAATCAGCATTTGAGATACGGATACACTTACATTTTTTTGACCTGTATTCTCTGGAGCTTCTTCCATCATTTGAAAAGCATTTTGAATCCGTTCATATTCTATGTAGATATCAGAAAACTCCCTGCGGGATGCCTCTATACATCTTGGCAGCCAAAGGTTCCCATTCATTAATGGCTGAATCACCTGGTTTTGCATGGTGTCATAAGACTCAAAACTCAGTAAATTAGGATTAAAAACTACTGCATCCTCCTCACAGAGTTCCTTGGAAATAATATAATGAAGTTCTCCCGGATTAACAAAGAAAAAACATTCCTCCCTAATTTCATAAGACTCCATATTTATTTCCATATGAAAATTCCCTTTTTTAAAATGCAGCATTTCAATCTCATCATGCCAGTGATGTTTTACTAAAAAATGACTTTCGCCCTGCTCCGCCTCGTAAAAAGCACAGCGAAAAGAAGCGGAACCATGAGGCCTGTCCTCCTTCAAACTCTTCGTATTTTGTACCTGAATACCCCACAACCTCCTCTCAGCCAAGAAAAAAAGCTGTCTCCAGCTTTTTCACCACTTCTTTTCCTGTTCTAATTTACTAGATATCTTTACCTGATATCTTTTAGTTTATAATTTTTGTCATCTAATTTAATCACCCTCATTTTCAAGTTGTTATGGTTTTTCACCATTAAACTCTTGCCTTTACTCTTTTCCTTGCCTGTTTTTTTCTTGCCTTTTGTACTCTTGGCTTCTTTAGCGCTGTCTGCTAACTTCTTGCCTGCTTTTTTCTTGCCTTTTGTATTCTTGGCTTCTTTAGCGCTGTCCGCTAACTTCTTGCCTGCTTTTTTCTTGCCTTTTGTACTCTTAGCTTCTTTATTACTATCTGCTAATTTCTTTCCTTCTTTTTTCTTGACTCCTGTACTCTTAGCTTCTTTAGCGCTATCTAATTTCTTGCCTGCTTTTTTCTCGCTTTCTGTACTCTTAGCTTCTTTATTGCTATCTGCCAATTTCTCGCTTACTTTTTTTTCGCCTTCTGTACGCTTAGCTTCTTTATTGCTATCTGCCAATTTCTCGCTTTCTTTTTTTTCGCCTTCTGTACTCTTAGCTTCTTTATTTCTATCTGCCAATTTCTCGCTTACTTTTTTCTCGCCTTCTGTACTCTTAGCTTCTTTAGCGCTATCTGCAAATTTCTCACTTGCTTTTTTCTCGTCCTCTGCCCTCTTATCATCGTTATCCCTGTCAGCTAATACCTTACCTGCTTTTTTCTTATCCTCTAACTTCTTATTTTCTTTACTCTTATCTGCCTTCTTTTCACCATCACTCTTCTTATCCCCTTGGGGATTATCACCGCAAGTTCTTTTCTCCATATCCTTCAGCATTTCCTTTGTGAACGTCTTCACCCTGCATTCACAATGTCCACATTTCCCGGATACCTTTGTTGCTTTCTTCACCTTTTTAAACGAATCCGCACCATCATTAACCGCCTTACGGATATCGTCGTAAGTAACCTTAAAGCAGGGACAGATGTACTTTGATTTTCCCATTACAGCACCAATGACGGAGCCGTATACACTCTGGCAGCCATCTCCGAATCAATCAGATAAAGACCCTTTGGATCTTCTCCAAACAATTTATATTTCTTAATCATATCTTCCGCATTTTTTTCCTCTTCTCCCTGTTCTTTTACAAACCAGTCCAGAAACTGCATAGTACGGAAATCTTTTACTGAATATGCTGCCTCATAAATCGTATGAATCAAACTCGTTACATATTGTTCATGCTCCAATGTTGCCAGAAGCGGCTCTCCTGGATTTTGAAACTCAAACTCCGGCTTTTCCACTGCTTCAAAAGTGACCTTTGCTCCGTTATTCTGCAAATACTGCATAAATAATAACGCATGATCCCTCTCTTCCTGAGCCTGAATCTTAAACCAGCTTGCATATCCCTCTAATCCGGTTTCGATAAAATAATTTGAAAAATCAAGATAGAGATACGCGGAATAAAATTCCCTATTAATTTGTGTATTAATCAGTTCTGCTACTTTTTTATCCAACATTTTGTTTCCTCCTTGATTCTGTTATGTGATCATTATAGCACCTGCATCACTAAGAAACAATGCAATTATTATGGTCAATATAAATGCATTTCATTCAGGATTTAATTATGATATAATCTTTAATAATAATCTGAGAAAAGAGGGAAACGTTATGATATTATCCGGCAAAGAAATCGAAGAAAATATAGGTACAGGCATCATTATAAAACCATTTCAAATGGAACGCATCAACCCCAATAGCTACAATCTTTCACTTCACAATGAGCTTCTCATTGATGATGAATTTCCATTAGATATGAAAAAAGCAAACCACACAAAGAAAATCATCATACCTGAATCCGGATTTTTAATGGAACCAGGTAAATTATACCGATATACAGCCCAGTCTGCTCTATCAGGATTTTAAAGAATTATAAAATAAACAATTTCCGAGGTACTTATGAGTAAAAATATCAACCTGTTAAAGGGTCCCATTCTGCCCTCACTGACAAAACTGGCTTTACCTATCATGGCAACATCTTTAATTCAAATGGCATACAATATGATCGATATGATCTGGATTGGCAGACTCAGCAGTAATGCAGTGGCTGCAGTAGGCGCTGCAGGCATGTATATGTGGCTGTCAAACGGACTCGCTGCCCTGGGGAGAATGGGCGGACAAGTAAAAGTTGGACACTCCTTTGGTGCCGGCGCGTACCAGACTGCCTCCGACTTTGCCAAAGCAGCGCTGCAGCTGGGTATCTTCTTTGGCATTGCCTATGGGCTTGCCTCAATTATATTTCATGTACCGTTGATTGGCTTCTTTAAACTTAACAGCCCACAGGTTGTATCAGATGCCCAGATCTATTTAATTATTACCTGCGGCGCAGTTCTGTTCTCCTTTTTGAATCAAATATTTTCCGGAATAATGACCGCTATGGGAAATAGTAAAAACTCCTTAATTGCAACAACGGTAGGGCTTGCATTAAACCTGGTTCTGGATCCGGTACTAATATTCGGCTTAGGGCCGTTCCCTTACCTTGGTGTAGCCGGGGCCGCCATTGCCACCGTACTAGCCCAAGCAGTTGTAACCCTGGTATTTCTGAATTTTGCATTAAAAGATACCGTTATCTTTCAAAAAATACATATATTATCCAGACCATCTAAACGGTATATGTCTGAAATCATACGGATTGGACTTCCCACCTCCATACAGAGTATGATATTCACAGGCATTTCTATGATAATAGCACGCCTCATAGCAGGCTTTGGGGACACCGCCGTTGCCGTTCAGAAAGTTGGTTCCCAGATAGAATCCATTTCCTGGATGACCGCAGATGGTTTTGCGGCTGCCGTAAACTCCTTCGTAGCACAGAACTTTGGCTCCGGCAACATAACCAGAGTCAAGAAAGGATATGCCGTTTCAATGGGCGCTGTTACCGTGTGGGGCATCTTATGTACGCTTATTCTGATCTGCCTGCCAGGACCTATTTTTCAAGTATTTATACCAGACAAAAATGTATTAGGCATGGGTATCGATTACCTGCAGATCCTGGGTATTTCACAATTATTTATGTGTATTGAAATTGCAACAGCAGGTGCATTTTCCGGCTTAGGCAAAACGATACCTCCCTCCGTAGTGGGTATTATTCTCACTTCAGCGAGAATACCGCTGGCACTGTTGCTTGCGGGAACTGCCTTAGGCTTAAATGGAATATGGTGGAGTATCACAATATCCAGTACCCTAAAAGGAATTGCACTGTTCATCTGGTTTATCCGGTATCAAAGACGTATCCAGAAACCCCTTCAGACAATTTAAAAAAGCATTCACCGTCCCAGGCTTCCTGTCTTCTCCCAACAGATAGTAGATTATTCGGTCAGAAGGTCCATCCTCGATTTCTCTGACCGCAATACCTCCCTTACTCTCCAGATTGTGAGCCACAGACGCCGGGACAATTGCCCAATTATCCTGCCAGAATAAGAATTCCTCTAACAAAGACATTTTATCTAAAAACACTCTGGGCCTCACTCTGCTGTCAAACCAATAGTTATGCCACATATCATATTCCGGATTCCAGGGCATTCGAATCTGCCTGGTAACATCCAGCATAGAGGGATGTACCACTCTGGGATACTTTGCATTTTCAGCACAAATCAACAACATCTGTTCCGTAAATGCCGGAATCGTCTCAACATTCGGTGCATACATATCGTCTGATATAAATGCAAGATCAACCATTCCACTTTCCACATATTCATATGCCTCCTGAGAATGAAGCATGCGAACCGACATATTAATATCCGGATATTCTTTTAAAAATTTCTTATATACTTCCGGTAAAATGTAAGTACTGACACTATCTACCGCAGCAATATTTAAAATTAACGACCGGTCCAGCCTGGAAATATCTCTTGCCTCTTTCCACAATAATCTCCACTTTTTAGCCACCGGAATAAACGCCCTGCCTTCCTCAGTCAGTTCAATATTCTTAATCCCCTTTTTCCGAACCACCAAAGTATAACCCAGTTCATCCTCCAGTGCTTTCATTCTTCTGCTCAAAGCCGGCTGTGAAACAAAAAGCTTCTTTGCAGCACTTGAAAGACTTCCTTCTTTTACAATTGTTAAAAATCCCTCTATCTCTAAGTTTGTCATAATACCTTTCCCTATTTTCATTATAAGAAGCGCTGGCTTATCCTGTTCTTACCGAAAATTACCAAAATTCGTAAATTGTTATAGTTTACAAAGTAATATATTGTTAACTTGTTCCGTTATATATATTTCATTTTCCAATACTTTAAGCTCGTAGCTCTCAATAATTTTTCTGTCATGTTTCTTTAATAATTCATCAAATCCATAGGCAGTATCCTTTTTCTTTGGAAACCGAATAGAACTGTCAAAAGATTTCACAAACTTAAGCCCAGCTTCTAAGCTTATCTGTTTCCATTCATCCTTTGTATAAAACTTAATATGACCATCTTTTTTGAGCTGCATATATTCGTCCACAAACTGACTGGTATCATCAGCATTCGGTGCCGGGTCTGAAATAAACAAAAAGCCTCCTGATTTTAAAACACGGCTTACTTCTGATATACTTTTCTGTATATCAGGAAAATGATGCAGCGCATATCTCGAAACAACCATGTCAAATTCACTGTCTTCAAACGGAGAGTTAACACCATCATAAGTGATAAAGTTAATATTACTAATCCTTTGTTTATCAGCCTTAACCCTATTAATCTCTAATGCTTTTTCTACAATATCTAATCCAAATATAAATGCATTTGGATATTTCTCCGCAATAGAAAAAGCCAAATAACCGCTTCCGGTTCCCAGGTCTAATATCTTCATTCCATATTTAATCGGTAAAAACTCAAGAATTAATTTTAAATGTTGCTCATCTTGTGTCTGTTTATTATAAAAATCTCCAGAAGAAAAACTATTCTCAAATGCCTGCTTGGTGGCAACAATACTATTCTCAATCGCCTGCTTAGCGGCAACAATACTATTCGCTTTCGCCTGCTTAGCGGCAACAATACTATTCGCTTTCGCCTGCTTAGGCATCCTCTATACTATTTTCATTTTCTATCATAATCATCGCACTTTCCATTATAAAAATAATAATTTATTAAATTATAAATATAAACGGACAACCTTATGAGTACTATATTGAATATTTATAATTATAAAATAATATTTAATGTCGCTCTATAAAATCAATTTTACTTATAATCTATATATAAATAATTATTTATATTATAGCCCTAAAATAAGCATTTTACAACCTTAAAGAATCCTCTTACAATTATACCGAGAAGCAATACACAAACTACAAAACAATGAAAGGATCTTACCATGGCACAACCTTCCTCCCAACACCAAAACCGCACTTTCAAACACCAAAACCGCACTTCCAAACAATCAAATACAGATAGACACATACATACCCACACAAATAGACATATACATTCCCTCACGAACGGCAATATCAAAAAGCATCTCATAACCCTGGCATTTCCTCTTCTCATCGGAAACATACTTCAGCAATTCTATAACATGACCGATTCTATAGTAATCAGTCATTTCTGTGGTACTTCCGCTTTTGCAGCCGCAGGCATTTCCGGAACTGTCATGAATCTTTTTCTCTTTGTTATTGGAGGATGCTGCAGTGGTATTTCTATCATTCTTGCCTCATTTTTTGGAAACAAAGATATGAAGAATTTTCGAAAAGAGTGCTTTATTTCCCTTACATTTGGTTTAATTTTCACTATAGCACTAAGTATCACATCTATTCTGGCGCTTCCATTCATTCTTCATCTGATCCAAACGCCCCCAGATATTTTTCCATATGTAAACTGTTATTTAAATATAATTTTAGGCGGCCTTTCAGCATCCTTTCTCTATAACCTCTGCGCCTCTATTCTGCGCGCAATTGGAAATACAAAGTATGCGTTATTCTTCCTCCTGATATCTATTGGTACCAATGTACTGCTTGATCTGATTCTGGTTGCGGGATTTACACTTGGAATTGCCGGTGCCGCATGGGCAACGGTTATCTCCCAACTCCTATCTGCCTTTCTTTGCCTTTGTTACATAAAAAAAAGTCTTCCTTTTCTGCTGTTCCAAAAAGAAGACCTTTACCCGGACCCTGACTTACTCCGCCAGACTATACGCTATGCTGCCGCCTCAGCACTTCATCAATCCAGTCTGTATATCGGAAAACTATTCATTCAGGGTGCCGTCAACACACTGGGGACAGAATCGATTTCAGCTTATACTGCCGCTGGACGCATAGAAGGGCTGGCAAATGCATTTGGTGACAGCGGAGCTGAGTCCATCTCACTTTTTACCTCTCAAAACACAGGTGCCGGCAATAAAAAACGTACCCGATCTGGCTTTTATACTGGCTTAATACTCTTAATCCTCCTGGGTATCACCATGTCTCTGCTAATGTATATAACCAGCGGTCCCGGCATATCCCTACTTGCAGCTACAACACAGCCCGGTCTGTTAAATGCCGGAACATCCTATATACAGGCAATATCATATTTCTATGTCCTGTGCTTCCTTGGAAACTCTTTCGTGGGATTTTACCGGGGCAGCGGGCATGTGAGTATTCCATTTATCGGTACAATTATCCATATAAGCTTGCGGACTTTACTATCCTTCCTGCTAATCCCCCGGCTTGGGCTGCCTGCAGTAGCAATTTCTACCGGCATCGGCTGGATAGCCGTAGTCGCTTTTCAAACTATTATATATGTGAAAAACTACCGATAAAACCTTCCCGTAAATCGTGCTATTGTTCTACCCATTGGGAGATCATAAAGTTCCTCCAAAGAAAAGCAGTGAAAAGCAAAAATAAAGAAAAAGTAACTGCAAACACCGATGGTTAGCGGTACTACCACTGAGACAATTGTATTTCCGATAAACTTATCCACAATCCAGTAGACCAAAAATACAATAATCCCCATAATCAGGGACGCAA
Source organism: uncultured Robinsoniella sp. (assembly GCA_900540475.1). Classification (GTDB taxonomy): domain Bacteria; phylum Bacillota; class Clostridia; order Lachnospirales; family Lachnospiraceae; genus Robinsoniella. The sequence continues at coordinate 2,454 of UQGG01000022.1, read as the reverse complement.
TAATGGGAATAATATACGTCCTCTTCACATCCTTATGGATATGTAGCTCCCTATTTAAAGATCTCTCATTCAACACACAGATCACCAATGGAAAAATAATATTTCCTACAACTAAAATATAAGCATTCATTTCCGTAAAAATCAAGAGAGGACAGATAAATATTAAATGTACAACCAAGCCAATGAATGCATTCACAATAGGCTCTCTCATCTTATTCAGGCTCTGCAGTATCGCCGTTGATATGGATGCCAAAGAGTAAAATACAATAGATACCGATCCAATTTGCAGCATGTGTACCGACAGATCTCTGTGTTCCGTCAAAGCTGCAAAAATTAAAGATATAATTGGCCGCGCCAGAACCATAAATCCAATAGCAGATGGAATTGTAAGCACCATCACGAACTTATTAATAAAGTTCACCTTCTCAAATATTCCTCTTCGATCGTGCCGTTCCTTAGAAGCAACAATACTGGGTACAATCGACACCGCCAATGAAGACGCGAACGCAATTGGTATATTTATAAGAAGGTTATACTGCGTACTGTACACACCCTGAATTGCAGTTACAAAATCCACAGCTAATCCCTTAAAATTCAGGATATTTCCAAATATTAAGTCATCCAGAGTACCACTGAGCTGATAGGCTGCCTGACTTAAAGAAATAGGAATCAAAGTCATCAGTAATAATTTGTTTAATCTCCCATCCGATGCCACATGACGATTCTTACATCTTTTTACTCTTCTGATATAACCTGGACGGTATAATAAATATAAAACCAATAAAAAGGCAAATGCAGACAAAGCACCGCATAGTGTACCCATAATACCACCTGCCGCGCCATAGGCAAATACATCCGCAGATGACTGATACACCCTCATAAACTGCATAACTGCAACAATACTGATAATAGCATTAATGATCTGCTCTATAATCTGGGAAACAGCCGATGGAATCATGGTATTTTTACCCTGAAAAAATCCGCGCATTACGCCCAAAATAGCCATAACAAAAGTAGTTGGAGCAACAATCCGAAGGGGTTTTGCCAAACCTGGTTTCGCATAACACATCTCCAGAAAATCAGCCCCAAAATAAATTAGTACCCAAAAGATCCCCCCAACAATCATTGCCAATATTAAAGAATTACGAAATAGGCGATAGGCACTCCGATACTCCTTTTTAATCTCGTACTGGGATATTAACTTAGATAATCCCAAAGGAAGACTGGAACACGATAACGTTAAAACAATATTATAGATGCCAAAGGCTACTCCATATAAACCGTTTCCCACTTCACCAAGCATATTCGCCATAGGAATACGATATAAAAATCCAATCAACTTTACGATAATACCTGCCACTGCCAGAATACTTCCCTGAAGGAGTAATTCCTTCTTACTATCATTCGCCATTTTCCATACCATACCCTTTCATAGGCTGCAAAACGCAATCCTCTTTATCCCGTATCTGTGATTTTTCCCACAAATTCATGTCTTATTCATTTGCTATATTGTATTGTCATTTATTTGTATCTATTTAATAAAATACTATTAAATACCCTTTCATTCTGCCTAAATGCAGAAAACCCCGCAGGACTATTAATCCTACAGGGTTCTTTTTAGTGAGACATCGGGGATTCGAACCCCGGACAACTTGATTAAAAGTCAAGTGCTCTACCAACTGAGCTAATATCCCATATATTTAATTTTCAACTTATAAGACACTAAATAACGATGAGTCTTATAATGCCCAGAGCCGGAATCGAACCAGCGACACGAGGATTTTCAGTCCTCTGCTCTACCAACTGAGCTATCTGGGCCTGGGGTTGTACACCCTCTTTACAGCATAATGGAAGCGAGCTTCCGAATACATCCGTAATGGTGCGCTTCCAAAAATTGCGGGGGCAGGATTTGAACCTACGACCTTCGGGTTATGAGCCCGACGAGCTTCCAGACTGCTCCACCCCGCGATAGTATTTATTTAATTTTTAATGGAGATGTAAATCTCAATGGATGGAGGTGGATTCGAACCACCGAAGCAATTTGCAGCAGATTTACAGTCTGTCCCCTTTGGCCACTCGGGAATCCATCCAAAAAGCCGATGATCGGACTCGAACCGATAACCTGCTGATTACAAATCAGCTGCTCTGCCAATTGAGCCACATCGGCATTAATGGGACCTATAGGGCTCGAACCTATGACCCTCTGCTTGTAAGGCAGATGCTCTCCCAGCTGAGCTAAGATCCCATGGGATATAAAATTGTTAAACCACACATCTATTGATGTGAACGACCCAGATCGGACTCGAACCGACGACCTTCGCCGTGACAGGGCGACGCTCTAACCAACTGAGCCACTGGGCCAACTCTTTTGTAAGGTATATATACCTTCAAAATCACACACAGAAATTCATCAAATTATCATCCGTTCTTGCACTGTCAACTGTGTTGACATTA
>UQGG01000021.1 GCA_900540475.1 uncultured Robinsoniella sp. | reverse complement strand
CCCTGTTTATGGGGCGTAAGAGACTTTTATTGCTTTCCAACTGTCAAAGACAGGAAATTCTACCGCGATAGAACAAAAATGTCAAGGGAGTTTCTGGTATTTCTCCCAGAATTTTTAGAAAGAAGGTTTCATCCATGAACAGGTGTTTCTCCTGACTTGACAAAAATTTCAAAAAAAGCTACTATAGCATTATGTAACTAGTAAGCAATACATTTCAAAATAAAGATAAAAACACAGCCCGGTTGGTAGTCCGGGCGCAGAATATAGAATTCTGTCAGTAACCTGCCTCCTTTGGTTGTCCGTTCTTTGTTCCGTTTAAATTAAAGGAGGAATTTAATATGTACAAAGTAACGACCAGTCTTACTATTTTTTTCGAGCCGCCTTTTTGGGTTGGCATATTTGAACGCCTGGGAGAGCAGGGATATGAAGTTTCCAAAGTAACCTTTGGCACGGAACCAAAGGACTACGAAGTAAACGAATGGTATCAGGAGAATTGGAACCGGCTGAAATTCAGCCCTCCGGTAAAATCTCAGGTGCATCAGGAGCGCAGGGTCAACTTTAAGCGCATTCAAAAGCAGGCAAAAAAAGCGGTGGAAGAAAATGGGGTTGGAACTAAGGCGCAGCAGGCATTGCAGCGTCAGCATGAGCTGTTGAAGCAGGAGCGAAGCGTTAAGAGCAGGGAACAGAGAGAAGAAGAAAAGAGACGCCAGTTTTTAATTCACCAGCAAAAGAAAAAAGAGAAACATAAAGGCAGGTAGATGGAGCGGGTGTGCGGCGCACCGCCGATGAAACGTAAATTTAAACACGCGCTTAGGGGAAGCTTTTTATAAGGCTTCCCCTAAGTTTTCATGTAGAGTTAGAAGTATTTACGTGACAGAAGCATTTACCAGATCAGAAGTTCGCTGAGAGAAACGAAAGCCAATGGGGAAAGAGGGGATTGAAATGGCGGAGCAATTAATTGATGTGATCGGTGTATCTAAGAACTTTGGAAAAGACCGGATATTAGAAGATATTAACTTTTCCGTGGAAAAAGGAAAGACAATTGCTTTAGTAGGGCATAACGGGTGCGGGAAAAGCACACTGCTTCGGATGATTGCACTTTTGACAACGGTGTCAGGCGGAGAAATTATCCATCATAAAAAATGGAGAATTACCTATATTCCGGAGCGGTTTCCAAAATCAGATTTTACGGCAAGAGAATATGTGGTGAGCATGGGGATGCTGGAAGGGCTGACGAAGGAAGAGGCAAAAGAACGGGGCAGTGATCTGCTGAAAACATTTTTTATGGAGTCTATGGCGGACAAGCCAATGAAATACCTGTCTAAGGGGACTCTTCAGAAGACGGCAGTGATTCAGGCGCTTCTTACCAAGGCAGATATCCTACTGATGGATGAACCGCTGTCGGGGCAGGATGTGGAGTCCCAGAACATTTTTATGGCTATGATACAGGAATATGTGAAAGACGGCGGAGCTGTGGTCATGTCCTGCCATGAGAAGAAATTAATTAACCGGCTTGCTGATATCGTCTATGAAATAAAAGACGGGCACTTAAAACAGGCGGTATTAGAAGATACCTTTTTACAGGAATATAATGTTCTGATATTTGAACCGGAGTCCGGTGCCGAAGTACTGCCAAAGGAAGTGGAAGAGGCGGCAGATATGGTGGAAATAAACAGCTTCCATATTAAAATCCGTTCGTCATCGGAAAACAGTAATCCGATTATCAAAATGATGCTTCATGCAGGATATCAATTGAGGGAGATGCAGAATGTACAAGAATAGAGTGTTATTTCAATACATATTTGAAACTTATAAAAAATCAAACAAATACATTCTGCCGTTTCTTGTAATGGCAATGTACATGGGCTTTGCTTATACCTTTGCACCATTAGGTGTGCTGGAAGGATACACCATGTCTATGGTATTTGTGATATGGATCATGACCTGGATCGGATGGACCTTTAACGAATTGAAGAGCCCTGTCCAGGAACAGATCCTGATATTGAAGGTACAAAGTGAAACCAGGTATTATCTGGTCAATCTGGGCTGTCTTGCCGGCATTGGCATATTGGTCAGCCTTTTTGCCGTACTTTTCCCGGTCTTTCAGAATGCCGTAAATCATTTTGCTATATTTAACAGAATGATAACAGTTACAGATATTTTAAATGCATTGGTTTTACATATCCTGGCAGCGTATACGGGAGGCATTACAGGTGCTTTTCTGCATACCAGAATCATGCATAACCGAAAGGCGGCAGCCCTGATTACATTTTTATATATGTTAATGGGGATTGTGAAAATGGGGCTTATGGAGGAGTATCCGGTAACCAGGTACTTTATGTGGTTATTTCCGCCTGTTGCAGAGTTTGTGAAAAGGTTTGTGAATGAAGACTATTATGCAGGCGGGATGGTGCTGCAGACGCTGGCTGTTTTTAGTATTTACTGTTTGATCCTGACTGTTGTGCATGTAAAGCTGCTGGTGAAAAATAAATTTTAACAGCACCAAAGAATTAAAAAAGAAATGGAAAATTTTACAGTTATTGGAATAAAACTCTGCCGTAAGAGCATACTAAAGGCATAACCCGGATCGGAATATTCTGGTTATGGAATGATTGATAAGATTGGAGTAGTGATTATGGCAGTGGATTTTAAAACAAGTGAAACAAAAGAGAATCTTATGCGTGCATTTGCTGGGGAGAGTCAGGCGCGTAACCGGTATACATTTGCCGCATCGGAAGCAAAAAAGCAGAACCTGCAGGTCATAGAAGCGATTTTTACTTTTACGGCGAATCAGGAAAAAGAGCATGCGGAGATCTTTTATGGTCATTTAAAGGAACTGGCTGGAGAAACCATTGAAATTGATGGGGGCTATCCGATAGATTTGTATGATGATGTGGTTCAGCTGTTATACGCGGCGCAGCATAATGAATACGAAGAGCATGATCCGATCTACAAAGCATTTGCGGACAAGGCAAGAGAAGAAGGATTCCTGAAGGTAGCAGCCTCTTTTGATGGTATCGCAGGAATTGAAAAAATACATGGAGACCGTTTTGGAAAATTTGCAAAGTTACTGGAAGAAAACAAGCTTTTTGTTTCCGATGTTAAAACCGGATGGATGTGCCTGAACTGCGGGTATGTATACGAAGGGGAAAGTGTTCCTCCCATGTGTCCGGTATGCAAACATGACAAAGGTTATTTTATCAGATTGTCTCTGGCTCCATATACAGAAGCATAAGGAAAACGGACCGCTGCGCAGAATGCAGCGGTCTTTGCTTTGTTTTGATGTTTATTTGGATACATGGCGGGGGCGGCTCTTTCGGTACAGTTCTGCTTTGGCATCAAACAGTGCGTCCGGCTTGAACTTTTCCCACAGTTCCTTCAGATTATTCAGATTTACCTTTCTGGAATATGCCTTTAGAAAACCAAGCCCGTAGTTATATACTTTCCACGCCAGGCTGACCGGAAGAATTTTTGTCACCACTTTGGGTTCGATGTACACTTCATCCCGGCAGCCGCAGTCTGCGATTTTCTTCAGCCGCACAGCGTTAATAAAATCGTTATTTCCCCGGATACGATAATCAATATTGGTGTATGCGGTGCCTATATATTTTACTTTATGGGCATCGGACCCTGCAACAGCCGGTTTGTGGTAGCGTTTAGCCATATCTCTTGCCAGGACATTTCCCTGATGAGGGTTGCAGGTATTGTCTGTTTCAATGAAATCAAAATCGTAGATAAGCTCCGGATGTCTTTTTAGTTTCTTGGAGTGCATGGCACTTAAAAACTTTGCACCATAAGGGTGTGCAGGTCCCAGGATTCCGCCGAATCCATGCACGACTTTCAGAAGAAGGGAAAGGGGCATGCCCCGGATCTCAAGAATGGGCAGCTTGACCTTTTCCGGCATGACAACCAGAAAGTGTCCGGCATCCAGGGTATCGTATTCCACACCTTTTAATACGATAAAGTCATCATATTTATGAGTGGACTCATGGAGCTTTTTGTAGGCGCGATAGCCATTGTAGGAATTGTGGTCGGTAATTAACATGCCGTCAAACCCATGTCTCTGTAACAATTGGATATAGTTTTCTATGCTGACTTTGCCATCCAGAGATCCATTGCTGGTGTGACAGTGCAGATCAAATTTCATAGTCTTACGTCCTTTCTGTACATTTTCCGCCGGTACCGGCAAATATGTCCCAAAGCGGGGCGTATAGATGGCGGGAATGAATGTTCAGACGCGCTCCGGGAACCGGGAAAATGATTCTGTGGTACTTAAGGTTATTATGTGCAGTTTACATAAGAAGTTGCTCATTATTTTATTTAATTATAGTGTATCACTTTTGTGAAAAAGTGCAATTATACAAATGATCAGGTTGATAGTTTTTTTATATGATGTTAAGATAAATTATAAATTTACAATACAGGATGGAGGATGAACATGAGCAGGATGTTAGTAGTGGTGGATATGCAGAACGACTTTATTGACGGAGCACTTGGTACCCCGGAGGCGCTGAAAATTGTCCCGTATGTAGTGGAAAAAATGAAGGAATTTGAGGCAGCAGGGGATGAAATTGTATTTACCATGGATACCCACGGTGATCATTATGGGGATACCCAGGAAGGCCGGAAACTTCCTGTGGCTCATTGCTTAAAAGGAAGTAAGGGGTGGGAAATCCGGGATGAGGTAAAAGCAGCCGTGGATTTTGAAAAGTATAAAAAATATGAAAAGGGAGCATTTGGCTCTGATAAGTTTGCTATGGATCTGGCACACGGAACCTATCAGAATGTGACAGAAATGGTGTTTGTGGGCGTATGTACGGATATCTGCGTGATATCCAATGCCATACTTGCCAAGACTTTTCTTCCGGAGACAAAAGTTGTTGTAGATGCCAGGTGCTGTGCGGGTGTGACTCCCCAAAGCCATGAACAGGCGCTGGGTGCCATGAAAATGTGCCAGGTGGAAGTTATCTGATGCGTGGTGCGCAGACTATTTCTTTAAAATTGGTACAATTCCTGTAAGCATGGCATATATATATTCTGCATGGCAGTTTATCTAATACCGGAGCCGCTTGCAGGCGGAAGCATTTTCCAGACACGCTCTGGCTGATTGCGGTACGGGGCTGTCAGCACAGGAGGTGTATGATTGAATCAGTCCAGTACAAGTATGATACTGCAAGAGATAAACAGGATGCCGGATGCCTGTGCCGTTGTCCGGGGAAGCGGCAAGTATCCGAACATCAAAGGACAGGTATACTTTTACCAGATGGATGGGGGAACGGTTGTCATTGCTGAGATTTACGGTCTTCCCACGAAGGCTGGTATGTGCGGGGAAGAAATATTTGGATTTCATGTCCACAGTGGGGATTCCTGTACCGGAACTGCGCAGGACCAGTTTGCAGATACGGATGGCCACTATAATCCAAGAAACTGTGAACATCCTTACCATGCAGGTGATCTTCCTCCGCTGTTTGGCAACGGTGGCTTTGCGTGGATGATGGTGTTTACAGAACGCTTTTATGCCCGTGAAGTGATAGGAAGAACCGTAGTTATTCACAGAAATCCCGATGATTTTAAAACGCAGCCATCCGGGAATGCAGGAGAAATGATAGCCTGCGGCGTTATTTACTGAATGAACTAAAACAGAACAGGATCGTCAGTAATGAAAGCAAAGATAATGGAAGAATTTCCGGCATCTTTGCTTTTTTTCGACTGTTTTTCTTTACATATATGGAAAAAGGAATATAATACAAAAGGAAAATGAAATCAGGGAGGCGATTGAATTGATGAAAGATTTGACTAGCGGTAAGCCCAGAAATGTACTTTGGGCATTTTCCATACCCATGTTAATCAGTGTAATGTTTCAGCAGATTTATAATATAGCAGATAGTATGATAGCCGGAAAATTTGCAGGGGAAGACGCTTTGGCAGCAGTAGGGGCATCTTATCCCATTACCATGATATTTATGGCAATTGCCATGGGCAGCAATGTAGGGTGTTCCGTTATTATTTCCCAGCTCTTTGGCGGCAGGAAATTTAAGGAAATGAAGACGGCGATTACCACAACTTTTATAGCCAGCGCAGTATTAAGCCTGGTCCTGACAATACTGGGACTGGTTTTTTGTCACCCGTTAATGCGTCTGATCCAGACGCCGGATAATATATTCGGTGATGCGGCGCTTTATCTGAATATTTACATAGGCGGACTGGCGTTTTTATTTCTATACAATATCTGTACGGGTATCTTCAATGCGTTAGGGGATTCTAAGACGCCTCTGTATTTTCTGATCGGTTCTTCTATCGGAAATATCATATTGGACCTGGTTTTTGTAATTAATTTCAAGATGGGTGTGGCTGGTGTGGCATGGGCGACCTTCATCGCACAGGGGATTTCCTGTGTCCTTTCCGTTTTTACACTACAGAAAAGAATACGAGGGATTCAGACAGCAGAACGTCCCCCGCTTTTTTCAGGGAGAATGCTGGGGAAGATTGCATATGTAGCGGTTCCCAGTATCTTACAGCAAAGTTTTGTGTCGGTAGGAAACATGTTTGTGCAGGGGCTGGTAAACAGCTTCGGCTCAGCGACTATTGCCGGATATTCAGCAGCAATCAAGCTGAACACCTTCTGTATAACCTCCGTCACAACCCTGTCTAACGGGCTGTCCAGCTATACGGCACAAAATATGGGGGCAGGAAAAACAGAACGTGTGAAAGACGGATTTAAGGCGGGGCTTGTTATGGTTGAAATTGTAACGGTACCGTTTTTTGTAGCGTTCTTTTTCTTCAACGACACCATGCTGGGATTATTCATGAATGAGAGCAGTCAAGTGGCGCTGGAAATTGGAACGGATTTTCTGCGGATTGTGGCGCCCTTTTACTTTGTAGTGGCACTGAAATTGATTATAGACGGCGTACTGCGCGGGTCCGGTGCCATGATCTATTTTATGATCGATACCTTTTCGGATCTGGTGTTACGGGTAATCCTGGCATTTATATTTTCAAAGTTCCTGGGAACAACCGGCATATGGCTTTCCTGGCCGGTGGGATGGTCCATTGCCACCGTTATGGCGATCGTCTTTTACGCCCGGGGCGTTTGGAAAAAGGCGAGGCTTTAGTACGTTGACAATACCCCCAGGGGTGCTCTATAATCAGTTTATCATAAGGAATAAGGAGATCATCAAGTGAGAAAAACCATATTGCTTCTGGAGGATGATGAGAATCTGAACCGGGGGATTACTATGCGGCTGGAAAAGGAAGGATATCGTGTCCTGTCTGCATTTGGAGCGTCGCAGGCGGAAGAACTGTTTGAACAGAATAAAATTCAGCTTATTATCAGTGATATCACCCTGAGTGATGGAAATGGTATGGATTTTTGCCGTAAAATACGGGAAAAGAGCAGTGTTTATCTCATATTCCTGACGGCTCTGGATCAGGAAATTGATATTGTAAGCGGCTATGATGTAGGGGCGGATGACTATATTACGAAGCCCTTCAGCCTCATGGTGCTGGTATCCAAGGTGCATGCACTGATGAAGCGGGTGGAAGTGAAACAGATCTCTTATCTTCTGTGTGCAGATATCCGCGTATCCTTAAGGGAGATGAAAGCCTGGAAGGGTCAGGAGCTGATGCTTCTGAGCAAAAAGGAGATGCAGTTACTGGTTTTCTTCCTGGAGCATCCAAAGCAGATTTTCTCCAGAGAGCAGATTGCAGAGGCAGTCTGGGACATTGACGGGCAGTTTGTGGATGACAATACGATACCGGTTAATATCAGCCGTCTGCGCAGAAGGCTGGAAAACGATGCAATACAGAATGTAAGAGGAATGGGGTATATATGGACAAGGGAAGTAACCAAAGAGTAGGCCTATTAGCAGGACTGCTCTTTCTTGTAATATTGGGGTGCGTGGCGGCATCTATAGGGTGGATTTATACCGTTCACAGGGAAGAGCAGAAGCTTCTGGGACAGTGTATTCTTCTGGAGCCTAAGACAGAAGGAGAGTATGTGAGCATTTTTAAGGGGAAAACAGGGGTGGACAGCAGGCAGGCTGTCAGCGCCGGGAAGGAAGCAGCAGAAAAGTACGGATATGTATTTGACTATAGGACGCTGTCTCATACCATAACTTCATTTTTGCCGGTGATACTCCTGGGCTTTGTTTTGATGATGCTGTTTATTGGGGGACTGGTCATATTCCAGCGGAGAAAATTCCAGATGGCAGAACTGAAAATATTTGAACTGGATGACAGACTGGAGCAGCTGGATGAAGAGAACCGGATATTAAGAGAAAAAATGAAAAGGGAGGAAGCAGAGACGAAAGCGCTGGTTACGGATATTTCCCACCAGCTGAAAACGCCGCTGGCCTCGCTGAAAATGTGTTATGAGATTGCCGATACCGGCAGCTTTACCAGAGAAGAACAGCAGTCGTTTTTATTACAGGGATTTCAGGAAGTGGAAAAGCTGGAGAATCTGACGAAATCTCTGATTCAGCTGTCCAGGCTGGAAGCGAACATGATACAGATAGAGAAAAAACAGGGAAGCCTGAAGAAAACGATGCTGGGTGCCGTGAATGGAGTCTACATGAAGGCCTACGAAAAAGATATCTCTATGTCAGTCAATGAATTTGAGGACGAGGAAGTGCTCCTGGATTCCAGATGGACCCAGGAGGCGCTGCTCAACGTACTGGATAATGCAGTAAAATATTCAGAGGGAGGGACAGCTGTTGAAATACGGGTCATGCCCATGGTAAGTTATTTCTTAATTGAGATCGAAGATCAGGGAATGGGAATTCCAAAAGAGGAGATGCACCAGGTCTTCAAACGCTTTTATCGAGGAAGTGCACAAGAGGTTCAGGAGACAGAAGGTTCAGGGGTGGGACTGTACCTGGCAAGGAAGATACTGGAGGATCAGGGAGGAAGTATCCGTGTAAAAAAAGGAAAGATGGGGTGTGTGTTCCAGATCACCTTTCCAAGGAAGATGCACAGTACTCATTAAACGGGCAGGAGTTTTCTTACAAATCTGTTATCTTATCCGCAATGCTGTTGTAAGAATAGGAGCGTAAGATAAAGGCAGAATAACAGAGAAGAAAAGGAGAGTTCTTATGAGCACGATGTTACTGGAAATAAAAGATCTGTGTAAATATTATGGCAGCGGGGATAATTTGGTGAAGGCGATTGACCATACCTCCATGAGTATCCAAAGAGGGGAATTTACCGCGATTGTGGGGCGTTCCGGTTCCGGAAAGAGTACCCTGCTTCACATGCTGGGGGCGCTGGATCGACCCGACAGCGGGAAAATCCTGATCGAAGGAAAAAGCGTTTTTGATTTAAAGGATGAGCAGCTGGCTGTTTTCAGAAGACGTAAAATCGGGTTTATCTTCCAGAACTATAACCTGATTCCTTCCTTGAACGTATGGGAAAATATCGTCCTGCCAATGGGTCTCGACAAGAAAAGAGTGGATAAAAACTTCGTGATGGATCTGGCGGAGCGGATTGGAATTGCAGATAAACTGAAGTCCCTTCCCAACACACTTTCCGGTGGACAGCAGCAGAGAGTGGCGATTGCCCGTGCCCTTGCGGCAAAACCGGCAATTATTCTGGCAGATGAGCCAACCGGAAATCTGGATTCCAAAACGGAGCTGGAAGTGATTTCCCTGCTAAAGGCATGTGTAAATGAATACGGACAGACATTGGTGATGATTACCCATGATGAAACCATTGCCCAGATGGCAGATCGGATTCTGGTCATCGAGGACGGTAAGGTGGTGAGCCAATGAACACAGTAAATAAAGCGGCTCTGTCCAACCTGAAGCAGAATAAGGGGAAAAATATTTTATCCGGAATAGCAATCATTTTGACCACCATACTGATATTTGTGATTCCTACGGTGGGATTTGGAACTATGGATGTGCAAATGGCTGCCATCAATAAAATTTATCCAACCTTTCACGGAATGTATCGAAACGTGGATGCCCAGACAGCGGAGAAGCTTTCCCATCGGGCTGAAATAGAGACCATGGGGAAGCGGCAGGATCCGGCACAGATTTCCATTCCCGAGGGATCCGGAATCATGTGCTATATGGACGATGAGGCATTGAGACTTGGCAAAATGGAATTAGAGGAAGGGAACTTCCCCAAGAGCGGAAATGAAATTGTGGTTTCTTCCGGGCTGTTAGAGGCGATGGGCATAAAAGCTGGTGTAGGGGATACCATTGAACTGCCGTATCAGCCCATAGAACCGGATGGGATCGGCTATGAGAAGAAAGAAAAGTTCCTGATTACAGGGATGCTGCCTACCTCCAAAGAGCAGAGGGATTTAAAGGTATTTTCTGCGCTGGTCTCCAGAGATTTTATGGAGCAGGAGCAGCCTGAGGGCGAGCGGAGATACCGGATTCTCTACCGGGTTGCAGGTGCAGATTCTATGACCAAGGAACAAATTGAGAATGTCTCTGGGGATCTGGCGGCAGACATGGGGATTGTGGAGGCGGATGTAGCAGATAACTCGGAGTATCTGTCGGCAAATTATGTGGACCCTGCCTTTTACACAGGAGTTGTGGCAATTCTTCTTGTGGTGGTTGTAGCGGGAATTATGACCATATACAGTATTTATTATATTTCCATGATTTATAAAGTACAGGAATTCGGCAAGATAAAAGCGCTGGGTGCTACCAAACGCCAGATTCGCCAGATTGTATTCCGGGAAGGAATGATGGTGGCGGGTGTGGCAATTCCCATCGGTCTGGTTATTGGCAGCATATTATCCTATGCAGGATTCGCATATCTGATGACTGTATATGCACCGGATGATTCCATGGGAATCGCAACCAGACAGCTGATTGCTCAAAAAGAGGTATCCCTGCTAAAGCCATGGATTTATATTATGGCAGCGGCGGTTACGCTGCTAACGGTTGCAGTATCCATGATTCGCCCCATGCAGATTGCCGCTAAGATATCACCGGTAGAGGCTATGCGATATGATGGCAGCATAAAGACCCGGAAAAAGGGCAGAAAAGGCCATTCAGAGATGAGGCTTGTGCATCTGACGGAAGCAAATCTAACCCGAAACAAAAAAAGGACGGTTATGACCATTATAACGCTGAGTCTGACTGGGATTCTATATATGGTGCTTTCTACCATATTATCCTGTGCGGATCCGGTTGAAATCGCCAGATCTGCCATGTATGACGAATTCGAGGTGTCCATAGACAGCTCCAGAGGCGACAAAATGCATCCGGAACGGGAATGGACGGCGATTAGTCTAAATAATCCGTTAAATGAGGAAATGGAGCGGGAGATCGCCGGCATCCCAGGCGTAAAAAAGATTACAAAATCCAGTGAATTAACCACGCAGCTAAAGGATCTGAAAGACGGGGAGGAGCTTTGGACTTCTGGGATCATCGGAATACCGGAAGAATATGCAGAGGAAATGGAAAAGAGTATTATAGAAGGAAACTGTACTTATGAGGAACTGCTTCAGGGCGACAAAATTATTATGGATGAAAATATGCAGCATTGGGCGCCGGACTGGAAACTGGGAGATACGATCCGCATGATTGTGAAAAGCGGAGAGAAGAGTATGGAGAAGTCATTTCAAGTAGCAGCCATTGCGGATATGCCCTATAGTTTAAATCAGTTCTGCAACTTTCTGCTGCCGAAATCGGTAGTGGATGAACTGGGGGGCTTCAAAATGGATTACCACTGGTCTATAGATGTTGATAAAAAAGAAGTGAAAAATGTAGAACAGCAGCTTCGTAAGATTACAGATGAACAGGAGTTTCTCAAACTGGAAAGCTATGAAGAAGAAGTAGCAATGAATAAAAAGACGACTGCCCTTCTTTCCCAGTTGTGCTATGTCTTTATGGTCGTCTTAGGCGGTGTGGGTATTATGAATCTGGTAAATACCATGATAAACAGTATCTATGTGAGGCGAAGGGAACTGGGCGTGATGCAGGCAATCGGACTTTCGGAAAAACAGATGGTACGTATGCTTCAGATGGAAGGTATTTTCTATACGGCGGGAACGCTGGTTCTTTCCCTGGGAGGTGGCAGCGTATTGGGATATCTCACATTCCTGTATGCAAAAAAGGATAGAATGTTTGGGATTATCAGCTACCACTATCCTCTGACCCAGACCATAGCGCTTATTGCGGTAGTACTGATCATTCAGCTGCTGCTGACTTATCTGATCATGAAGAATTTTCGAAAACAAAGCATGATTGAAAGAATCCGCTTTTCCGAATAGCTGCTTTGCAGACCAAAATCATACTTTTACTTGTAAATCAGTGACTTTATGATATATAATCAATATTATATTACGAAAGCAAAAATAAGCAGGCAGCTTTAAGGAGGAACACTATGTATAAAGCAACACCGGAGGAAATGAAAAATCTAGTGGATTCGTTATTGGTCAGTTATCAGAAGCATCCGGTTATTTGTAATATTGATTGCACGAACCGTTTGAATAGAAATATGACGATTGAAATTCTGGAAATGATCCGCTTTGTTTTATTCCCTGGGTATTTCGAATTGAAGAATTTAAAAGGAAGTTCCATTGAATATCATGTGGGTGAACTGCTGGAAAATATTCAGTACAAACTGAAAAAGCAGGTTGCCAAGGCGCTGCAGCATGAGCAGATCACTGGTGAATTGACAGAAGATGTGGCGGAAGCAAGGGCGGAAGAGATCGTACAGAAGTTTTTAAAGAAGCTTCCCGAACTGCGGGATATACTTGCTACGGATGTCCAGGCAGCTTATGATGGTGACCCGGCAGCTTATAATACGGATGAAATCATCTTTTCTTATCCCGGTGTTTATGCGGTTACCATCAACCGGATTGCACATGAACTCCATGTGCTGGGGGTACCGCTTATTCCCCGTATGATGACAGAATATGCCCATAACCTCACCGGAATAGATATTCATCCGGGGGCTACCATCGGCAGAAATTTCTTCATCGACCATGGAACAGGTGTCGTAATTGGCGAGACAACAATTATCGGTGATAATGTGAAGATCTACCAGGGCGTAACCCTGGGAGCGCTGTCTACCAGAGGCGGTCAGAGCCTGAGAAATAAAAAGCGTCATCCTACCCTGGAAGATAATGTTACGGTATATTCCGGAGCATCTATATTAGGCGGGGAGACGGTAATCGGAACCGGTGCGGTAATCGGTAGTAATGCCTTCTTAACGTCTTCGGTACCGGCGCATACAAGGGTAAGTATCAAGAATCCGGAACTGCAGTTCAAAGACCGTTCTTCGGTACGGACTGCTGAGATTGGCCAGGAAGGCTTCTTTAACCGGATAGAGCAGGATTAATATAGAGGATGCTTTGAGAGAAGTTATTCTTAGAAAAAGGGGGCTGCAGGATGTATAATCCTGCAGCCCCCCTTTTTACGCAGCACCGGGTCAGACTGCCGCGCGGGAATCTTGATTTTGCTTTTCGTGGTCCCTGAGAATCTTTTTGAATTTAAGGATAAACAGCGTAAGTGTCGTAAGTGCAGCCAGAATATCGGCAATGGGCTCTGCCAGAAATACCGCAAATACTTTATCAGAGATAAACAGCGGCAGTATGTAAATAAAAGGTATCAGCAGAATAATCTTACGAAGGAGCGCTAAAAACAGGGAAATTTTGGCCTGTCCCAGTGCGATAAAGGTCTGCTGGCAGGCAATCTGCACACCCATCATGAATATACCGCCTGTATATACCCTTGCTGCCCATGCTGAAATATCAAGGAGTTCCTGGCTGCTGGCGAACAATGACGGCATCAGGTGAGGGAAGAACATAATAATAAGCCAGAATACCGTGGTATAGAGGATGGAAGCAATTAGTAAAAGTTTAAAAGCGTGTTTTACCCGGTCCAGCTTGCGCGCCCCGTAATTATAACTGATGATTGGCTGGGCTCCCTGGGACAGCCCCTGCAGAGGCAGCAGCACAAACTGCATGATACTTCCCAAAATGGTCATGGCACCCACAGCCAGATCGCCCCCAAAGCGCTGTAGGGAAGAATTAAAGCAAATGTTTAACAGGCTTTCCGTACTGCTCATAATAAAGGGAGAAGCACCCAATGCCAGCACCGGTATGATAATCTTTTTATTAATTCTAAAATCCGATTTTTTAATACGCAGGATCGTTTTTTTGCCTGTGAGGAAATAAAGTACCCAGATTGCAGAAACGCATTGGGATAAAATGGTGGCAAGTGCAGCTCCTTTGACACCCATGCCAAAACCAAAGATGAAGATAGGGTCCAGTACGATGTTGATAATGGCACCGATTATGGTTGTCAGCATACTGACCTTTGCAAATCCCTGTGCAGTGATAAAAGAATTTAATCCAAGGGCAGTCATAACAAATATGGTTCCAAGGACGTAAATATTCATATAATCCAGAGAATAGTTTATGGTGTTCTCGCTGGCTCCGAACAGGAAAAGCATTGGTTCACCAAAGATTAAGAAAAATGCAGTCAGTATAACCGCCAGTCCAATGAGCATCACGAAGCAGTTGCCAAGGGTCTTTTCAGCACCCTTTATGTCATTTTCACCCATCTTCATAGAGACCTGGGGTGCTCCGCCCATTCCGATCAGGCTGCTGAAAGCAGTAATCAGAATAATAACCGGGAAACACAGTCCTACGCCAGTTAGAGCCATTGGACCCACATCCGGCATATGCCCGATATAGATCCGGTCCACGATGTTATAGAGCATGTTGACCAATTGGGCGGTGATTGCAGGGAGTGCCAGCTGAAGCATCAGGCGGCTGACCTTTTTTGTACCAAGAAATTCATTATTGTTATTCATTAACGTTACCTCTTGTCTATATTTAATCAATTATTGTGTATTCAAAGAATTCCTGACGGAGGCGTGTACCCTCCATGATTTCCGGCGGCAGAAGTGCCCGGGCAACCAGCTTTAATTCGCTGCATTCCTGATCGGTTCTCTTTAAATGTGCATAATCTCCGTCAATAGCTTCCACTATATATTCAAAAGTTTCCATGTATCATCACCTCCCTGTCAGAGCGCGCAAGAATATTGTATTCAGACAGTCTCCGGTCTTTTGTCGTAAATTAACTCTCAATATTATAGTATAGCGAAGTTGGGTATAATAAACAATAGTTTTATTTGCGTTTGTTAGAAAACTTCGCTATAATACTACTTAATGAAACGAGTACGGTTTGAAAGGGGGAAAATGTCAATGCATACAATCGAATCCATCATAAAAGCACAAAGATCTTTTTTTCGGGAAGGGCACACGCTGGATGTCTCATTTCGGATGGAGCAGCTTGGAAAACTACGGAAAATAATCAAAAAATACGAAAAAGAATTTTATCAGGCATTAAAGGAGGATCTGAACAAGCCGGAATTTGAGGCATATGGAACGGAGATCGGACTTGTCCTGGATGAAGTGAAATACTTACAGTCCCATGTGGCGTCATGGGCGAGGCCGGAGCGTGTGAAGACCTCTCTGGCAAATTTTCCGTCGGTGAGCCGCATTTACCGGGAACCTTATGGTGTAACCCTTGTGATGTCTCCATGGAATTATCCGGTACTATTGTCATTGGATCCCCTTGCCGGAGCCATCGCTGCCGGTAACTGCGTTGTTTTAAAACCATCCAATTATTCACCAAACGTATCCGCACTGTTGAAGAAAATGCTGGGTGAGATATACCCGGAAAAATATGTGGCAGTAATAGAAGGCGGCAGAGCCGAGAACCAGTCGCTTTTGAAGCAGAAGTTTGACTATATTTTCTTTACCGGAAGTGTCCAGGTGGGAAAAATGGTGATGGAGGCTGCTTCCAGAAACCTTACTCCGGTCAGTCTGGAACTGGGAGGCAAGAGCCCCTGCATTGTAGATGAAACGGCAGATTTAAAGCTTGCGGCAAAAAGGATTGTCTGGGGAAAATATCTGAATGCCGGACAGACCTGCGTGGCGCCGGATTACCTTCTGGTTCAGGAGGAATGTAAGGAAACCCTTCTTGCATATATGAAAGAATATATTGACCGGCTGTATCGAAAACAGAGAGATGGAAAGGATACTTATACCAGGATTGTAAACGAAAAGCACTACAGACGGATTATGGGTCTGATAAAAGGAGAAAGCGTAATAGCGGGGGGAACCGGGAGTCCGGACACGCTGCAGATAGCGCCCACAATCCTGGACGGTATAACATGGCAGTCACCAATTATGCAGGAGGAAATTTTTGGACCTGTGATGCCGGTTCTGACATTTCGAACACTTCCAGAAGCAATAGGGCTGGTTTCCAGACGCCCCAAACCGCTGGCGGCTTATTATTTTACCGGAAGCAGAAAACGTGAAAATTACTTCCTGAAGTATACTTCCTTTGGAGGGGGCTGTATCAACGATACGGTAATGCATCTGGCAAGTTCCCATATGCCTTTTGGCGGTGTGGGAGACAGCGGAATGGGCGGATACCATGGAAAAGATAGCTTTGAGACTTTTTCACATCGGAAAAGCGTACTGAAGAAAGCGGTATGGCTTGACATGCCGTTTCGCTATCCTCCATATAAAGGCTTGTTTTTCCGGATACTGAAGATGATATTAAGGTAGGAAACAGTTGGGCAAAGGAGGGATTGCATGGTAAGCATCGACGAATTTGAAGAGATGATGTCGGAAATAGTGGCAACGCTCCCGGAAGACTTTTTCCAGGAATTGAGCGGAGGGGTAATCTTAAAGGAAGAAGAGAAGCGCCACCCGGAAAGTGTGGGCAGCGAATTGAGCATTATGGGCCAATATTGCAGGAATCCGTTTCTGGGAAGGTATGTTGTGATATACTATGGCTCTTTTGCACGAATTTATGGCACATTGCCGAAAGACAGGCTGAAAGAGAAACTCCGTAAGACTATTTTGCACGAATTCAGACACCATTTGGAGTCACTGGCAGGAGAAAGGGATCTGGAAATCGAAGATGCCGTCCAAATTGCCCGGTATAAAAGTAAAAAAAAGACTTGACGAATGTTGGCGGTAGTAATAAAATAGCAGATAGCGATAGAATATGTGCGTAGGACGCACAAATGTATTTCAGAAAAAGACAAAGCCAATTGAGGAGGACTATTATGGCAACGTATATGGAAATGAGCAAAGAGGAACTGTTACAGGAAAAAGCAGAATTGGAAGCACGCTTTCAGGAAATTAAAGAAAAAGGCTTACAATTAGATATGTCCCGTGGAAAACCTTCCGCAGCACAGTTAGATCTGGCTATGGGAATGATGGATGTTTTAAACAGCAGTTCCGATTTAAAATGCAGAGCAGGAGTGGATTGCAGAAACTACGGCGTATTAGACGGAATCCCGGAAGCACAGGAATTACTGGCTGATATGACAGAAGTACCGGCAAATCAGATTATTATCCACGGTAACTCCAGCCTGAACATTATGTTTGATACTATTGCCCGTTCCATGACTCACGGGGTTATGGGAAGTACTCCATGGTGTAAATTAGATAAAGTAAAATTCTTATGTCCGGTACCGGGATATGACAGACATTTTTTAATCACCGAATATTTCGGAATTGAAATGATCAACGTTCCCATGACAATGGATGGACCGGATATGGATCTGGTAGAGAAGCTGGTAAGCGAAGACGAAGCGATCAAGGGTATCTGGTGTGTGCCAAAGTACTCGAATCCTCAGGGAATTACCTATTCCGATGAAACAGTAAGAAGATTTGCACGTTTACAGCCGGCAGCAAAAGATTTTCGTATTTTCTGGGATAACGCATACGGCATTCATCATTTATACGATGATAAGCAGGATAACCTCATTGAAATCCTCATGGAATGTAAAAAAGCTGGTAATCCCGATATGGTTTATAAATTCTGTTCCACTTCCAAGGTCAGCTTCCCGGGCTCCGGTGTGGCAGCCATTGCAGCTTCTCCAGCAAACTTAGAAGCGATCAGAAGACAGATGACAATTCAGACCATCGGTCATGACAAATTAAATCAGCTGAGACATGTACGTTTCTTCAAAGATATCCACGGTATGGTGGAACACATGAAAAAACATGCAGACATTATGCGTCCGAAGTTTGAGGCAGTCATTAATGGTCTGGAATCCGAACTGGGCGGTTTGGAAATCGGAACATGGATTCGTCCAAGAGGAGGATATTTCATTTCCTTTGATGCTCTTCCGGGATGCGCTAAGGCAATTGTAGCGAAAGCAAAAGATGCAGGTCTTGTTATGACCGGAGCAGGCGCCACATTCCCATACGGTAAGGATCCTCAGGACAGCAATATCCGTATTGCACCTTCTTATCCCACACCGGAAGAACTGGCAGTGGCAACTGACATATTCGTACTCAGTGTAAAACTGGTAAGTATTGACAAAATACTGGAAAGTAAATAAGATGTAACCGGCTGCGGCCCCCTGTATTGCGGGCTGCGGCCTTTTCTTTGCACCAGCGGGAGAAAATTTAAAAATTCCCGTTCTCTATATTAATATTTCCTGAAGTTTATTTACAAATGTTTGAGACGTGGTAGAATGGAAATAGCTATTCAGCAGGTCGGTGCATTTACAGCGCTGACCGGGAGAAAACGTGGGGCAGCTGGAAAAGTCCCATAATGAACATGCAAAGGAAAATTAA
The DNA here is from genome assembly GCA_900540475.1 of uncultured Robinsoniella sp. GTDB lineage: Bacteria > Bacillota > Clostridia > Lachnospirales > Lachnospiraceae > Robinsoniella. The sequence goes on along the minus strand of UQGG01000021.1, from coordinate 106,250 downwards.
TATGAGAAAATCACGAAAGATGTTATTAATAGGCGCGATAATTTACGTGCTTGTCATGATTGCAATTTACATGGGGGTAAGTGTGTATTTTATGAAACACTTTTTCCCGGGTTCCATTATTAATGGAATTGACTGTTCTTCCAAGACCGTGGAAGAAGCAGAAAATATGATAGCGAATAAAGTGCAGGATTACAGTATCACCATAGTGGGCATGGATGGCAAAGAGGAGAGTATCAGCGGTGCACGGATGAATTTTGCCTATGTGGAAAACGGACAGGTGCAGGAACTGAAAGACAGCCAGAATCCACTGTCATGGCTCTATGCATATTTTAATCCGGAGAGCTACAGCATGGTAGCCAAAACCACATATGATAAGGAAGCACTCCGCAGCAGTATGGAGAAACTGTCATTCTTTGATGAGTCCAAAATCGTAAAACCGGAAGATGCCAAGATTGTGCAGGCTGGTACGGGATACCGTGTTGAAGATGAGGTTACGGGGAATGAACTGGATAAGGAAAAGGTATTTGACCTGCTGGTAAAAGCAGTTGATGAAGGAGATGCCAATCTGGATCTGGTTGAAAATGACTGTTATTTAAAGCCGGCTGTATATGCAAATGACGAAAGCCTTACAAAGAAGGTGGAAGTGCTGAATAAGTATTCCAATATGACCGTTACATATGAATTTGGAAGTGATCAGGAAGTGATCAGCAGTGATACCATTAACCAGTGGATGAGTCTGGATGTCAATAATAATATTACCTTTAATGAAAGTGAAGTCAGCGACTATGTAGACAGGCTGGCAGATGATTATGATACCAATGGGCGTTCCCAGCCCTTTAAAACATCCCGTGGGGAACATGTTACCATTCAGAATGTCACTTACGGCTGGATGATTGACCGGGATGGAGAAAAACAGGAACTGATGAATATATTAAAGAAAGGGGAGTCCGTTTCCCGTGAACCGATTTATGCGCAGACCGCTTTCGCTAGAGGAGAAAACGATATCGGGGATACCTATGTAGAAATTGATTACAATTTCCAGCATATGTGGTATTATAAGAACGGAAACCTGGTCATTGATACAGATGTAGTTACAGGCAACACCTCCAAAGGCTATGATTCTCCAATTGGGGTATTTACGCTGCAGGATAAAGAACGGGATGCTACACTTGTTGGTGAAGATTACAGAACCCCGGTAAGCTATTGGATGCCTTACTACAATGGTGTGGGAATACACGATGCCAACTGGCAGCCTGTTTTTGGCGGGGACTGGTATAAGACCCACGGATCTCATGGCTGTATAAATACGCCTATAAATATTGTTTCTGTGATCTATGACAATATAGAGGTAGGAACTCCGATTATCTGCTATCAGGGATCAACGGCAGCTCCGCCGAATACACCGGTTACACCAACCACACCTGAGACCAATAAACCGGATGGTGAAACGAATAAACCGAATGGCGAGACCAATAAACCAGATGGTGAGACCAATAAGCCGGACGGTGAGACCAATAAACCGGATGGTGAGACCAACACACCGGGCAGTGAAACGAATGCACCTCAAAGTGAAAATTCTCCCGGAACGGATATCCCGTCTCCGGAAAATGCAGACAGCCCGGAGGGTGGCGCAGAGTAGAGAGTTTATATAAAAGTATGCCGGGAGGGACCGGCGAATTATGGAAAAGTATTAAGTATCAGGAGGAATCTTATGAATATTGTAGTTCTGGCAGGAGGAATCAGTACGGAGAGAGAAATCTCCATCGTATCCGGCACAAAAGTATGTGAGGCATTGAGAGAAAAAGGACACCGTGCTATTTTACTGGATGTGTTTTTTGGAAATACCGGGCTGCAGGCAGACCTTGCGTTTACAGAGACGTATGATGTAAATGCGGCAGCAGCATATATGAGAAGCTTTGACAGTGAAGTAGAAGAGGCTGTTAAATCCCAGAAAGAATTTTTCGGACCTGCGGTTCTGGAACTTTGTAAAGCAGCGGATGTGGTATTTCTGGCGCTGCATGGAGAAAACGGTGAAAATGGAAAAGTCCAGGCGGCTTTTGATCTGCTGGGAATTACTTATACCGGCAGCGGCTATCTGGGAAGTGCTCTGGCAATGGATAAGGGGATTTCAAAACAGTTATTCCTGGAAAACGGTGTGCCCACTCCCATAAGCGTAATGCTGAAAAAGGAAGAGGGAGTGAAATCCCTGGATGATATCGGGATGGGGCTTCCCTGTGTGGTAAAAACCTGCTGCGGCGGTTCCAGTGTGGGCGTCTATATTGCAAATACCAGAGAAGAGTATGAGCAGGCGGTAATAGATGCATTTCACTATGAAGATGAAATTATCATTGAAACCTATGTAAAGGGCAGAGAGTTTTCCATCGGCGTTGTAGATGGGGAAGCATATCCGATCATTGAGATTGCGCCCATTCAGGGATTCTATGATTACAGAAATAAATATGAGCCAGGCAGTACCATTGAGACCTGTCCGGCAGAACTTGCAGCGGATCTCACAAAGAAAATGCAGGATTATGCGGTCCTGGCTTATCATGTACTGAGGCTTGAAAATTATGCCAGAGTTGATTTCCTCATGGATGAGGAGAATCATATGTATTGCCTGGAAGCAAATACACTGCCTGGAATGACCCCTACCAGCCTTCTGCCCCAGGAAGCAGGTGCGCTTGGGATGTCATTTGCAGATTTGTGCGAAAAGCTGATTGAAGTTTCTTTAAAGAAATAAAAGGTGCATTCATACCGTAAAGTGCGGTGTGCAGATGGCGGGAATGAACTTCCAAACAAACTATAGGGAAGGTTGGTAAATGAAATGAAGAATATGTCTTTAAGCCGGATTGCAGAAGCATGTCAGGGCGTATATTACGGAGACAAAGACAAAAGTGAATCAGAAGTTACCAGCATTACAACAGACAGCCGTAAAGCAGAAGACGGCTGTCTGTTTGTTGCGGTAAAGGGGGAACGGGCAGACGGACATCAGTTCCTCCCCCAGATATTTGAAAAAGGAGCCCTGGGAGCTTTGGTGGAAGTGAAACCGGAGAATCCGGCAGGTCCTTATATTCTGGTGGATTCCACCCTTCAGGCGGTAAAGGATATTGCCGAATATTACAGACAGCAGCTGTCGGTGAAAGTCGTGGGGATTACCGGAAGTGTGGGAAAAACCAGTACAAAGGAGATAATCGCCTCTGTCTTGGCTGAAAAATATAATGTTTTGAAGACCCTTGGAAATTTTAATAATGAACTGGGACTTCCGCTTACGGTATTTCGTTTGAGAGAGGAACATGAGATCGCAGTTCTGGAAATGGGAATCAGTGATTTTGGCGAAATGCACAGACTGAGCAAGGTAGCAAAGCCTGACATCTGTGTACTGACCAACATTGGACTGTGCCATTTGGAATTTCTAAAAAGCCGGGATGGGATACTGAAAGCAAAATCAGAGATCTTCGATTATATTGCTGAGGATGGTAAGATTATCTTAAACGGAGATGATGATAAATTATCCACAATCCGGGATGTAAAAGGAATTAAGCCTATTTTCTTTGGTGTGGAAAGTGACAGGGAAATCTATGCAGACCATATTATTCCCCGGGGGCTGAAAGGAGTCCAGTGTGAGATTCATGCAGGCGGGGAGAGCTTTCAGACAGTCGTGCCGATTCCGGGGTATCACATGGTGCTTAATGCCCTTGCAGCCACAGCGGTGGGAAGAACCCTGGGGCTTACTATGGAGGAAATTAAGGCAGGGATTGAGAAGCTGGAATCCCTGGGCGGAAGATTCCATATCATTGAGACAGATACCATCACCATCGTGGATGACTGCTATAATGCCAGCCCATCCTCCATGAAGGCATCTTTAGACGTTTTAAAAGATGCGGATCAAAGGAAAGCTGCCATCCTGGGCGATATGTTTGAGCTGGGAGAAAATGCGGCACAGCTTCATGCAGAAGTGGGTGCATATGCGGCACAGCATAAAATTGATCTGCTGGTCTGCGCAGGCGAAATGTGTAAGCATATGGCGCAGGCAGCCCGGGATGCAGGGGGCTGCAAGGAAGTTGTCTATGTAGAAAATCTGGATTCACTGAAGGAAGTCCTGCCTGGACTGATTAAAAAAGACGACACGGTGCTGGTAAAGGCATCTCATGGAATGCATTTTGAAAATGTAGTAAACATGCTGCGTGAACTGTAGAATACGAATTTCAATTCGCTTTAGAGCCTGTGAAAATGAATAAACAATACAATCTGTAATGAAAAGCAGAAAGACTGGAATAACCGGACAAATAGCAGCTTCCCAAACAGGGAGTTACAGGTTAGGCAGGTGCTTTCTGCTTTTACCAATATATCCAAGGAGGACTTCATGAAGAAAAACATAATAATACCAAATACAGACTTAAATGTACTGCCATTGGGACTGGGTACGGCTTTAGCAGGATTAAGCTTTGACGGACAGGAGGCAGACAGGATTTTTGATACGTTTTTATATCTGGGGGGAAATATGATTGATACAGCCAGAGTATATTCTGACTGGGTGAAACCGGAGATCGGAAGAAGCGAAAGAGTCATCGGAGACTGGCTTCACAGGAGTAAGAAAAGACATGAAACGGTAATCGTAACAAAAGGCGGGCATCCGGATATGACGGTGGAAAATCCTGATTTACATCAGAACCGTATGGGCAGGGTGGATATGCGACATGATCTGGAAGCTTCCTTAAGAGCATTGCAGACCGATTACATAGATCTATATTTTTATCACCGGGATGATACCAGTCAGCCTGTAGAGGAATTAATTGAGGTAATGGAACAGTTTGTGCGGGAGGGAAAAATCCGTTATTATGGATGCTCTAACTGGACTACTAAGCGTATGGAGGAGGCAGATACATACTGTAAGAAAATGGGATACCGTGGATTTGCAGCCAATCAGGCGCTTTATAATATGGGATCCCGGTTTATGAAACCATTGTCTGATGATACGATGGTTAAAGCAGACGAAGGGATGTTGTCTTACCACAAGGAGAATGCGAATAATGTACTGATGCCATATATGGGTGTCTGCGGCGGATTCTTCCACAAATACATAACCGGAGGACGGGAAGCAGTAGAAAACAGTCCTTATTTTGTCAAAGAAAATCTGGAGATGGCGGAACGGGTAAAATTACTCACCGGAAAATATAGTGCTACTGTTTCCCAGGTTGTACTGGGATTTTTTACACAGCAGGAAACGTTTTGCATGCCCCTCTATGGACCTAAAAACATTGCCCAGATTGAAGAGGCAGTGGGGATGCTGGATATTGCGTTTGAAAAGGCAGATTTTTCGTAAGGGGGAATTTTTTGAAAGGGAAAAAATTATTTCAATATCTGGGTAAATTAACAAAGACGGCAGCGCTTTCCATATGTTTCGTATCTGCTTTATCCCTTACGGCATTTGCCGGGAATGAGACGGCGGAAATTCTGGGGAGTGATCAGGAAGCGGAAGTTTCTGAAATGGGACATATCCCAAGTGGAATTGACCAGCAGTATTACAACTATGAAGGAAAAAGCAGACGCAGAACCAGATCTGTTTTGCCGCAGCAATTTGATCTTCGGCAGCAGGCACTGTCATCTCCTGTCAGGAACCAGAGTCCCTGGGGCAGCTGCTGGGCGTTTGGGACGCTCTCTGCGATGGAAAGCTCTGCGATGGTACAGGCAAGCGGGAGCGGCAGTTCTGATATAGCGGTACCGGACTATTCAGAGAGGCATCTGACCTGGTTTTCTTATCAGCGGCAGGAAGGGGAAGGAATTATAGCCACCAAGGATCAGCCCTTTGATGTGGGGGGAAACCGTCAGATCGCTACCGGGCTGCTGTCTTCCTGGGCTGGTGTGGAGCAGGAATCAGAAGTCCCATACCTGACAGGGAAATCTCAGGTGTGGTCAGTGGACCCGAAGAAATTATACGACTCAGTAGGACATCTGCAAAATGCGGATTTTCTTCCGGGAACGGCTGTCTTTGAAAACTATACTGCCAAAAGTGGGTACAGTCTGGACCGGGATGCCGTGAATACGATTAAAAAAGCCCTGATGAATAATGGGGTAGTGGATGTATCCTACTATGCAGACCAGAGCAGACCGGATCAGACTTCGGTCAATGGAACCTACATTAACAATCAGACTTATGCACAGTATACGGATCAGTATTTAACTGCCAATCATGAGGTATCTATTGTAGGCTGGGAGGATGACTACTCAGCGGAAAATTTTCTGGAAAACCGTCGTCCGCCTGGAGACGGGGCATGGATTGTAAAGAACAGCTGGGGTAAAAACTGGGGAAATGAAGGCTATTTTTATTTGTCCTATTATGATCAGTCAGTCAACGAATTTACAAGTTTTTACCTGGATCTTCCGGATGAAGAGGGAAACTATCAGTATGATCACAATTATCAGTACGATTATTTAGGCATGAAAAGCGTCTATGGCATACTGCGGTATCCCGGCAGCGAAGTTTCCGTTGCAAATGTGTTTACAGCCGGGTCTAATGAAACGCTAAAGGCGGTATCTGCAGTTACAACGGAACCGGGCTCAAAAGTTCAGATCCGGATTTATAAAAACCCCCTGGTGGATAATCCGGAGAGCGGATCCCTGGTGGCTGAACAGACCGATACCGTGTCTTATGGAGGATACCATACTTTAGAATTAGATACTCCGTTGATCTTGAAGCCAGGGGATCAGTTTTCCGTAGTACAGTTAATCACCGGAGACAAGGGGAGCTATGTCCCTCTGGAACTTGCATCTACGGCACCGGTATTCGGAGGCGAAGCATTCACGAATGCAAAGGTGGAGGAAGGTCAGAGCTTTTGGAATCAGGGAATCGGCTGGACCGATTTAGCTAATCATCCCTATAAAAGTAAAACAGTGTATTCCGGAAATGTAATGATTAAAGCCTTTACGGTGGACAATGCGGTGACAGCCAGGGTACAGTCTGTTACGATTGACAGCCTGGATTTGGGAATGCAGGAAATCGAAACGGGAACTAGTGTAGAGGTGTCGGATTCAAAGGAAGTTCTGATTACATTACCGGCTGCATCAGCATTTGTGAGAATACATCCGGTACTGGAAGATCAGGGAGAAGTGGAGATCCGCATAGATGAGCAGGTTTATCGTGAAGAGGATGCAATCCCAAGAGCAGATTTTGAAGGAAAAATAGTAACGGTTGTGGGAAAAGGCAAGCCGGACAGTATTTACTATAAGTATCGGTTCACGGTTTTGGATACGGTATTGACTGATAACGGTGTAGTTTTAACGGACAGCCACAGCTATCTGCCAAAAGCCACAGTATTCCGTGCAAGGGTATGGGATTCCCAGGATGAAATCTATGAGGAGATCCGGGAGAGTCTGCGTGGATTAGGAGGCGGTTTATTTACGGTTTATGCTGTTCGTACTACAGCAGGTGGAAATGAAATCCAATTATCTGAAGACGGGAATGTAATGCTGCAATTTCCAAAACCCCCGGAATATGACGGGGATAGAACCAGACTTTTTGCAGTGGACATTTCATCGGATCATATCCTGACCGCAATTTCCGATATGGAAAATGGACTTCAGGCGTCCGTAAATAACATTGGAAATAGTTACTACGTTGTGGCTGAAACGAAAAAGATTGCACAGAGTTCACCTAAAAAGGCGGAGATTTCGGAGCTGTCTGGAGCCGTAACGGATCATAGTATTACAGTGAAAGCCCTGGAAGGGCAGGAGTATTCCATTGATAACGGAACAAACTGGAAGATTGCAGATCAGTCAGAAGGCGGTTTTACCGGATTGTTTGAAGGGCTGAACCCGGGAACGGATTATCAGGTGATTACCAGATATGCAGAAACAGAGGATACCGCAGCCAGCAAACCCTCTGAACCGTTCCTGGTGCGCACAAAGGATGTGGCGCCGCAAGCGCCTGACGCACCTGCTGTTGCGGAACGGCTGGACCGGAAGATTACGGTTTCCTCAGTGGCGGGACAGGAATATGCCATTAAGCGTGCAGAGGCAGAAAGTTACGGCGCATGGCAGACAGATGGCATCTTCGAAGGACTGGATCCGGACACGGAATATGATATCATAGCCAGAATCTCGGAAACGGATACAGCCATGGCAAGCAGTGCCGGTAATCAGGTCCAGGTGAGGACGAAGGCACAGCCTCCGGCGGCTGTTCAAATGCCTGAGTTATTATTACATGTAACGGATAACAGTATCACTATCCCTGTAATTACGGGGCAGGAATATTGTATTATTCCTGTAAATGGCAGAGTGGATCTTATATCAGAGGAAGCCAGCTGGCAGGAGTCGGGTGTCTTTAAAGAGCTGCAGGCGGATACAGCGTATCTGATATTTACAAGGCTGGCAGGAACAGATACGCACATGCCGGGAGAAGTGAGCGAAGGATTTTCGACGCGAACCAAAAAACCGGCACCAGAGGCAGTCCCTGCACCTGTTTTGGTGAGACGCACCGATGTATCAGTGGAAGTGGAAACCAGACAGGGTCAGGAATACAGTATGAAAGGTCCGGGGGAAGAAGCGTTTGCCGAGTGGCAGGGCAGCGGGCTGTTTGAGGGGCTGGAGCCTGGGACGGATTACGAGATTGTCACACGTATCCCCCAGACTGTTGATACTGCGCCAGGAAATAACAGCGAGACCTTGTACCTGCGGACAAAAGACAGTGCTCCCGGTGCGCCTATAGCACCGGAAACTGTGGAAGTACTGGATCGCAGCATTACCGTAAGGGCTGTGCCGGGGCAGGTATATGCCATTACGACGGAAGAAGGTGCAGACCTGGATTCGCAAGTATGGCAAAAAAGCGGGATATTTGAACAGTTAACAGATCGAACGCGGTACTATATCTTTACAAAGCAGGCAGAGTCAGATACGGTGATGGAAAGCGCTGTCAGTGAGGCGTTATCTCTTATGACGCTGCAGTCTTTGAGGGAAGCACCGGATGTACCAAGTCTTGTGTCTGCGGGAAGCGACCGGATTACAATTAGAGAAATAAGCGGTCAGGAGTATTCCATTAACGAGGGGAAAAACTGGCAGTCATCAGGTACCTTTAGCGGACTTTTGCCAAATCGGATCTACCGGGTTATTGCCAGGGTATGCAGAACAGCAGAGAGGATGGAAAGTCCTTCCAGCCGGGCGTTGGATGTAAGAACTGATAAACGGGAGGCAGCTGCACCAGGGGCACCGGAATGTATCGGTATAACGGAGACTGCTATAACGATTAAGACGGTGAATGGCCAGGAATATTCCATTGACGGCGGAAAACAGTGGCAAAACGGAGGTGTATTCCCAGGATTAAAGCCCAATACCAGATATGGAATCCAGGCAAGATCTAAAGAAAACGAGATTTATAAAAGGAGCCCTGTAAGTGCCGTTCTGTCGGCTACCACTAAAAAGATATCGGACTTTCAGGTAAAGCTAAATGCAAATGGCGGGAAATCAGAGAAATCCTCCATTATGGTCAAAAATGGGAATCGCTATGGCAGCCTGCCATCTCCAAAAAGATCCAAATATACATTTAAAGGATGGTACACTTCCAAAACAGGCGGAAAGAAGATATCCGCTTCTTCCCTGGTATCCCTGCAGAACAATCAGACGCTGTATGCCCGCTGGTCAAAGGTAACTACAGCCAGAGTCAGTTCCATAAAGCTATCTAACCCAAAGAAACGGCAGATAGCTGTAAAAATAAAGAGTGTAAAGGGTGCAAAAGGATACCAGATACAGTATGCAGAGAACGCATCATTTAAAAAGGGCAGAAAAACTTCAGACACAGGGAAATCCAACAAGAAAATAAGCAAGCTGAAAAAGGGCAGAACCTATTATGTAAAAGTCCGGGCTTATAAAAAGGATTCCTGCGGAAAGAAAATTTATGGGAAGTACTGTAAGGTAAAGAAGATCACCATAAATAAATAGAAGAATTATAAGGCTTTCAGCAAAGAGTGCAGATATTCCAATCCGTTTATACCGGTCAATGTTCAATTGCCGGGATGAGAGATATGGTATATCTGCACTCTTTTTAAATAATAAACTTCTGAGCAGTACTGTCAAACAATCCCCGGTCAGTAAGGCGGATTTCCGGTATGACTGGAAGTGCCATAAAGGACAACGTAATAAAGGGATCAAAATATTTGGGAATACCCATTTCATGTGCCAGCTTTAACATTTCTGATGTAATTTCGCTGGTTACTTTACCGGAAGCTGTGCTCATTAGGCCGAATAAAGGAAGGGGCAGAGATGCCTGGACCTTTCCGTTTGAAGCGATTACGTAACCTCCCTGAATCTCTTTTAGGTGGTTGATGGCGGTGCACAGATCTTCGTCGTTGTCTCCGGCGGCTATAATATTGTGGCTGTCATGGGCTACCGTGGTTGCAATTGCTCCGTTTTTAATGCCGAAGCCCTTTAAGGGTGCGGTGGCGATATTCCCGGTTCCCCGGTGCCGTTCCACCACACACAGCTTCGTATATGCCCCTTGGGGAGCGAAGTATCCGTCTCTGGAAGGAAGCGGTTCTGTTACATTTCTGGTAAGTATCTGGTGTGGAACCATTTCAATGACATGCATGTCTCCTTTACAGGGCAGTGCTAACTGTGAGGGGGTAACCTCCTGAAAATGGACGGTGTGCAGTAGATTTTCCGGGATCTCAGTTTCTTCTAACTGCTCCATCCATTGAGGGGTCACCAGACGCCCATCCTTATAAACAGAGGCTACCGTAAATGTTTCCAGGTCATCCAGAATCAACAGATCTGCGTGGTATCCGGGTGCGATGGCTCCGTAACCGGTGAGGCCATAGGTTCTGGCGGTATGTATGCTTGCCATGGCAATGGCAGCTGCAGGCTTGACGCCAAGGGCAATGCATTTACGGACGCAGTGGCTGATATGGCCCTCTTTCCAGATATCCTCCAGGTGCTTATCGTCGGTGCACAGGAGAAAATGCTCTAAGGGCAGACCGCTTTTCACTAAACCGGGAATGATGCCCTCCATATTTTTGGCAGCGCTGCCTTCCCGAATCAGAATTTTCATTCCCGCACGGCATTTTTCCAGCGCTTCCTCAAATTGTACGCATTCATGATCAGTCTCGATTCCGGCGCAGGCATAGGTCTGGATCTCCTGTGGGGAAAGTCCGGGAGCATGTCCGTCTGCCGTTTTATCCGCTGCCAGTTCTAATTTATCAAAGATGGTGGAATCACCTGACAGTACCTGCGGAAAGCACATCACTTCCCCCAGCCCCAGCACTCTGGGATGATTGATATATGCATTTATGTCCGCTGCGTCAAAATTGGCGCCGTTTGTCTCAAAGGGAGTTGCAGGTACCGAGGAAGGAAGCATTACGAATAAATTAACCGGAAGCTTTGCGGCGGCTTCCAGCAGGTAGTCAATCGCCTTGCTGCCACATACATTTACCATCTCATGAGGATCTGCAATAAGTGTCGTAGTGCCATCCGGTAAAACGGATTTCGTCATTTCACAGGGGGTAACCATGGAGCTTTCAATATGCAGATGGGCATCCATCAGCCCCGGGCAGAGATATTTTCCGCTGCAGTCGATCTCATTGCTGCCGAGATAAGTGCCAATGCCTGCAATCATGCCCTGGTAAACAGCTACATCTGCCGTATAGATCTCCCGGGTAAATACATTAATTATGTTGCCGTTTTTGAAGACTGTATCAGCCGGTATTCTGCCGGAAGCAGCCTCACATAAGGTTTGTTTTGCTGTCATAATTATAAACCTTTCCTGATTTTTATTTTTTCTACAGGGTGTGGATTCTGTTACTGTTTGCAGTAACGACGATTCATTTTTAATAGTCTAACACAGAGATTATTCTGTTGCAAGTTGAAGGATCTATCTGCTATAATGGTTACACAAACGAAGGAGGAAAAAAATGGATACGAAGAAATTTTTAGAGATTTGCGCAAGAGGAAAGACAGGACCTTCAGTAGAAAAAGATGATTGGGACCTAGACTATATCATTGACGGAGTGAGGGATCTGGTTGATGAATATGACTTTAGCTGGGATAAGAAAGTCATAATTCCAAACGATGAAAAACTTCTGGATGATATGTTTGAAGCGGCAAAAAAACTGATCGTAGATCTTGGCATTTACAATATGAGTACAAAGCGGATTATTCATTTTGAAAGAGAAGAGATCGAAGAAGGTCTGAAAAACATGAAGACCGAACTGGTAATAGGCGAAGGCAAAGATGCGGTAACTTTGAAAGCCAGAAAAATAGAAGATGAATTATTACCGGTTGTATGGGCAGGCAACCCGGGATGTCCTACTCCGGAATCCCTGTATTATCCAATTATTTTAAGTGCTGCAAAGGAACCGATCATTGACTTACTGACTTGCGGATCATTAGTCGATGTGGATGGTTATGCAGTGACCAGCGGCGATGTCACGGAAGTGGTGGCAGTGCGCCGTGAGATGGAGTATCTGCACAGAGCCCTGAAGGAAACCGGAAGGGAAGGAATGGGGCTTCTGGCGGCAGAAAGTGCTGTTACAGAAGTTGGTGATTATGCGGCAGTAGGGGAAAAGCGTCTTCGTCCATGCGACTCCCATCTGGTTGCAATGTTTAATGAATTAATGATAGATAACGGTAATTTAGTACGTGCGGCAAATTCACTGGATTATGGAATGAAGAATGCGTCCCTGGCTTGTACCATGGTAGGCGGCCTTGCAGGAGATGCTCCAGGAGCTACAATTGTTATGCTGGCATCCATTATGGCAGCGAATCTGGTCTGTATGGCGGATTATCATCTTTGCCATCCGATCCATATCCAGGATGTAGCTACTACGGCAAGGGGCTGCCTGTGGCTTCAGTCTGTACTCTGCCAGACATTTGCCAAAAATGCACCGGCTATTATTGTATGTGATCTCTGGCCAAGCAGCGGCGCTATGACAAAAGAACTGTTCTATGAAGTGGCTGCGAATACAATTGTAGTTACTGTCAGCGGCGGACATCTGGAGGGACTGGGTTCTGCAAATGGAAATAAACCAAACGGAACCGGGCTGGAAGTACGGCTTATGGGTGAAGTTGGTAAAGCAGTTGCAAGACAGAAGATGACCCGTGAACAAGCAAATGAAATTGTATTAAAGCTTCTGGATAAATATGAGCATGTATTCCGTATGGAAGACGGAAACTGCGGTAAGCCCTTTAACGAAGCTTATGATATGGAGACCATTACCCCCCTTCCGGAATGGCAGGCAATGTATGAGGAAGTAAAGGCAGAACTTACCGAAATGGGTATTCAGTTTTGAATATAGTTTTGTATAAAGTTTGAGTACAGTTTGAACTTTAGTTATAAAATAGTTTTGTATAAAGTTTGAGTACAGTTTGAACTTCAGTTATAAAATAGTTTTGTATAAAGTTTAAATACAGTTTGAACTTCAGTTATAAATACAGTTTAAAACAGTTATATTTAATTGCAGTCTTTCATAACAGTGTCTGGTATAAAGAAAGATGCTGTATAGAACCTTGAAAAAAGAATAGGACAAAAGAGAGAGGAAAGAAAAATGAATTCAAAAGCAATGCGCTTATTTAAGGCAGAGGATGTAGGCGGCGTAGTTTATTCTTTCGTGGGAAATCTGGTCAATTACATTATTATAATTTACGCATTACAGGGTATTGGATGGACAGATGATATTATCTATGGCAGAGTGGTTCCGGGATTGTCTATCGGACTGATGGCAAGCGGCTTTATCTATGCTTATATGGGCAGAAAGCTGGCAAAGAGGACCGGAAGAACTGATGTGACCGCACTTCCGTCCGGTGTATCTACTCCGGCGATGTTTGTGTATCTGTATGGCGTCATTTATCCCCTTCACTATGCAGGATTATCCCCGGAAGAATGTTGGACAGCAGCAGTAGCAGCTTGTTTTCTGGGTGGGTTCATTGAGTTGATCGGCGGTTTTGTCGGACCGTTTATCAGAAGAATTATCCCAAGAGCGGCAATGCTTGGAGCAGTTGCAGGGATTGGACTTGTATGGATGGCAACAGTTGGTCTGTTCGAAGTTTACCATGATCCGATTCTGGGTATGCCTGTACTCATTATTGCAATTATTGGTTTGATTGGAGGCTATGTATTTAAAAAGAAGATCCCCATGCTTTTAGTATCCGTGGTCTTTGGTGTGGTGTATGCCATTTGTCTGGGCAGAGTACAGATTGATACCTCTACAGTGGGAGTAGTAATTCCATACTTCTCAGGAGCAAATATACTTGCCGGATTCAAACTGATTGTGCCGTATCTGGGGGTTATTATCCCAATTGAAGTATATAACTTTATCGAGACAATGGATAACGTGGAATCTGCCATTGCAGCGGGAGATGACTATAACGTGGGTCATGCTCAGATTGCTGACGGATGCTGTACGATGTTATCTGCACTGTTTGGCGGAATTATTCCCAATACCGTATGGCTTGGACATCCTGGCTTAAAGAAAAGCGGAACCGGAACCGGGTACTCATGGGTTACCGGCGTGCTGTTCGGAGCATCGGCACTGTTTGGTGTATATGGATTCTTCAATTCTCTGATGCCGGCAGTGATCGCCTCCATTACCTTCCTGTGGTGCGCGATTTTAATGGTAGTACAGTCCAGCACAGATGTGCCAAGAAGACACGGTGCTGCAGTTGCCATAGCGCTGATTCCGCATATAGCAGATGTATTGTATACATATGTACGTGATGCTTTAGGTTCCTTTGGGATCTTTTTGGAAGATACCCTGACGATGAACAGCAGTGATAAGGTTTCTCAGACCATGTTAAATTATGGCGTCACCTGGCATGGTGTTGCCGCAATGCGCCATGGGGCAATACTGACCAGTATTCTCTGGGCAACCGTTGTGGTTTTCATCATTGACAGAAGGCTGGATAAGGCGGGGTATGCGCTTATCATTGCATCCATACTTTCCTTCTTCGGGTTTATGCATGCCCCGATGCTGGGATTTGGAATTGATACCATGTCCTTCCCGTATGCGGTAGGATATCTGATCTGCGCCGTCATTTGCTTTATTTTCCATTTTACCCATAAGAAGCTGATGGATGTGCCGCGCAGATATGATTACGTATAGGAGGAAACGATAATGGATGTTAAGTGTGTCAGAGTTTTAAGACCTTATGAAAAAATAGATGATAAGAAAAAAGTGATTTATATTGATGAAGATGCAAAATACTCCCTGATGAAAGAATGGGGAGATAAAGTATTTATCAAAGGACGAAGAGATGTACGGGACGTAGAGATCCAGCCACTAAAAGAACTGGATCAAAACGGCTTTATTGCAAGAGCAGGGCAGCAGTTAATTGATGAACTATATATTGAATATGGGGAAGAAGTCATGATTATATAAGTACCTTGTGCGGATATCAGGCACCGGATATCGGCGTATTTACGCCGGGAGGTACTTGTGAGGGAGCAGCGCGATAAGCTGCTCCTTTTTAGATGTCGGACAAAGCCTTTTCCCAGTCTTCCAGCGGGCTTCCCAGATCTTGTTTCAGTTTTATATTCGTTTGCAATGTCTTAGTTTCCTGTGGAGAAAGTAGTTCAAATACCTGGGAAAACTCGTCATGCCAGAAGCATTCTTTTAAGACCTCTTCCAGATCGCTCAGGGAATGGATCTGTTCCCGGATCATACTTATCTTGTCGGAAAGGTGCCTGCATTCAGACATTTCATCGATGAATGACCGCAGCTGTTCATCTTCCATCAACTCTCCGTCTTCAAATCCAAATACGGGGATGGCAGCGTCAGCGGATCTTGTTACGAAGACGTGTTCCAGCTGTCCCATTTGGATATATTGATAGCAGGAATCTGCGAATAAGTCCAGTGCACAGGAGAGATAGGCAATTAACACCTCATCATTTTCCAGGGGGAGTTCCCTGATCAGACGCCCGAGTGCCATCTGCAAAAGAACTTTTAGATTTTCCCTTGTTAAATCAGACAGATGACGGTATAGCCGGGATCTGGCTTCCGGGCGGATATCCAGTTCATAAATGTCGTAATTGCACAATATGCAGCCAATCGCATTTTGAAATACAATCTGAAAGATATTAACCAGAAGATTTTCATAATCGGAATGATAGCCACGCAGCACTTCCCGGATTACCGATACCGGGAAATAGGACAGAAAGGTTTCTTCCAGATGGAACCGGTTCAGATACTCAGCCATGAAATCAATACCGGAAAGTCCTTCAATTTCCATACAGAGCTGGTAATCAATGGAGCCGGGACTTAAATGTGCACCAAATTGCACATCATAATCCTGAAAGAATGGCGGAATACCCGTTAGAATAGTCCGTTTGTAGACGTCTATCTCTATGGGGAGCAGGTGAGCCTGAATGTGTTCCAGCAGGGTCTTTGTGTCTTGGATTAACTGCTGTTTACATTTCAGACCGGATGCAAACCGTTGTTCCACAGACTCGGTTCCCGACATAAGGTCTGTAGAGGATGCATTTGTCTCTTCCAGGCAATATAAAATAGAAAGTAAAATCTGCCTGGCTGTCTCATTTGTAACTGAAGTGCTTTCGGCACTGGTATATTTTCTTACCCTTTTGGCAAGAAGGGGCAGTACTTCTTCCAGAGTGGTTTCTGACGGTAAATGGTTATTCTTCATCAAATTCTCCTCTCCATCCCTCCCTGATTTTCCGGCAGAAATTATTGAGGCAGGTGTCCTCCAGATATTCCAGTGATCCCTGGCACTCTCCTTCAAAATGTATTTTCATATAATGGAGGAGTTCATCATCACTTAATTCATCCAGAGATTCATTTTTATACAGGTAAAAAATACTTTGAAGGGTTATCAGAGTGTCCATATAATTGTCCTGGTAAATGTAAGGAGAATCACAAAATTCAAAGATCAGTTTCGGCAGAATACCCCCTTCGAATTCAATCCTGCCAAATTCGGTCAGAGATTCTTTGCGGCATTCCAGAAGCTGTGCTGCATCTTCTTCTGTGAGTGATACCCCAAACTGATTTGTGTATTGGTTGCAGGATACAAGAGCTGCGAGAGAATTTTTGATATCGGCGTTTAGAAGATATGAAGTCAGTGAAGAGTCATTCATAGGAATATCCTTTCTATATTACGGGATCCGGGGAAAGTGTCTCCGGAAAATGAACAGGCGGCATTACTGTTACCCGGGAGGCAGCAAAAGTAATATATATTATATACACCCGGGGAATTGAAACTACAAGACTTGAAAAAATCCCGATTTTGTGGTATTATAATTACAGAAAAATAATAAAAAAGTGTCCGTTTGGGGCACTTTTTTCATTTAAAAACAAAATACCTGAAAAAAGAAAGGTAAGTATTGCAGGAACGATTCTGCAACGCTGGCTGAAACAAGTTTGGAACAAAAGCGTTCCATACTTTCTATTGAAGCAGTACCGCAGACCCGTCTGCGGTATGCAAGGGGTATAAGTTTGAAGCAAAAGCGTTTCAAACTACAAATTAAGGAATAGCGCAAGCCAACTTGCGCTATTCAGGGGGATAAATATGAAATATGACTGCCTGATCGTAGATGATGAAGAAGCGCTTGCTGACAGTACCTGTGAATATTTTAATATGTTTGATGTGAAGACAACGGTTGTTTATACGAAAAACCAGTGTCTGGACTTTTTTAAGGAGAATAAGGCTGAGATGATCCTTCTGGATATCAACCTAGGAAATGATTCTGGTTTTACCCTGTGCAAAGAGCTCAGAGAAAAAGTACAGATCCCGATTTTGTTTATCAGTGCCAGGACCAGTGATGATGATGTTTTGATTGCCTTGAATATTGGAGGAGATGATTATATCAAAAAACCTTACTCCTTAAGTATCCTGCTGGCTAAAGTAAAGGCTGTGCTCCGGCGGCAGAATCTGTCTAATGCCAGAGAAGTGTTCGAGGACAGGGGTCTGATTGTGGACTATAAGAATTCCAGAGCGAGTCTAAATGGTACATTATTAAAGCTGAAAACTATGGAATATCAGTTATTAGAATATCTGGTGCAGAATGCAAACCGCATGATACCAAAAGAAGAATTATTCCGTAAGGTCTGGAAAGATTCCGTTACCGGAGACGGGACCCTGAATGTGCACATACGCAGGATACGTGAAAAGATAGAAGAGAACCCCAATTCCCCCAAACGTATAAAAACAATCTGGGGCACCGGATATGTCTATGAGGAGGAGTACCGTGATTAAAAAGGGTTTCATAGCGGTGATAGCAGCATTCATGGTTATGCTGACAGCATTTATGTTCTGGGCGGGAGCCAGCGTCAAAGTGCAGAAGCTGGATATCACGGTAGTGAATGATGTAGTAAAGCAGGCTGCAGCTCATTGGGATGAAATAGAGCAGGGAAAAATCATATCCCAGATAAAAGATGCCGGTTCTATTCCATTCACCATATTCAACCGGGATGGAAAAATTCTGGACGCCACAGAGGCAGGTCTGTCTTCCAGCCTGTCTGAAGCGATCACCAATGGAGATACCATAGCAGATATCGAAAAAGATGGTAAATTATTAGGCAAAGCAGTATTTCATAATGCCACACCGGAACTTCTGATAAAGAGATCCCGGCAATATCTTCTGTGCGGAGTATTTCTGCTTGGAGGCATTTTACTATGCATTATCTGCTATTATTGGTATCTGAGAAAAGCGTTATTTGTACCGTTTCAGAAAATGGAGCGTTTTGCCAGGAATATCGCAAGGGGAGATTTAAATGTTCCCCTGGAAATGGATCATACAAATGTATTTGGAGCATTTACGGAAAGTTTTGACCTGATGCGTGAGGAATTAAAAAGAGCCAGGGAAAATGAGCGGATTGCGAACCAAAGTAAAAAGGAACTGGTTGCATCCCTAAGCCATGATATTAAAACTCCGGTGGCCTCCATACAGGCAATTTCAGAACTGATGCTGGCATTTCCAAGAAGCAGTAAAGAAAAGAACCAGCTTGAGACCATCGGACAAAAAGCAGAACAGATTAACCAGCTGATCACAAACCTGTTTCAGGCTACGATGGAAGATCTGGAAAAACTGAAGGTAGATACATCAGAGCTGGAAAGCCGGATCCTCTGTACTTATGTGGCGGCATCGGATTACAGCCATCTGGCTAATCTGCGGGCAGTTCCTGAATGCATGATCATCGTGGACCCGCTTCGGATTCAGCAGGTAATTGATAATGTGATTCACAATTCCTATAAATACGCAAATACCACCATTGATATTTCTGCCTCCTGTGAAGGCGATTATCTGGCTGTCTGTTTCCGGGACTTTGGAAAAGGCGCAGCCAGTGAGGAATTACCATTGCTGTTTGAGAAATTCTATAGAGGCAGCAATGCAAAAAATAGGAATGGAGCAGGGCTTGGCTTGTATCTGTCTCGGTATTTTATGGAACAGATGGGGGGCAGAATCAGCTGTGAAAATTGTGAAGGTGGATTTCAGGTTACTTTATATATCAGGCTTGCCGGAAAAATTCAGCAGGACAGGAATTAAAGTAATGACAGTCGAATTCAATTAGCCGGTATTCCTGGATCCCATGCATTTTAAAAGGCTCCCGGGACAGATAAGCTTCTATTTTTTCGATAGATTCCGCTCTCATTACAAATATTCCACCGCTCATATCTGTTTTCAGCCCGGAGATCAGGATGGTTCCGTCATCCATTGCTTTTTGCGTATATGCCATATGTTCTTTCATAATTTCATCAGTCATGAGATCAGCGTTCAGGATAGTTCCTTCGATCATAAAATAATTCATTTTGTTTTCTCCTTATGATTTTTATTCCATTATATACATGGTAGTCATAAAACTCAAATTTTCTGTTAATAATTGTTTATTTTCCATATAGCCGCTTTGTCGTCAATTGCCGCAGCCCGCTATCACTTAATCTTCCACCTTGCAATTTGGAAGATAGCCTGCGTACTAGCAGTAAATTTAAGCTTATGGGCTACTGGTTTGCCGGATAGGAAAGATTTGATTTGCAGAATCTTTTCTTTCAGGGATAATAGTTATAGTATATAACATAACGCCTGGAATTACACATATTTTAACATTTAAGGATTGGTTAAGAATCCGCTAAAGACACGCTAAGAATTTTCCGTGTAGAATGAGTTTATCGTAACTGGTAATCTTATTTTATAGGGGCATGTATTTGCCTGAAAGAGGAGAGAAATGGGAGAGACAATATTATCTGCAAATAAATTATGTAAGACGTTTTCAAATGACGGAGTGCAACAGCATGTACTGAGAAATCTGGACATCAGTTTTGAGAGAGGAGATTTTACCGTAATAATGGGCGCATCCGGGGCGGGAAAATCCACTCTTTTATATGCGTTGTCGGGCATGGATAAACCCACCCTTGGAGACATCTTCTATGGGAATACAAAGATATCTGGCTACAGCAATGACAAGCTTGCGGTTTTCAGGCGCAGACACTGTGGGTTTGTCTTTCAGCAGATTTACCTGCTGGAAAATATGAGTGTATTGGATAACGTTATGGCGGTTGGCCTGCTGGCGGATAAGAATAAAAGGGCAGTGTCGGAGCGGGGAAAAGAACTTTTAAAGCAGGTAGGACTGGAAGAAAATCTGTGGAAGAAGTTCCCGTCCCAGTTATCCGGCGGAGAAGCACAGCGAGCAGGTATCGTTCGAGCACTTATTAACAGGCCTGAAATCGTATTTGCCGACGAACCCACAGGTGCACTGAATTCCGCTCATGGAAAAGCAGTTTTAGATACCTTTTCCAATTGCCACCAGGAAGGGCAGAGTATCATTATGGTGACACATGATCTGCGCTCTGCGCTGAGGGGAAATCGTATCATTTATCTCAAGGACGGTATCATCTGTGGAGAATGCCGCTTGACAGACTATGATGAAAATGATCACAACCGCATAGGCATACTGCGTGATTTCCTGGAAGAAATGGGGTGGTAAGATGGAAACTACAGGGATGCTGATGAAATCTTATCTGAAAAAGAGCAAAGGGCAAATGCTGTCATTGTTCTTATTAATTGTCATTGCAGTTACGATCTTAAATACGGGAGCACTGGTATTCTTTAATTACCAGCGTTCCTTCCTGAACCGTATGGAAGAACTGAACGGAGCGCATTTTATGGCGGCACTTCCAAAAAGTGATGAAGAGGATAAGTATCTTACATTTATACAGAATTATAAAGGGGTAAATCAGGTTGAGACTCAGCAGGTTCTGATCTTCCCGGGGGCATCCCTGCCCTACGGTGACAGCAGGCTGGAACAGGTCTTTTTAATTACCAGTCTGGGAGATAACCGGGATATTTCAAAACTCAACGTGGTAGAGGAGGATGCATCCATTCAGAATGGAATTTACCTGCCTTATATTATGAAAACCGGAGGATATCATAAAACCGGGGAAACCTTCGATATCCAGTTCAACCACAAAACCTATGAGTTTACCATAGCAGGTTTTATCGAGGATGTATCCCTCACCAGCTCCATTAATCTGGGGGGAATAGGCGCATATTTAAAAGAAGGGGATTTTAAGAATCTCCAGGAGAAATCCAAAGAATGGAATAATCTAGGAACGCTGGTTTCCGCAAGGATGGATGACTATCGGGATTCTGTGAATCTGACTTCGGATTTTAAGAAACAGATGTCCGGGGCGCAGCGTCTGGAGGGCACTGCCATGAATTTATGGTGTCAGGATGCGGTACTGGGGGTACGAGCGAGAACACTCACATCCAATATCGGCGGTTCGATTATGATCAGCTTTGCACTCATTATTGTATTGATCAGTATGGTGGTAATCCGTTTTCGGATTATCAATATGATCGAAGAGGACATGAAAAATGTAGGAGTACTGAAAGCACTGGGCTACACAAGCGGACAGATCGTCATTTCATTTGTACTGCAGTTTGCGGTGATCGGAGGTATAGGCGCCGTTCTGGGAATTCTGGCATCTTATGGCGTTCTGCCTCTGATTAATGAATTGTTCTCTGCCCAGACCGGAATTGTGTGGCATCAGGGATTCCATGCCGCCATCAGTATCATTGTGATTGTATTGATTCTAATGATAACGGGCAGCATCGCATTTTTTGCTTCCGGCAGAATCAATCATCTTCATCCGATTCTGGCGATCCGGGGAGGAATAGCAACTCACAGTTTCCGAAAGAATGTAATTGCGCTGGATCAATTCAAGGGAAACCTGAATTTTCTCTTAGCTGCTAAAAATGCATTGCAGAATACAAAAAAGAATATTATGATTGGCATTATTATTTCCTTTTTAACGTTTGTGGCTTTATTTGCCTGGACCATGTATTACAATATTGCGCTGGATAAAGATTCCTTTTTAAACATTATAGGAGCCGAAATGGCCGACTTCGTAGCGGTAGTACCGGAAAATGAAAAAGCAGGATCTTTCCAAAATCAAATTCAGGACATAGATAATGTAAGAAAGACATTCTATTACGATACACTCAGTACCAGGGTAAATGGTACCGACTGCATGGCTACGGTATTAGAAGATTTTCAGGTGATTGAAAACAATACCATTTATAAAGGGCGTTATCCCAAACATGATAATGAAGCAGCGATGGGCGCACTGCTGTCAGAGGTGCTTGGAAAAGAGATCGGAGACACCATCACAGTAGAATCCGGAAATAAAAAGAAAGAATATCTGGTGACGGGACTTACACAGGGATCCTTTTATCTGGGCATGGATATCATGGTGACGAAGGCGGGGATCGAAGAAATACTGCCTGCATTTAAGCAAAGTAATCTATATGTATATCTGAACCAGAGTGATGACGGGGCGCTTGCGGTCTTTCAGGATCATATAAATAAAATGTACGGAGAGGATGAAATTTCCCTTACGAAAAACAAAGAGGTCATCTTCAGTACCATCAATATATATTCAAAAATGACAACCATTATTGCAATTGGCATTTTGTGTACGACGATTCTCGTTATTACCCTGGTGCTATATCTGATAATAAGGATGATGATTACCAGGCAGAAACAGTATTATGGAATCCAGAAATCCATCGGTTTTACGACAGGACAGATCATCCGGCAGATTATATTCAGCCTGATGCCGCCCATTGCAGCCGGTGCAGTGGCAGGGGGAATCATCAGCATGCTGACGATGAACCGGGTTATCTCTGTGTTATTTAAAAGCCTGGGAGTTATGAATGCGAATTTTATCATACAGCCGCTGGGGGTTGTTGGAATAATAGCGGGAATTATCTTGGTAAGTTATGTATTAGGATATTTGATTGCCGGCAGAATACGCAAGATTACTCCATATAACTTAATTTCGGAATAAAAAATTAATTACGGAGTTAATGATATTCCTAATTTAATTACAGAGTTAATGATATTCTATCATTTAATTATGGCGTTAATGGTATTCAAAGACCCGTGACATGCCTGCACCCAACGTATCACGGCGCCAGGGAATCCGGGAGATACGAGAATCAGTTAAAATAAATTTACAGATCTTCAATACTTATGGTATGATAGAGACATAGTGCCACCCGGCACTAGTTTGACAGAGGCATTAGTATTTCCAGAGATCTTTTCTCTGGCCGGGCAGCGAGTCGCTGTCCGGATATGTAAGATTGCAGATTGGTGCAGGTCTGCCTGCACACCGTAAACTGCTGCGATGTACTTCTGCACACTGCTTGTGCACCGCCGCCTTCGGCTCGTACAGCTTCGCATTTTACGTATCACCTTTTTGTTTTGCCTCTGTCAGCTGCCTGAATCTGAATGTCCGGCTTGAAATACATAAGATGGAGGTAAGTCATGGGAGATCAGAGTTTGTGGAAATATTGCACCCGGGAACATTGCAGGAAGCTGCTTACGGAATTTCAACTGTTTGGAGGGATGAATTGGTCTGAGGAACGCCAGATCGCTTGTCTGTATGCTCTTAGCAACCATATATCGGATCACTACCGCACAGCAGTAATCCCAAAGCAGGACGGTACCTGTCGAAAGCTCTGCATACCGGACACACTTTTGAAACTGGTACAGAGAAGTATTCTGCATCATATTCTGGATGGTCTTCCGGTATCGTCATATGCAACTGCCTATCGTAAGGGAGTCACCATCCTCACCAATGTATCCTGCCATACCGGACAGGAAAAAATTCTGAAACTGGATATCCATGATTTTTTTGGAAGCATACCGTTTATACTGGTGTACCAGAGCGTATTTCATAGTGAACGTTTTCCACCTTCAGTAGGTACGCTGCTGACCCATCTCTGCTGTTATAACGGCTGTCTGCCTCAGGGAGCGCCCGCCTCAGCAGCAATATCAAATCTTGTGATGAAGCCTTTTGATGAGTACATGGGAAATTGGTGTGGGAAACGCAAAATTACATATACCAGATACTGCGATGATATGACGTTTTCCGGCAGCTTTGAAGCATATAAAGTGAAAAATAAGGTCCGCAGTTTCCTAAAGGTAATTGGTTTTGAATTAAATGAAAAGAAGACGAAATTACTCCTGGCAGGACAGCGTCAGGCGGTAACCGGAATTGTAGTCAATGAAAAGCCCCAGGTATCAAAAGAATACAGAAAAAAACTGCGCCAGGAAGTATACTATTGCCTTAAGTTTGGTGCAGCATCTCATCTGGAGCATGTGAATCCTCACGAGTCCGGATCAAAGGAAGCGGCTGAACGCTATCTACAGCAGCTGCTAGGTAAAATTAACTTTGTCCTGCAGGTTAATCCCCAGGATGAATATTTTAGGTCGGCAAGGGAGCGATTAAAAAAATCAGAGTGAGAGAGGGAACAGGTAGTTTTCCCATATAAAGAAGGAACCGTATCCTTATTTCCCGGATACGATTCCTTCTTATATTTTTATTTTAGAGAAAGTGTTTTATGTTCATCCAACATTCCCTGTATTACTTTTTGCGTATATGCCCCAAGGAATTTCCGGTCCTCTTTGCTCAATTCTTTTGGGTAAATTGGAGCACCGTACTGGAGTATCACATGTGCGGAACGTATTTTTGGAAAATGATTTTCAAAAATTTCGGCGGAGTTTGTGATCGCCATGGGGATAATGGCGCATCCTGTTTTTTCAGCCATTTTCATGCTGCCTTCTTTAAAGGGAAGCATGGGGGCATCTGCCACCTTGTTCCGGGTACCCTCGGGAAAGATACACATGGAAATGCCGGCTTTGATCTGTTCAATACCCTTAAGAATTGTCTTCAGACCTTCCTTAATGTCTTCACGGTTCAGGAACAGGCAGTAGAGCCGTTTCATCCAGTGGGACAGCAGGGGGATCTTTTCCATCCCGTCTTTTGCAACATAGCCCGTCAGCCCGGGGCATCTGGAATAGGTAAGCAGGATGTCAAAAAAGCTTCTGTGGTTCCCAATATACAGAACAGCTTCATCCTGGGGGACATTTTCAGCTCCGATAATGGTTGCTTTGGTTCCGCTTACAAATAAAACCAGCTTAAAAACGTTTTGAACCAGCCGCAGAGATGAAATATCTCTCAGCCTGGGATTGAATTTGCCAAGGATCCATTCAAATATCAGGATTGGAATGGATAAAATAAGAAAGCCTACTACAACAATTACTACAATAATAAAACGTATCATCTTTTTTCTCTTTTCTACTAATTAGTTATCTCTTATGTATGAGATCTTGCCTGAAATTCTTCATCTCACAAAGTGTGACGAACAGTTGTCAGAAAGTAATTTTCAAACATGCTCAGGTACTGCATCCGGTTGGAACGGGCACTCTAGCTTTAGACAGGATTAGTATTAATATCGACCAAATAAATGAGAGGTCTCACGCAGCCATCTGGCACGCCCGGAGTCCAGATCTTGTGAAACATAACGGAATTCCCAGTTTCCTTCAGCAACACCGGGTGTATTCATCCTGTGGCTGCTGTCAAGCTGAAGAATATCCTGTATGGGGAAAATCGCGAATCTTGCAATTGTACCCATGCAGAAACGGATCAGATCAAGGCTTATATTGCCTCCATCGGTGTTACCGTATCTTCGGATTTTGTCTTTTAACTCATCCGGCAGATTCTGATACCATCCGGTGGTAGTGTCGTTATCGTGGGTGCCGGTATAGCAGATACAGTTGGTTGTGGTAAAATTATGAGGAAGGTAAGTGCTTTCCCCCATATCCTGAAATGCAAACTGCAGGATACGCATACCGGGAAAATGAAACATATCTCTGAGCCATTCCACATCAGGCGTGATGATTCCCAGATCTTCAGCCAGAATCGGGAGGTTGTCACCCAGTTCTTTTTGAATGGAAAGAAACAGTTCTTCGCAGGGACCCTTGACCCATTTGCCATTTAAAGCAGTCTCTTCTTCGGCAGGGATGGACCAGTATGCTTCGAATCCCCGGAAGTGGTCAATCCTCAGGTAATCCACCATTTTCAGCTGATGTGCAATTCTTCTGATCCACCACTGATAGCCATCTTTTTTATGAACGTCCCAGTCATAGAGCGGGTTGCCCCAGCGCTGACCGGTCGCAGAAAAATAGTCCGGGGGAACACCGGATACTCTGGTGGGATGGCCTGCACTGTCAAGCTGAAACAATTCCTTATCCGCCCACACATCTGCGCTGTCATATGCTGCAAAGATAGGGATATCTCCGATGATAAATACCTCTTTTTCATTGGCATATGCTTTTAATTTTGCCCACTGGGAAAAGAAGATAAACTGCAGGAATTTGTGATAGCGGATTTCGTCTTTTAAGGTTTTCTCCAGATGCTCACGTACTTCCGGCACAGGAGCAATTAATTCTTCCTCCCAGTCAGCCCAGCATTCACCTTCCCGGCTATCTTTCAGCGCCATAAAGAGGCTGTAATCTTCCAGCCAATCTACATTTGCCGTACAAAAGTCATCATACTCTTCCAGAAGCATCTTATTGGGTGTGTGTTTAAATGCAGCATAAGCTTTTTGAAAAAGAGTCTCTTTGTATTCCCTTACTTCAATGTAATCCACTTTCCTGGGATCTTTCCACACAGGTATTTCCCGGAGATCATTTTTTTCCAGCAGTTCCAGTTCAGCCAGATCATCAATGCTGATCAATAATGGCTGCCCGGCAAATGCAGAAGGGCTTTGATAGGGGGAATTCCAGAATCCGGTAGGTCCAAGGGGGAGGACCTGCCACAGATGCTGGCTGGATTCCTGGAGAAAATCAATGAATTCATAGGCACCTTTTCCCAGGTCTCCTATACCATAAGGGGATGGAAAGGAAGTAGGATGCACCAGGATGCCCGACAGCCGCCTTGTATCCTCTTCTTTACTTGTATTAACCATAAAATTCTCCTTTACGTTATACGTACTATGGTGTTTATTATACTGGACTTTGCACAGGGATTCAAGAAGAATCCTTGTTACATTTTCATTGAATTTGTATGATTCCCGTTTTTCAAACAGGCTCTAACATACATAGATAACCGTCAAAATAAAAAATAGCTATCCTCTACGCCAATAGAGGATAGCTGGTAACTTAAAATTACGCGTTTAAAATCTATACTTGAAGAAAACGCGGATTTTGTATATAATAGGGTCATCTGCAAGTTACGGACCTTTTGAGCTTGTTTGAAAATTCATTCCCGCCAGAAAACAATTTTCAAACAAGCTCCAGGATAACGACTTGCTTTCAAAAACGAAAGTGAGGAGAGGTCTATGTTTTTATGTATTGATAATTATGATTCTTTTGTGTACAATCTGTCAGCTTATTTTGAAGAGCTGGGTCAGGAAATTCTGGTAGTGCGAAATGATAAGGTGAATTTAGAGGAACTTGCCGGTATGAAACCGGAGGGAATTATCATTTCACCGGGTCCGAAGAACCCCAAGTCAGCGGGTTTATCCAATGAAATTGTTCAGAAATTCATAAATGAGATTCCAATATTAGGTGTATGCCTTGGACACCAGGTGATAGGCTATTCTTTTGGTGGGGATATTGTAAAAGGCAAACGCCCCATGCACGGAAAGGTTACGAAAATCCGACACAGCGGGAAAGGGATTTTTCGTGGTCTGCCCAGAGAATATGGGGTAACCAGATACCATTCCCTGGTAATAGATAAGGGAACGCTATCTCCTGATTTTCAGGTGGATGCCTGGACAGAGGATGGGGATATTATGGCAATCTCCCATAGAAAGGCGCCTGTTTATGGCGTTCAGTTTCATCCGGAGGCCGTGCTGACCGATTACGGACATGAACTTTTAGGCAATTTTGTAAATATCAGCAAGGACTGGGGGTACAGAAATGCTTAGGAAAATTCAGAAATTAGAACCTTATATTCCCATTCAGGATATTCATGGGGTATTTCAAAATGAAAAGGATACTGTATTCCTGGATTCCTCCCTGCAAAATAAGCTTGGCAGATATTCTATTATCGGGCTGTATCCCTATCTGAAGCTGGTTAAGGGAGAAGTCTTTACGGTAAACGGAAAGCCTTCCCATGTTACCTTTGAACAATATATGAGAAATTATCTCAGGGAAAACAGAGAAGAAAATACAACAGGACTTCCCATTATATCCGGGGCAATTGGTTATTTTTCATACGATTATGGAAGAAAAAAAGAAGGGGTTAAAGCAAAAGATCCCATGGAAACGGATATCCCGGACTGCATTTTGAATTTTTATGATGTATTTATTATAGAAGATCATGAGAAAAAGGAAGTCACGCTGGCAGCAAATGGTAAATCAAAAGACAGCAGCATTCGTTTGGAAGAACTGAAGAAATCTATTTTTAATGGCATACGTATCGAACATGCCGCAGGAGAGAAAAAAGCGATAGAGGTCATCCCTAATTTTCAAAAAGAAGAGTATTTAAAAGCAATTGATGATATGATAAGATATATTATCGAAGGTGATATCTATATTGCGAACATGACCCAGCGGCTGACCATAAAAAGCGGCAAATCTCCTTATGAAGTATTTCGTAAGCTGCGGGGGAACAATCCCGCACCTTTTGGCGGATACTTGAATTATGGTGATTTTCAGGTAATCTGCGCATCTCCCGAGCGGTTTTTGCAAATGAAAAAAGGACATGTGGAAACCAGGCCCATTAAGGGTACCAGAAAAAGGGGAAGTACACCCGAAGAGGATCAGATGCTGAAGGAAGAGCTGGCGGCTTCGGAAAAGGATAAAAGTGAGCTGCTGATGATTGTGGATCTGGAACGGAATGATTTAAACCGGGTGTGCAGACACGGAAGTGTACAGGTAACGGAACTCTTTACTGTGGAAGAATATGCCACCGTCTTCCATCTGGTCTCCAATATCACAGGAGATCTGAAGCCTGGAATGACGGTGATGGATTTAATAGAAGCGGCATTTCCGGGAGGCTCCATCACCGGAGCGCCCAAACTTCGTGCCATGGAGATCATAGACGAGCTGGAACATGGCAGGCGGGGCCTGTACACCGGTTCCATCGGATATCTGACGTTGGACGGAGACTGTGATTTTAATATTGTGATTCGGACTGCCGTGCACAAAGATGGCGTCTACCATTTAGGCGTGGGAGGTGGAATTACCTACGAATCGGAACTGGAATTTGAATATGAAGAGACGCTGCAAAAGGCAAAAGCGGTACTGGAGGCATTAGAGACTGTTTAAAACACGTTCTAATGCAGCGCAGAAAGGGTTAATATGGATAAAAAATATATGCTGTTTGATCTGGACGGTACGTTGACAGATCCTCAGGAAGGCATTACCAATTCCGTAGCTTATGCTTTGGAACAATATGGAATCCACATGGAGGACAGGTCATCCTTAAATAAATTCATAGGTCCGCCGCTTAAAGATTCTTTTATGGAGTATTACGGATTTACAGAAGACCGGGCAGAAGAAGCCGTATGGAAATACAGAGAATACTTTAACGAAGACGGCATATTTGAAAATAAAGTTTATCCCGGTATCCCTCAGATGCTGCAGCACTTAAAAGATCAGGGGAAAATACTGATCGTGGCAACCTCAAAACCCACTGTCTACGCAAAGCGGATCCTGGAGCGATTTGAGCTGAGCCAGTACTTTGCGGATGTGCAGGGAAGCGAAATGGATGGCAGGCGTACAAAAAAAGAGGAAGTAATCAGTTATGCACTGGAACAGAATCAAATAACAGACAATGCACAGGCTGTGATGATTGGAGACAGGGAACACGATATCATCGGCGCAAAAAAATGCGGTCTGGACAGCATAGGGGTCTTGTTTGGATATGGTTCCAGGGAAGAGATGGAAGGCTGCGGAGCAGGTCAGATTGTGGACACCGTTCAAATGCTGGAAGACTTATTGAGCAGGTAAGAGCAGCCTGCAGCTGCGGTGAAATAAAGTTTGTATATGAAGTTTGTATTATGAATATGTAGATAAATTTTGTATATGAGAGAAAATATGGGCGGAGTAAAAATATGGATATCAGATTAGATGAAGGATACTGGTTTGGTCTTGGCGTGTTTGAGACGATAGCAGTAGAAAATGGAAAGGTAGTGCTCCTTGAGGAACATTTGCAACGTCTGGAAAAGGGAATCCGCGAATTCAATTTGAAGATGGACGCAGATAAAGAGCAGATTGCAAGTTATCTGGAACAGTATCCAATGACACACGGGGTGATGAAAATAGCGGTATCGGATGAAAATATGATCATTACCCACAGGCAAAATCCCTATGGTGCCCAACAGTTTCAAAAGGGCTTTCGTGGAATGTTCAGCCAGGTAATACGAAATGAGACATCTTCCCTTACCTATCATAAAACTTTGAATTATGGGGACTGCATTCTGGAGAAAAGGAAAGCTGTAGAAGATGGTTATGATGAGTTTGTTTTCTGCAACAGCAAAGGAGAAATCTGTGAAGGAACATCCAGCAACATTTTTTTTGTAAAAGATCATGTTGTTTATACACCAGAATTATCCTGCGGACTGCTGCCTGGTATAGTAAGAGACTATTTGCTGGAAACGGAAAATATTGTGGAAACGGTGATTCTGCCCGGGGAGATCTCCGGTTATGAGGAATGTTTTCTGACAAATTCCCTGATGGGCATCATGCCGGTTACTTCATTAGAAGGATATAGTTTTCCCAAAAGAGATATTGCCGACACATGGAACCGAAAATTTTGGAGGGATATGGAATAGTATGAATGTTCCCTTGCACATCCTGCATAAGATATGAATAATAAGGCAAAGAAACGATAGGAGAGCAAGTGAAAAGAATCATATCCATTACCATCAGTATCTGTTTTCTGCTGACACTATGCCTGGCAGGGGGCTGCGGTACCAAGGATGACAGCGATAAGGGAAAAGTGAAGGATCTGGATTTTACCGTAGTAAGCCCGGAAGAAATCCCGGAAGAACTGGCACAGGCAATCGAAGAGAACAAGAAGTCAGAAATAAAGATGACCTATCAAAGCGACAAATACCTGTATATGATCCGCGGTTACGGAGAACAGAAAACAGGCGGCTACAGCATTCAGGTAGATGAGTGCTATCTTACGGAGGACGGTATTATGGTACATACCAGCCTGATCGGTCCGTCACATGAGAAGACGATTCAGCAGGAACCGTCATATCCATTTGTAGTCATTAAAATCCCATATATGGAAGGTTCCGTTACTTTTCAATAAAAAGACAAAGCCTTCCACATAATTTACACCCTCCCGGCATAAAATTATAAGAGATCATGCTGGGAGGGATTTTTTGTGGAATTATTAAAAAAGAATATTCATATGAATCATGAAAAAAGCAGAGCATCCAGCCAGGTAACCCTGGAGGAAGACTACAACGTATCTGACAGCAAGCCGGATGTGGGAAAACTGATACAAAAGAAAGCAAATATCAAATTAGATGATATGAAGGTAAGTACGGACCATGTGCTGTTAACGGGTGCACTGGAGGTTTGGGTATTGTATGTGGCAGATACACCGGACAGACAGATACATAGGCTGGAATCCAAGATTCCGTTTGAAGAGCAGATGAATCTGGACGGTGTGGAACCGGGAGACAATATCTGCCTGAAATGGGATGTAGAGGATATCTCCGTATCCCTGATCAATTCCAGGAAGCTGAGTATGAAGTCGCTTCTTTCCTTTAATGCATCTGTTGAGGAGTTGTATGATGCACAGGCTGCTGTGGAGATTCACGGGCTGGGTGATATTAGTACAAAGTCCAAGAACCTGGAACTGCTGCAGTTATCGGTTCAGAAAAAAGATATTTTAAGGGTAAAAGATGAAATTGCCATTCCGTCCAACAAGCCGAATATCCAGGAAATGCTCTGGGAAAATGTACAGCTTCGGGGAACGGACATCCGTGTGTTAGACGGTCAGCTGGATATTAAAGGAGAACTCTTCATCTTTGTACTTTACGCAGGAGACGACGAAAATGGTACAAAACAATGGCTGGAAACGGTACTGCCATTCCAGGGAACGGTGGACTGTCCGGGATGTGCCCAGAATATGCTTGCCAATGTGGAAGTCTCACTTGCTTCGGCGAATCTGGAAGTAAGGCCTGACTATGACGGGGAAGAGCGCCTGGTTCAGGTAGATGTGGTTCTGGATCTGGATATCCGTCTCTATGAAGAAGAAAAGGTACAGATTCTGGAAGACGTTTACACCCCGGTGAAGGACCTGATTCCGGTAACGATGGAACAGGTATGTGAAAGCCTGGTAGTAAAGAACTTTTCAAAATGCAGGGCAAGTGACCGGATGCGAATGGAAAGCAGCCAGCCAAGGATGCTTCAGATCTGCCACAGCCAGGGTGAAGTCAAAATTGATGACACCAGCGTAACAGAAAACGGAATAAAAGTGGAAGGTGCCGTGTTTATAACCATTTTGTATATTACATCGGATGACACGCTGCCATATGCCCTCATGGAAGGCGCTGTGCCGTTCCAGCATATCATTGAAGTGCCGGAGATTGATAACGACTGCCGGTTTACGCTGCAGAGTGAGCTGGAACAGCTGTCTACCACCATGATTGACAGTGAAGAGCTGGAAGTAAAGGTATGTGTGAATCTCAATGCAATGGTTATCCGTGTACACAAAGAACAGTGCATTATCGATGTGGAAGAACATGATTTAGATATGAAGAAGCTTCAGGAGCTGCCGGGCATTGTAGGATATATCGTGCAGCCGGATGACAGTCTGTGGGGCATTGCAAAACAATATTATACCACTCCGGAGCGTATCCGGGAGTTAAATGAGATTGAAGAAGAAGAGGTTTCTCCGGGAACGTGCCTGCTGGTTATGAAGGCAGTTGAAAATTTGGGCTGATGTTTTGACAAAAATTGTTAAGTCTTAGGAAATTTTGTTGAATTTTAGTGATTTACCATTGACTTTTGTGTATGAAATGAGATACAATATTGCTAATCAAGATGATTGTATACAAAGTGCAACGGGGGTACACGATGAGAGAGATGAAATTAAAGGCTCTTGCAAAGATAAATTTGGGCCTTGATGTGGTACGGAAAAGAGAAGACGGATACCATGAAGTACGAATGATTATGCAGACAATTCATCTGTATGACCAAATTCGGATCTCAGAGCGACAGAAACCAGGGATTAAAGTTAAGACAAATCTTTATTATCTTCCGGTAAATGAAGATAATCTGGTGTATAAAGCAGCGAAACTTCTGATGGATGAATTTGGGGTTAAAAAAGGGTTGTCTATTAATTTAAAAAAATTCATTCCTGTTGCGGCAGGAATGGCGGGCGGCAGTTCTGATGCGGCGGCTGTAATGGTAGGCGTGAACCGTTTGTTTAAGCTGGGGCTTACCAAGGAAGAGCTGATGGAACGCGGGGTGAAGATAGGTGCGGATGTACCGTATTGCATCATGCGGGGGACAGCACTGGCGGAAGGAATTGGGGAAAATCTGACCATCCTGCCGCCGATGCCCGCATGTCATATATTGATTGCCAAGCCGGGTGTGCATGTGTCTACTAAATTTGTTTATACGACGCTGGATGCGGGAGAGATCGCGGACCATCCGGATATCGACGGGCAGATCCGGGCATTAGAGGAAGGCGATCTGAAAAAAGCGGCGGCTCTTATGAAAAATGTTCTGGAAACGGTTACGGTTCCGCAATATCCCATCATAGCGGATATTAAAAATATAATGCTGGAACATGGAGCGTTAAATGCCATGATGAGCGGAAGCGGTCCAACTGTTTTTGGAATCTTTGATGATAAGAAAGCAGCGAAAAAAGCTTATGACGTATTATATGAAGGAGAGCTTGCAAAGCAGGTTTACCTGACCAGTATTTTTAATAATCCGGTAAAATAGTCACAGAAGAGATGTTATGGATACACAACAGGATAGGTATGGAGGTCTACCAATGAATGAAAATTTTCACATAGATATGAATGAATATCTGCCACTGCGGGATGTGGTTTTTAATACGCTTAGAAATGCAATTTTAAAAGGTGAATTAAAGCCGGGCGAACGCCTGATGGAAATTCAGCTGGCACAGAGGCTGGGGGTAAGCCGTACTCCGGTAAGGGAAGCTATTCGAAAGCTGGAATTAGAGGGACTGGTTCTGATGATTCCAAGAAAAGGTGCCGAAGTAGCCCAGATAACGATCCGGGATCTGGAAGACGTTCTGGAAGTACGATGTGCGTTGGAAGAACTGGCAGTGAAAGATGCCTGTGACCATATCACGGACGAGCAGCTGATCGAGCTTAAAAAAGTGGCAAATGATTTTAAGCGCTCACTGGATGGAACAGATATTATTGATTGCGTCAAGGCTGATATGCATTTTCATGAAATTATTTACGATGCAACGAATAACCGCAGATTATTGCAGATCTTAAGCAATCTCCGGGAGCAGATGTACCGCTACCGTATGGAATACCTGAAAGACCGTTCCATGCATAAGAATCTTCTGGAGGAGCATGATGCAATCCGCCGTGCTCTGAAAAAGCATGATAAAGAGAAAGCGGGCAATGCAATTCATATCCACATTGAAAACCAGAAAGAATCAATTATCAATAGTCTTCATGAAAAAGAATAAAATGTAAATAATTACATATGCTACACCTAAAAGGATAAGAATCTTCTTATCCTTTTTTTGTGGCCTTACAGCGTTGTGTTGCATTGCATCGGGCGCTATGAGGTTAAGAGAGGAGGCTAAATATGAGTGATAATGTTTCCACACGTCTATCGGATAATGAAGCGAAGATAAAAGCCTGGTGTGAAAATTGTGATGATATTATCATCCGACCCATGCGCCTGGGGCTTCCGCCTAAGGTAGACTGCCTTGCGGTATTTATCGAAGTAGCGGTAAGCAATATGCTTCTGGAAGAATCCATGATTGGACGTTTGTTAATTCAGATGCAGGAAATGTCACCGGAAGAAATCCGGCGCACGGTAAATGAAGACGGACTGGGAATAACCGATGCAAAAGAACTTGCAACCATGGAAGAGGCAATGGCAGCTATGCTTGCAGGAAATGCCATTTTCTTTATCGATGGATATGATAAAGCCCTGAAGGTGAGCAGCAAAGGATATCCGGGGATGGGTGTATCCAAATCCGAGTCCGAAAAAGTTCTGAGGGGTTCCAAAGAGGCATTTACAGAATCCGTTAAATTAAATGCGGCACTGGTGCGTAAACGTGTCCGGGATACCACGATGAAGATCAAAGAGCGTCCCATTGGAAGGCGTTCCAATACCATGACAGCCATTATTTATATGGATGGTTTGGTCTATCCCGACTTACTGGAAGCTATGGAACAAAAGCTGGATTCTTTTGAAATCGACGGGATCATGGACAGCGGTGTAATCGAACAGCTGACGGAAGATACCTGGTATTCGCCATTTCCCCAGTATCAGACAACGGAACGCCCGGATAAAGCAGCCATGGCAGTTTTGGATGGAAGGGTTGTGCTACTCAGCGATAATTCTCCCGAGGCATTAATTCTGCCGACAACCATAAATAGCTTTTTCCAGACAAGTGATGACTATTACCGTCATTTTGGAATTGTATCTTTTTTGAGAATTATCCGTTTTGTTGCGGCATTTCTGGCGGTTTCCCTGCCGGGGCTGTATGTGGCAGTTACCAATTACCATACCCAGATACTTCCCACGAACCTGATTCTTTCTCTGGCGGAGGCAAGGCAGGGGGTGCCGTTTCCCAGTGTAATTGAGGTGCTTCTTTTGGAATTATCCTTTGAACTGCTGCGGGAGGCGGGTGTAAGGATGCCGGGACCGATTGGAAATACAATTGGTATCGTAGGCGGACTGATTATCGGACAGGCAGCAGTCAGTGCGAACCTGGTAAGCCCAATTGTTGTTGTGATTGTGGCGCTGACCGCACTCAGTTCTTTTTCCATTCCCAATGAAGAACTTTCAGAAGCTCTGCGGCTGATTAAATACGCCATGATTCTGGGATGTGCTTTTTTTGGCATACTGGGGCTGGTGTTAGGCTGGTTTGTCCTGTTAACACACCTGAGTGCGCTGAAAAGTTATAATATCCCATATCTCATGCCTTTTGTGGCAGCAGATGTCAACCAGGGCAGGGATAAGAAGGATGCACTGGTTCGGGCACCCTTAGACAGACTGAAAAGCCGCCCGGTATTTGCCAGGAGGCAGTCCAGAACCCGGTTAAAAATAAAGTGATAAAGAAAGGAAATGCTCATGTTTTCCAATAACCAGAAAATTTCGGTACGACAATTGAAAAGGCTTTTAGTCATGGACTGGATTGGTAAAATAAGCTTATTGCTGCCACGGTTTATTGTGCAGTCAAGCGGAAAAGATTTAATATTGAGCCTGATTCTGGGAGTTGGGATTACGGCAGTATATACCTGCATTGTCTGTTATCTAAGCCGTTATATTACCAGGAGCTTTGGCGGTTATGTGGAACTCCGTATGGGAAGGGCAGCTGCATTTGCACTGTGTCTGGTCTACTGGAGCTATATGTATGTGAATCTGCTTTACATCACCCGGGTATTCGGTGCCGTCACCAGGCAGTATATGCTTCCGGAACTGAACGAAAATATTCCATGTATGCTAATGCTGCTGGGCGGATTCTATGCTTCCATGGATCCCAAAGAGCGGCGGGGGCGCATTGCAGAAGTGCTTTATCCCTTTGTGCTGATTCCCCTTCTTATACTTCTGGTGATAGCATCCACCGGCATCAAAAGTGAATATTTTACTTATGAGGGAGCCGCCTTTGATGCAGTAACACTGAAGCAGAGTTTTCAGGTATTTGCCGCATTTGGAGGAGTGAGCCTGATTCTGTTTGAGGCACCCTTTATACAAAAAAGCGGATTGCGTCTGAGGACTACCTTAAAGGGGCTGATGGTGACGGCAATCGGCGTCGGAGCGGCAATAATTATAGGCATCGGTTCGTTTGGAGATCAGGGAATGAAGGCGTTAAGGTGGCCGGTTGTTACTCTGACAAGTAATGTCGATATTCCGGGAGGCTTTCTGCAGCGGTTTGATACGATCTTTTTAGCGCTGCTTCTCCTGAGCTTTTTTGTAGCGGCCAGTACGGGAATCTTCTATTTAAATCTGATTTTTAAAGAGATGTTTAAGCAGCCGGAAGAAAAGCAGAACCACCTTTTCATGCTGCTGCTTAGCGCTGCAGGTGTTCTCTGGTGCAAAAATGTAGATATCGCCCAAAAACTCTTTTTAACCGTAAACTGCTATCTTCTGATACCGATTATGGCAGGATTTACCGTGATCTGTGCAATACTGGAGTGGGAGAAAAGGAGGCGCAGCAATTGAGAAAATTATTAGTGACAATCGCTATGGCAGCATTACTGCTCTGCCTGTCCGGGTGTACTAAAAGAGAACTGGAAGACCGTTATTTCCCGTTGGCTGTGGAAGTGCATAAGGAAGAAGAAGGTTTCAGGATTGAATATGCCCTGCCGAATATGGGAGAAGAGACCGGACAGAAAAAGGGCGGAGAAGAAGAAACCGAACAGGAAGAAAAGGATACGAAAGAAGAAAGCGCTACCGGGAAAACCATTGAGGATGCAGCGAAAGACTATGCGTCCTATGTAGATAAATATATTGACTCCGGACATACAAAGGCAATTATCCTGGGACCCGAAATGCTGGAAGACCCGGAAACCAGAAAGGAAATGCTGACTTATTTTGAAAATCATCCAACTTTTGCAAGAAGCATTTCCATATTTGTATATGACGATGAAGGAGAAGAAAGCCTGGTTACCAAAACCGCCTCTTCTGTGGATTCTCTGGGGACCTATCTGCAGGATCTTATTAAAAACAACCCGAATAAAAAGGGTGTAGGTAAGACACTGGGAGATTTATTGAATTTCTGGCATAACAATGAAGAAAAAGTCACTATTCCACAGGTCCACCTGAAAAAAGATAAACCGGTAGCAGACGGGGAATATGTGATTCAAAAATAATGTGGATAACCTTGTTTAAAACCCTCAAACCTGTGAATACTTTTATTGTACCAAAGCATTTGTCAAACACGCTCTGGCAAGTCCCATCGCCATAGGTGATTAAGTGGAATAATAAGTAAACAGGAGGGTACATAAAATTATGAATATAATAAATCGTTTTTATCAAAAGTGGTATCTTGTAATCGGAGGTCTGGGAATCGCGGCCGGCATTCTGATCTGTATGTTTCTCGTGGGAAGAATGACCCAGGAAACATCTCTGCAGAAGGGAATTGCAGATGAAATCATACGTTTTCATGTCATCGCAAACAGTGACACCGATGAAGATCAGGCACTTAAAATGAAGGTAAAAAATGAAGTGGTGGCATACATGGAAACAATTTTAAAAGATGCCCATTCCATCGATGCCACAAGAACCTGTATCAAAGAAAACATGGATAAAATCCAAAATAAAGCAGTGGAAATCATAAATAGGGAAGGCTATGCATATCCTGCTAAAGCCAGCCTTACCTGGTGCTATTTCCCAATGAAATCCTATGGTGATATTACATTTCCGGCAGGAGATTATGAGGCGCTGCGCATACAGATCGGAGAAGCGGAAGGGAAAAACTGGTGGTGTGTACTGTATCCAAACCTCTGCTTTATCGATTCCATACATGCAGTGGTTCCGGAGGATGAAAAAGAAGAGCTTAAAAATGTGCTGACGGAAGATGAGTATGACAGTTTATTTTCATGGAAGAAGAGTGAGTATAAGATTGGGTGGAAGTATCTGCCGTTTTAGATTACCGATGCTTTAACCTGATCGTTTATGTCAATTGACTTTTCCTCCGGTTAAACTTATTATAGAAACAAAGGCATACACACCTTTATAACCTGTGAATAATAAGCAATAATTGAACAAGGAGGAAACAACATGAATCCAGTATATGAAAAATTGTTAAAATGTTACGAAAGTTTTCGCCAGAAAATAAATTTCACACCCAGGGCAGCCTTGGTTCTTGGCTCAGGACTGGGAGGATATGCAGATGAAATCCAGGTGGAAGCAGTTCTGGATTACCATGACATTGAAGGGTTCCCGGTATCCACGGTGCAGGGACATCAGGGCAGGTTTATCTTTGGATATGTGGGAGAAGTACCAGTTGTTGCCATGCAGGGCAGAGTCCATTATTATGAGGGTTATCCCATGACAGATGTGGTGCTTCCGGCGAGACTGATGAAGATGATGGGAGCAGAGATCCTGTTTTTAACAAATGCGGCAGGCGGTGTCAACTATGATTTTAAAGCCGGTGACTTTATGATGATCACTGATCAGATATCCGATTTTGTTCCATCTCCGCTGATAGGACCGAACATCGATGAAATGGGTCCGAGATTCTGTGACATGAGCCAGATCTATGATCACAAGCTTCAGGATATCCTGCGCAATACTGCAAAAGATCTTGGGATTGATTTAAAAGAAGGTGTATACATCCAATTGTCAGGACCTAATTTTGAATCTCCCCAGGAAGTAAAAATGTGCCGGATTCTGGGCGCGGATGCGGTTGGAATGAGTACAGCCTGTGAAGCAATTGCTGCGAATCACATGGGAATGAAGATCTGCGGTATTTCCTGCATATCCAATCTGGGATGCGGTATGACGGAGACACCGCTGAGCCATAGTGAGGTTCAGGAGACGGCTGACCGTGTGGCACCGCTGTTCAAACAGTTAGTGACAGAAGCGATTAAACGTATGTAGACGTACAGCTGCCAGAACGCAATTTCAAAACACGCTGCGGTTAAGGATTTTAAAGTATAAGAAATCAGATAGTGAGGAACACTAATCGAAAAGAGCAGCATCAATATAGATACTGCAGATTCTGGTTAGGAGGGTTACTATGAAAAAATTACTATCTGTATTTCTTTGCATTTGTATATTAGGATGCGGTCTTGCGGGATGTGCAAGCAATAATAATACTGAGAACACAAAGCAGACTGAGGCAAAAGAGACAGCGGGTAATGACTCAGCAGCAAAAGAGTCGGATGGAAAAGAGTCAGCCGGAAAAAATGCGCTGAAAATTGCAATTGTTACAAGTGGATCCGGGGTGGATGACGGAACATTTAATCAAAATATCTACAGCGGCATCCAGTCATTTATTGAAAAATATCCGGATGCTACAGTAAAGCCGGTTCAGGAGTCTTCCGGGGACAGCGCAGCTGCAGTCACTGCAGTTGCGGATATTGCTCCGGACTATGATGTAGTTGTCTGCTGCGGGTTTCAATTTTCGCAGATTGCAGCAACGGCGGAAGACAATCCTAATGTAAATTTTATTCTCGTTGATTCCAATCCGGCATATGAAGACGGCAGTGAAGCAGATCTTCCAAATATCTGTGCCATGACATTTGCAGAACAGGAAAGCGGATTTATGGCTGGAATGGCAGCGGCTTTGGAATCCAAAACGAAGAAGGCTGCATTTATAGGCGGTATCGCTTATCCGTCCAATGTGAATTATCAGTATGGATTTGAATCAGGCGTAAACTATGCAAACCAGCAATATAATACCGGTGTGGAACTGGTAGAGCTTCCCTCTTATTCCGGAACAGATGTGACCAATCAGGATGTGGGCGGAAATTATATTGGCAGTTTTGCTGACCAGGCTACCGGAAAAGTGATTGGAAATGCATTGATTAAAGAAGGATGTGACATCCTCTTTGTAGTTGCCGGAGATTCCGGAACGGGCGTTTTTACGGCAGCAAAAGAAGCAAATGATGTAAAAGTAATAGGCTGTGACACGGACCAGTATGATCTGGGTGCAAAGGGAAGTGAAAACATTGTACTCACTTCTGCAGTAAAAGTCATGGGGAAAAACGTAGAGAAACAGCTGGAGAACATTGCAAAGGGCAATTTTAAAGGCGGAAATTTCGTGATGAAAGCCGATACTGATTCAACAGGATATGTGAAAGAAGCAGGAAGAAATCAGCTCTCTGAGGATTCCGTTGCAAAGCTAGATAAAGCTTATGCAGGGATACAAAGTGGTGATATCATTCCGGCAGCGAATTTTAATAACATCACACCGGATGATTTCCCAGGGTTGACGTCAAAGACCACGATGCAAACAATGGGTCATCAAATTTACAGTACAGTGAGCTGCGGGGGCTTTAACCCTCCCGTCAGCCGTCAGGACCAAGCAAGCTTGGCTTTGGCTCGTTGCCAGCAGGATTAACGAATATGGAATCAGAATACATCGTTGAGATGAAAAATATTACAAAAAGGTTTCCCGGGATTACAGCCAATGAAAATGTAACCCTCAAAATAAAAAAGGGCGAGATTCTTGCCCTTTTAGGTGAGAACGGAGCAGGAAAATCAACGCTTATGAGCATGTTGTTTGGAATGTATGAACCTGATGAGGGGGAAATATATGTCAGGGGAAAGAGGGAAGTGATCTCTTCCCCTAATTTTGCATCCCGGCTGAATATTGGGATGGTGCACCAGCATTTTAAACTGGTAAGCGATTATACGATCACAGAAAATATTATACTGGGAATAGAGCCCAGAAAATATCTGCTGGGTTTTATTCCGGTTGTCAATAAAAAGGATGCCAGTGAAAAAATTGCCGGTATTTCTGAAAAATACGGACTGAAAGTAAATCCGGAGCAAATCATAGAAACGGCAGACGTATCGGTTCGGCAGCGTGTGGAAATCTTAAAAATGCTTTACCGGGAGGCGGAAATCCTGATCTTTGATGAACCTACAGCAGTGTTAACACCACAGGAAATTCAATTTCTAATGAAGATTTTAAAGGGGCTGCGGGAAGACGGAAAAACAATCATTCTGATTACCCACAAACTGGAAGAGATCAAGCAGGTGGCAGACCGGTGTGCAGTATTATGCAGGGGAAAACTTACCGGGATATTTAACGTTTCCGAAATTTCAACCAGCCAGATGGCAAAATTAATGGTAGGAAGGGAAGTTAATTTTACGCCTCCAAAAAAACCATCTGATTTTAAGGAATGTATATTAAAGGTAGATCACCTTACGGTTAAAAATGAGACAGGCTTTGAGGTGGTTAATAACGTTTCTTTTCAAATACGCCAGGGAGAAATATTTGCCATAGCAGGTGTTTCCGGTAATGGTCAGATAGAGTTAGCGGATGCGATAGCTGGACTTTTACATGTCCATCAGGGGGCTGTTCTTCTAAATGGAGAGGATATCACACGAGCAGGTATCAGATCCAGGGTTCTCTCCGGCATTTCTTATATTCCCGAAGACCGACAGAATTATGGTCTGATTATAGATTTCTCCCTAGAAGATAATCTTGTATTAAAATCCTATTTTAAAGAGCCTTTTTCAAAACGAGGGGTACTGCAGCAGCTGCGGATACGAAGCCATGCAAGAGAACTCATTGAGAAATATGACATCCGATTCAGCAGAGGCAGCCTGACGAAAGTGCGGACTATGAGCGGAGGCAATCAACAAAAGGCAATTATAGCCAGAGAAACTCAGAGAGATGCGTCACTGCTGATTTTTGTACAACCTACCAGAGGATTGGATATCGGTGCGATTGAACGGATTCACAGTCAGATCCTGAAAGAACGGGACCATGGAAAAGCCATTCTGCTGATTTCTCTGGAACTGGAGGAAATTATGAATCTGGCAGATACCATAGGAGTCATTTATAATGGAAAGCTGAACCGGATAGCGTCTGCAGATCAGCTTAGCACAGAGGAAGTTGGTCAGTTTATGATGGGAGTGAAGGGAGGCAGGCAAAATGAAGAAACAGATGGTTCCCGCAAGGGAAAAGGATAGAGTTGGAACAGCTATAATCCCTGTGGTTTCAATTGTTTTCAGCTTTCTGGTATGTGGAGTTATACTGCTGATTTTAAAGAAAAGTCCGGTAACGGTATATGGCGATCTGTTAAAGGGATGCGGTCTGCTTCCAAAAGGAAGTTATGCAGGTTCCAAGAATATGCTGACGGATTTTACCAGCTTCTTAAATGCTTGGACCCCACTGCTGTTTTCGGCACTGGCAGTTGCCGCAGCCTTAAAAGCTGGTCTTTTTAATATCGGAGTATCGGGACAGATGCTGGTATCCGGCTATCTCGCCACAGTTCTGGCTGGATATGGGGACCTGCCTGCATATGTGGCTAAACCACTGGTCATTGTAATTGGAATCATAACCGGTGCTATGATCGGAGGATTGGTTGGAGGACTAAAATACCGCTTTGGCATTAATGAAGTAGTATCTACGATAATGATTAATTATATTGCCCAATATGTAATCAGCTTTTTTATAAATACATTTTATATAAATCCCATCTCCCGTCAGTCCAATCCGGTGAGCAAAGCAGCGAGACTGACCTTGATGGATGTGAAAGCAGGAAATATCAGGATTGATATTCCACTGGGGATTATTCTGGCGGTTGCAGCCGTGGTATGGATGCGCTTTTTCTTTCAGAAGACGACAGCAGGATTTGGAATAAAGGCAGTTGGTGCCAGCCGCACAGCTGCCAAATATGCAGGAATGAATGTGGGAAAAAATATTGTACTTGCAATGGTGATTTCCGGAGGGCTTGCAGGATTGGCTGGTGTCACGTATTATCTGGGTTACTTTGGTTCCATTGGTCCCAGAACATTGCCCTCTGCGGGTTTTGATGGAATTGCGGTTGCACTGCTGGGAGGAAATCAGTCTGTTGGTATCTTTTTCTCTTCATTTTTAATTTCCATCATCAGTAAAGGAAGTACCTATATGAGTTCGGCATCCGGTGTAGAGGCGGAAATCGCTTCGGTAATTACGGGTCTGATTCTGCTGATTTCTGCATGCAATGCTTATTTTTCGCATCGATTAAGCAAAATGGGAGGTAAGTGATGGAAGGGATAATCATAGATGGACTGTCATTTGCGCTGCCGTTGTTTGTAATGGCGATCGGAGGAATTTATAGTGAGAAAAGTGGAATCACCAATCTGGCGCTGGAGGGATTACAGGGGTTTGGGGCATTTTCAGGAGCTTTGGCAGCAGTATTTGCCATGCCTCATTTTGCACCGGAGTCACAGATACCTTTTTATATTGCATTGACAGGTGCTGTAATCGGCGGTGTTCTGTATTCTATGCTTCATGCAGT
Organism: uncultured Robinsoniella sp.; assembly: GCA_900540475.1. Lineage (GTDB taxonomy): Bacteria > Bacillota > Clostridia > Lachnospirales > Lachnospiraceae > Robinsoniella. Next base: position 61,867 of record UQGG01000021.1, on the reverse strand, counting down.
TTTGTGCATTCGTTTCCGTGCAAATCAGGTAATCAGCGGAGTTGTAATGAATATTCTGGCAATGGCACTTACCTCATTTCTGACGAAACAGATAAACAGCAGTATTTTTTCCAGTCCATCTGATAAATTTGTTCTGGGTGTATCCGGGCGCTTTCATATACCGGTTTTATCTGAGCTGCCGGTGATTGGAGCAGTATTCAAGGATATATATCCATTTGAAATTATTATACTGGCAATTATGGTTTTGGCATGGTATATTCTATATAAAACAGGATTTGGTATGCATTTGCGGGCTTGCGGAGATAATCCACATGCAGTGGATGCCGCGGGTATTTCCGTGGAAAAAGTGCGTTTCCTGGCAGTTGGAGTATCCGGGGCACTCTCAGCAGTGGCGGGAATCAGCTTTGCATATTCTATTTCATCGAACTTTTCATCGGGAATTTATGCCGGATACGGGTACCTTTCCATAGCGGCCATGATATTTGGAAACTGGAGAATCATTCCCACACTGGGCGCCTGTCTGCTGTTTGGTTTCGCAAGATCGGGCGGATACCAGCTGGTCAGGGTATGGAACATGCCAGGCACATATTCTGATCTGGTGATGATTCTGCCTTATGTCTTAACCCTGCTGCTGCTAGTGTTTTTCTCGCGCCAAACCCGTGCGCCGCGTGCTTTGGGTGAGATTTATGATAAAGGGAAACGATGAAATACTAACATGCATATAAGGACAAGAATACGAAAAGATTAAAATGCAAATAAACCAACAGATAAATTTAATAAATGAAGAATAGGGGAGAGTGACATGAATATACGATAAATGCAAATAGACCAACAGATAAATTTCAAAAATGAAGAATAGGGGGAGATTGACATGAATATACGATTTTACAATGCCCGGATATTAACGCTGGCAAATGGATTTGAGGTACAGCGGGGAGAAGTACACGTAAAAGGAAGCCTGATTTCCTATGTGGGAGAAGGAAGCCCGAAAGAGGATTATGGCATAAAAAAGAATTCGCACGATTCTTTCAGCTCGTTTCAGTGTGACAATCATGCAGCCCGACATGGATTATACGACGGGTACAAGGAAGACAGGGGAAGCTGGGACAGGGAAATCGACTGTGAGGATAATTTGCTGATGCCCGGATTTAAGAACGCCCATACTCATTCCGGGATGACTTTTCTTCGGTCCTTTGCAGATGATATGCCGCTGCTTGACTGGCTGAACCAGCAGGTTTTTCCCATGGAGGCGAAGTTAAGTGCAGATGATATCTACCATTTATCCAAGCTTGCGATCATGGAATACCTGACCAGCGGGATAACGGCTAATTTTGATATGTATCTCACTCCGGATACCATAGCACAGGCATCTGTGGATTGCGGCTTTCGGACGGTTATGACCAGTGGTTTAAATGATTTCACCCAGTCAGTGGATCAGATAGACGCCTGGTATCAAAAATACAACCGTTACCATGAGCTGATCAGTTTCCAGATCGGATTTCATGCAGAATATACCACTTCCAGAGAACTGCTGGAGGGAGTGGCTGATCTTGCAGGGAAGTATCATGCACCTGTTTATACCCATAATTCGGAGAGTTTTTCGGAAGTAAAAGGGTGTATAGAACGCAATCATATGACGCCTACCGCTTACCTGAATCAGTTTGGAATGTTTCGCTATGGAGGAGGAGGATATCACTGCGTGCACATGACAGAGGAAGATCTTGGGATCTTTCAGGAACATGGAATGTCCGTCATAACCAATCCCGGCTCCAATGCGAAACTGGCAAGCGGTATTGCTCCCATTAAAAGGGTTCTGGAGATGGGAATTAACTTGGCAATTGGAACCGATGGTCCCGCAAGCAATAACTGTCTGGATATGTTCCGGGAAATGTTCCTGACGACTGGTTTAGCCAAACTCAGGGAGCAGGATGCATCCGTAGTGGATGCCAATCAGGTGCTCTATGCAGCAACCGCGGGGGGTGCCAGGGCAATGGGATTAAAAGACTGTGATACATTAGAAGAAGGAAAACTGGCTGATCTGATTCTGATTGACCTGAACCAGCCCAATATGCAGCCTGTTAATAATATAACCAAAAATATTGTATACAGCGGAAGTAAACAAAATGTGAAACTAACCATGGTGAACGGAAAAGTACTGTATGAGGATGGGAAATTTAATATTGGCGTGGAACCCCGGGAAGTATATGAGAAGGCCAGACAGATAACAGAGAGCAAAAAATAACAATTTATAAAAATTAATGTATATCAGACATTAAAATTTTATTTAAGGAGAGAGATTATATGCCATATTTTATATATCACAATAAGAAGTGCTGGTACGAAGAAGCAGGCAGCGGACAGCCCCTGCTTTTTCTACATGGAAATACCGCGTCCTCCAGGATGTTTGCAGAAACTGAAAAACTATACCGGGGGAAGTTTAAAACCATATTAATTGATTTTCTGGGACATGGCAGATCAGACCGTCTGGATACCTTTCAGACCGATCTGTGGTTTGATGAGGCACAGCAGGTAATTGCATTTTTAGACCAGACAGGCTATAAAAAAGTAAACCTTATAGGAAGCAGCGGCGGTGCCCAGGTGGCAATCAATGTTGCACTGGAGAGACCGGATCTGGTTAATAAAGTCATTGCGGATAGTTTTGAAGGAGAAGTGCCGTTAAAAGCATTTGTGGAAAATGTAATCGAAGATAGAGAAGCATCCAAGCAGGATGAAGGAACAAAATCTTTTTATATATTTAATCATGGAGAAGGCTGGGAACAGGTTGTGGACAATGATACAAAGGCGATCCATGATCATTACATAGGGATCGGTAAATTTTTTCATAAATCTTTATCAGAACTGCAAGCTGAAATTTTACTGACGGGAAGCCGCGAAGACGAGTTTGCCTCACCCCAGTTTTATGAAGAGGTGTATCAGGGACTGGTTAAGAAGATTGGGCATGGCAAAATAAAGCTGTTTGAAAAAGGCGGACATCCGGCATTATTGTCCAACGGGCAGGAATTTTATGAGACGGCATGCAGTTTTTTAGAGCAGGAAAGTGTTTGAAAATAGCTTATGAAGATCAGGGGGACGTTTGGTTCAGGTGTGCCACAAAACTTTGTGTAATGTTATGGTATAAACGAAAAAGTTTCTACTATAATCATTACATGGATTTTTGCAAAAAATCAATGAATAGTTATATAAAAATATAATAATTAGGATAAATTAAACTTATAATCCATTATAATTTTGCCGTATCTTGCATAAAATAAGAGTCAAATGCAGGAGGTAAGAGCAATATGGTAGTGGATTATATCGAGTTAGGAAAAAGAATTAAGAAGATTAGAAAAAGTAAAGGCATTACCCAAGAACAGCTCGCAGAAAATATTGGATTATCAACACAGTATATTAGTAATCTGGAAACTGCAAAATCAAAAGGCAGTCTGGAGACAATCGTGAAAATAGCCAATGTTTTTGAAGTCTCCGTAGACGAACTTTTATGCGACAGTGTAAAGAAATCGAGAGATTTTCAGTTAAATGATATTACCATGGAAATGCGGGATTGTACGAATAAAGAGATGAAAATGATATTAAAAGTAGTGAAGGCGTTAAAAGGAGGGATGAGGGAATAAACAGAAAGCCGTATGTGTTGAGCGTACGGCTGTTTTTATATAAAGTTTGGATAAAGGAAACATTGCGTCTTTATTGCCAATTCAAGCTTTAGGAACTACTGGAGTCACACGCAGCAGAGGTGGTACGATAAAGTTGTGGGAATGACATGAATACAATGGAGAGTGGAGTTATGGTAAATATTGCAGTTGTGGATGACGATGAAAAGTGTGCAGCATTGATTAAACAAAATATCATAAAGTATATGAATCATGAGGGGATTGACAAAAATGTAGAAGCCTTCGGCAGCTCCAAACAGTTATTATTTGCTTTAGGGGGGAATAAGCGGTATCAGATCTATTTTTTAGATATAGAACTTCCCGATATGGATGGGTTATCGCTCGCAGAGAAAATAGCCAAGAAAAATATAGAATCTTATATTGTATTTATTACATCGCATTTTGAAGTGGTTCTGGAAGCTTTTAAGGTGAGAGCTTTTCGGTTTATACCAAAAGAAATGCTGGAGGAAAGAATTCCGGAAGCCCTGGGTGCAGTTTTAAAAGAACTCAGCCTGCAAACTGAGGAATACTATATTATTAATACGGAGCTGCGGTTTGAGAAAATCTTTTACAGGGATATTATTTATATATTCAGAGATGGCAAGAATGCTGTATTTGTAACGAAATCGGGCAGCAAACATGAACGGAAGAGCCTTCGGCAGGTATATGCAAATTTGTCGCCAAATGATTTTGTTTTTATTGAAAAAGGCTATATTATAAACATTTTGCATGTGGTTGGGCTGATGGGAAATGTATTGGAAATGGAAGACAGGATTAGTCTGAAGGTCAGTCAGTCCAGACTTAAAGAGGTGAAAGAGAAAATACATACGTTCTGGAGGTACCATAAATGAACATATTTCTGAATGGATTACAGTTCCTGTTAACAGCTGCTGAAATACACATTTGTCTGAAAATGATGGGGATTTTCTTTGATAAAAGAGTATCCGGAAAGAAATATTATGTTTTATTGGAGACCCTGACAATCGTCATTGCCGGTATATTGGTAATGAACAGGCAGGTAATTCTATTTTCCAGATGGGTATTGCTATTGACCATTATTCTAACTTATCTTTCCGGATTTCTGCTGTACCGGGATAAGATCATAACAATATTTACGATCTCAGCGATTTTTAATATTGGCCTGGCGCTGTGCGACCTGATGAACATTTACCTGGTCAGTATATTGGTCAGGCGTCCTGACATCGGAATCTTCATTGACAACGATATCAGCTTCAGCCGTGTAATAATATTGCTGTTTACAAGGGTGGGAGCTTTCTTCTTATATAGACATTTAAAAGGTTTGTTTGAAAGATCATCCATCCGCATCAGCTACTATACAAAATGGCTTCTGCTACTTAGCGGAATTGGATTTATTGGTGTTTATAATTTTCAGGAAGTGTATGCAAATGAAGTTAGTATGGGATTCATAGCCGATTGGTTTCTGTTCTTTGCATTAATTCTTATGATCGCAATGATATTTGGCTTATATGTGATGTACCGGAATGAGAAAGAGAATACCAAGATGATACTCATTCGAAATCAGCTTTTAGAAGACAGCTGGGGTGATTTGAACCAGATGTACAGGGATAACCAGAAGATATTTCATGATCTGAAGAAACATGTGAATATTATGTACCGGTATATGAAAAGCGGAAAGCAGGATGCCGCCATGGAGTATATGGAAAGTATCATCGGACCGGTTCAGGCATTGAACGAATGTGTATGGTCCGGGAGCCAGATTATCGACTTAATCTTAAATTATAAAAAGACAGAGGCCATACATAAAAATATTCATATGAAATGTAAAGTTGATAAATTAAATAAGGTAACAGTAAAAGACAATGATATGTGCGTTATTTTAGGAAATCTGCTGGATAACGCTATAGAAGCGTGTGAATTAGTCCATTATGGCAGGAAATGGATTACCGTGGAAATTTCACAGAAAAACAGACTCCTGCTCATTGCCGTCAAAAACAGCATGGAAGTACAGCCGATCAAGAGAAATGGCCGCTTTGAGACCGCTAAACAGGATAAAAAACTGCATGGATTGGGAATGGAAAGCATACAGTCGGCGGCAGATAAATATGGAGGATGTGTGGAGTATGAGTTTGATGATCTGATTTTCCAAGTTTTTGTGACGTTATTTTTCTAGTTCAGTGAAGTGAAATCTTATTATGTGGTCAAAAAACCTATCGTTAACGGACATCGCAGGACAATTGGAAAAAAATGTGCTATGATCTCCCCATAGCAAGCAATGGTATATAAAAATTTAAGGAGGAGATTGATGACAAGAAATGAATATCGGGGGATTTTGGGAGAAAATGTGTGTACCCGATAGAAGTGTGAGTGAAGAAAAGTAAGTGGAATTCCTGGCGCTGTAACAGAAGGCAGCGGATTGGGATAAGAATGAATGTGAGGCAAAAGCTTGGGAGAAGCTTTTGCCTTATTCTTTGTCTGGATTTTTCAGCAAATATAGGTTATGATGCTTATATATCAATTATATGATGGCGGCATAGTGTGGGATTGCCATCATACAAGATAAAAGAGAGAATTATCGTTCCTGCAGCGATAATTCTATTTATTTACCAGGAGGATGAGTGTGTGAGATATGGAAAAATTATTATAGTACTTTTTGTAGCAATGCTGTTAAGTGGCTGTAAAAAAGAATCAGCAGATTCGAAAAATGACTGGGTGATTCAAATACAACATCAGGATGAGGAGATTACCACGCGTATAGACGCTGATTTCACAAAAAGTATTCCAATCAGGAGTCTGCAGTTTACATTAGGCGATAATCCAGTATTAAAGCAACCAGAAGATTTGTCGGATTTTTTAATACCAGATAAAAGTAAGGTAATTACTGAAGAAGAAAATTCGTACAGTGCGCAGTTAAATGGGAAATTTATAAGTATAAGTCCATATGTAAGTTATTTTATCAGGGATGAAGTTTTATCTAGTCGCTATACTATGGCATATAGTAGTGGAAATTCCTCTATGCTTTTCAAAACTCAATTTTTGATGGATATGGATAATAAGGAACTTGAAAATATAGATAAGGAGGCAGCAAGAGAACAAAGTGATGAGCTATTAAAAATGTTTGGCTGGACAAATCATGAAGAAGCGGAATGTTATGCAATGGATTATCGCAACATGAATAAGATACGCAGCAATCAGGAAGTTTATCTCGATGAAAATATGGAAGTTGATAAAGAATTAAATAAAGAGTGGACGCCGGATGAGAATGCATATCTGTTTTTATATCAGGGTTATCTGGAAGGTGAACAAATTTATAATTCTACTGAGCGTGGAGTGACTCCGTATGCCTGCATTATAATTGATAAAGAAGGTCCGGTTTATTGCGAAGTTGGCAGTCAGCAGAACATGAAAGATTGGAAAGAGAGCGATAGAGTAGTCACAGCAAATGAAGCATATGAGATCTGCATAAACAGATTAGAAAGCCTGATGATTTATCATGTTCAGATCGATAATTTAACATTACAGTATATCATTACGGATTTTTCCTATGAAAGTAATTCTGGAAAAGTAGAGCCAATCTGGACATTTCACTATACGTATGAACAAAAAAATCCGGATAATTCTATGAAAAAAATGGAGCATTTACTCCGAATTAATGCAATTGATGGAAGGATATTATGATGAAAAGAAAATGTTACGATATCTGGCGAATGTTTCGGTTGAACGTAATTGAAAATGTTTTTTCTATTAGGTTCATTGTAATAACGTTACTTTTGTGCATACTTTTTATTTTTTCTCAATTTGATGTAGTATATGGTATGGAAGAAGGAAAGTTCATGGGTTATAGTGATATAATAGGACTTTTTATAAATGTCATGCATTATGACCGTTTTAAGCCCCTTATGATCATTCTGCTTTCGGGAATATTTACTACGGAGTTTTGTAAGGAATGGATCAGCCATTTTGACAGGTTTATTTTAACGAGATGTTCGGTTAGAGGTTACATATATGGTAAGATTTTGGGTAATGTGGTTGCGATATATAGCAGTATGGCAATTGCTGTAACCGCATTTATTTTGTTTTTTCATTTTTATGTAAAGTTAGATATTATTGACTATTCTATACTGGAAAGTCAGATGAATGGATATGCACCATATGGAAATGTTAATTTAGAGGGAAAACCAATTTTGTATTTCGTAATTTTATCCACGATATTTGCAACTGGAGTAATTTTATTGACTTTACTGGGAATGGTTATTTCACTCTATTTTCCCAATATATTTGTTGCACTTGCTTCCCCATATATCAGTTATTATCTCCTGTGTTCAATAACGTTGTTTTTACCGGGACCGATGGAGTTTATAGGAATATTCATGGGAACCGTCACCATTAGTGATTATATGGGTTTAAACTTTCTGTATAATATGGGAATACTGGTTATCTTTATTATCATAGCATCTGTAGGGATTCGAAGAAAGGTGGAGAGGAGGTGTTTCCTTGACACTATTTAAAAATGCTATTCAGATTGTTGGTTATCAATTTAAAAGATGGAAGAGAGATTATCGGATCTATGTCCTGGCCATTTTAGTATGCATCCTGCTGGCGAAGAACATAGCAGGTGTACTTGAATTTTCTTATGAAACTGGTTATCGGATAAATCCCTGGATATTTCCGGTTTTGCTGGAAAGCTATTTTGTAAGCATGGGTTTGTTAAAGGTTTTGTTGCTATTTGGCATGATATTATTATTTTGTGATGCGCCTTTTTATGATGGGATGAAGCCTTATTTGATCATCCGGTGCGGAAGGCGGGCCGGATGCATTGGTGAGATCATCTACATAGCGGCGGCTTCTTTTGTATATGTATTATTTGTTTGGGGAATCAGTATATTGTGTTTACTTCCCAGAATCAGTTTTCAGTTAACCTGGGGGAAGGTTTTGGGTACCCTGGCTATGACAGAGGCGGGAGGAATCTACGCGCCAACGCTTTGCTTTAACAGTCAGATGATCTCTTCCTACCAACCGCTGGAAGCATCGTTGCTTACATTTTTAAATTTCTGGTTATTTGGCATCATAATCGGTCTGATCATCTATACTGCAAATATCTTTCTGAAAAATAAAATTACTGGTGTTATATTTGTCAGCTTTTTAATTTTAATGGATCCTGTATTTGCGTATTTGGAACAAGCCAGAAATTTTTGGTTTTCGCCAGCTTCCTGGGTGAGCATTTCCAGATTAAACCGAATTTCGGGCAGTGATTATCCCACTGAAAGTTATGTCCTGATCGTTTACCTGCTTGTAATAATGGGATTGATAGGAATCATATACTGGAAATCCAAAACAAAGATAGTGGAAATCAATTGTGCTGCTAATTAGAAGGAATTATATGGTTGGATGTAGTTTTCGTGTGATAGAAAGATCTAAACGAAAGGAATATAATGTATTTGCATTATACAAGGAAAAAGTATGAGTGATTTTGTGATCGAATTGGATAATGTAGTGAAGCGTTTTCAAAATGCGGTGGTTTTGGATCACATCACATTATCATTTGATAAGGGCCGCATTTATGGATTAATTGGACGGAATGGATCTGGTAAGACCATGCTGTTGAAATGTATTTGTGGATTTGTTGTACCCACATCGGGTAAAATATCTGTAAATGGATCGGATATCGCGCAGTCTGATTGTTTTACGAAAGATATGGGAATCATCATTGAAACCCCAGGATTTCTGCCGGATCACACTGGTTATGAAAATCTGAGATACCTTGCCAGAATCCGGGGGAGAATCGGAAAGGAAGAAATCAGAAATGCAATCGTTAAAGTGGGGTTAGACCCGGACGACAAAAAGAAGGTTGGTAAATATTCACTTGGCATGAGACAGAGGCTGGGAATTGCCCAGGCGATTATGGAAAACCCTTCTATTTTACTGCTGGACGAACCCATGAATGGACTGGACAACCAGGGAGTTGAAGAAATGAGGCAGCTGTTGCTGAACTTAAAGGAAGAAGGAAGGACGATAATTCTGGCGAGCCACAGCAGGGAAGATGTTGAAATACTGTGTGACTATGTAGCAATGCTGGATAAAGGCCGTTGCTTAAGTCACTGGCAAACATAGGCTAACTTATATATAAAGAGCAATTCTTATATAAAGAGCAAGTCATATATAAAGGATAATTCAAATATAGACTCAATTATTTACATGAACCAAATGCCCACGGAATCTATTTAGTTAAAGTTCCTGTGGGCATTCGTTTTGAATAAATACAAATTATATTTCATAAATAAAAAATCCCTATTGACAAAATATATTAATCTACATATAATTCCTATAAGAATAATATAAATTGTATGATATATCATAAGGTAAACTGCAATAGCAGCAAGAAAGGATTCATAATGACAGAAGAAATCGAGAAATTAAAGAGAGAGAAAGACACCGTAATACTCGCCCACTACTATGTGGATGGTAAGGTACAGGAAATCGCTGACTATGTAGGAGATTCTTTTTACCTGAGCAAGTTAGCAACCACAGTGAAACAAAAGAACATTCTTTTTTGCGGGGTATCTTTTATGGGTGAAAGTGCAAAGCTGCTGAATCCGGAGAAAAGAGTAGTAATGGCGGATATTTATGCAGACTGCCCCATGGCGCATATGGTGGATGTAAAGGCGATCGAAGAGGTCAGAGAGCAGCATCCCGGCGCAGCGGTAGTCTGTTATGTAAATTCATCTGCGAACATAAAAGCGCATTCAGACGTATGCGTAACCTCTTCCAATGCTGTTGATATTGTGCGGGCGCTGCCGCAGAAAGAGATATTCTTCATTCCCGACAATAATTTGGGAAGATATGCTGCATCGCAGATACCGGAGAAGCAGTTTATTTTTCACGATGGATTCTGTCATGTACATAAAAGTATCACCAGACAAAATGTTCAGCGGGCAAAGGAACTGCATCCGAATGCATTGGTTCTGGCACATCCGGAATGCAGTATGGATGTGCTGGAGATTGCAGATTTTGTAGGAAGTACTGCGCAGATTATTGACTATGCTGCAAGGAGCGGTAAGGATGTTTTTATTATCTGCACGGAGATTGGGATTTTTTACGAGCTTCAGCAGAAAAATCCTGATAAGAAATTTTATTCCGTGGGGCATCGCCAGTTTTGTCCCAATATGAAGAAGATCAGTCTGGATAAAGTTCTGTATCAATTACAAAATATGGACAACAGTGTGGAATTGGATGAATCAATCATGGAGCGTGCCAGAAGACCATTGGAAAAAATGTTGGAATTAGGTGGGAAATAAACAGGATTAAAAAGTGGCAGTATCACCCTGAGGGTATACTGCCACTTTTTAGGCTGATCGGTTTTCTTGATTACTGATGGCCTTATGTATATTTAACATCAGCCGTCCAGGCTTAAATTCATATATTTTAATATGCGGTTAAACCACTGCTGGGTCACATACTCGTTGGGATGCTGGTCAGCAGTTGTACCTGCCTTGTCGGGCCTTCTGTGATAAAGATCTCTGGAAAATTTATAGAATTTTTCATATTTAATATTTGGCAGGGCATGATTTGATAAAATTCGTTGTAATTCTTTGTTGAATGCCCGGGATTTACGGTTAATTCTGCTTTTTTTAATACCGGGCGCATAAGCAGATTTCGATATAACATAAAAGTTATAGGAAGGATATCTGCGTGCAAGAGAAAGATAATAATCTGCATATACCTGAGCCTGTTTACGGGTCTCAGTACGTTTGCGAGCCTTTCGAATATCGTTTCCTTCTATGATCAGGGCTACTGAATAGTGCACATTTTTAGGATTGTCGCGATCCAGAAGTTTCTGAAGATACGCGCCTCCTTGTGGATGGGTACTGTCATAAGAAGTGGAAAAAAAAGAACTCTCGGACAGAATGGTCTGCCGCCTGGATGGCGGCAGGAACCATAATATCCCAGATCCTGACTTAGTAATAAAAAATAAATCTTTTCCTTTTACCCATTTTCCATAGTTTATATTCTGAGGTTTCTTTGTATCTCCGTCTCTTCTGGAACCTTCCATCAGGGCAGTTCCGGAAGCACCTGTGAATATAACTTTTTCTGCTTTTTTCGAGTGTCTTTTCATTCCATTTGCGGTTGCTGCAAACGCGGTTGTCTTAGTGGCATAAAGTCCTGTCAGGACAGACAGGATACAGATTACGATAAGGAAAGATTTGTTTTTTACCATGCAGTATGTCCCTTCTTAAGATTTATTTTCTGGTTGATCTCTTTCTCATTGTAGGATCCAGTATTTTTTTTCGGATTCTAAGGCTTTCCGGGGTAATCTCTAAGAGTTCATCCGTATCAATAAATTCCAGTGCCTGTTCCAGACTCAGTACTCTTGGAGTCGTCAGTTTTAAGGAATCATCGGATCCGGATGCACGGGTATTTGTCAAATGCTTGCTCTTGCATACATTTAATTCAATATCTTCCGCTTTGCCGTTCTGTCCGATAACCATTCCTGCATATACTTTTTCACCGGCACCAATAAACAGGGTACCACGTTCCTGGGCGCTGAAAAGTCCATAGGCTACGGATTCACCGGATTCAAAAGCAATTAAGGAGCCTTGTTTACGATACTGGATATCACCCTTGTATGGACCATATCCGTCATAAGTAGTATTTAAAATACCATTTCCCTTTGTGTCTGTTAAGAATTCACCACGATAGCCGATGAGACCTCTGGCCGGGATTGAGAATTCCAGACGGGAATAACCGCCTCCTGCAATACTCATGCCCTGTAATTCACCTTTACGAAGGCTTAACTTCTGAATAACGGTTCCGGAGAACTCTTCCGGTACATCCACATAAGCAAGTTCCATTGGCTCTAATAATTTGCCGCGTTCATCCTTTTGGTAGAGTACTTCGGCTTTACTTACTGCAAATTCATATCCTTCGCGGCGCATATTTTCGATCAGTACAGATAAATGCAGTTCGCCACGTCCGGAAACTTTATAAGCTTCTGTAGTTTCTGTTTCTTCAACACGAAGGCTGACGTCCGTATTTAATTCACGGAACAGTCTGTCACGGAGGTGTCTGGAAGTTACGTATTTTCCTTCCTTACCAGCCAGAGGGCTGTCGTTTACCATAAAATGCATGGCGATAGTCGGCTCTGAAATCTTCTGGAATGGAATAGCATCTACATCTTCCTGTGCACAAAGAGTATCTCCGATATGAAGGTCAGCGATTCCGGAAATTGCAACAATAGATCCGATGGTTGCAGATTGAACTTCCACTTTGCTAAGTCCGTCAAATTCATATAATTTACTGATTTTCACTTTTTTTTGTTTTTCAGGCTCGTGATGGTTGACCAAAACAACTTCTTGGTTTACTTTTATAGTACCCCGGTCTACTTTACCTACACCAATACGTCCTACATATTCATTGTAGTCGATGGTGCTGATTAATACCTGGGTAGGGGCTTCCGGATCACCTTCCGGAGCAGGGATGTAATCTAAAATTGTTTCAAATAAAGGAGTCATATCCTTTGCTTCATCCGTCATATCCAGAACAGCGTGTCCTGCTTTTGCAGAAGCGTAGACAAATGGGCAGTCTAACTGCTCATCGGAAGCATCCAGGTCCATGAATAATTCCAGGATCTCATCGATAACTTCATTTGGTCTGGCTTCCGGACGGTCAATTTTATTGATACAGACAATTACCGGGAGATTTAATTCAAGGGCTTTGCGGAGAACAAATTTTGTCTGCGGCATAGAACCCTCAAATGCGTCAACAACGAGAACAACGCCATTTACCATTTTTAATACACGTTCCACTTCGCCACCGAAGTCTGCATGTCCAGGTGTATCAATGATGTTGATTTTCGTTCCTTTGTAATAAACGGCTGTATTCTTGGATAAAATCGTAATGCCGCGTTCACGCTCGATATCGTTGGAATCCATGACACGTTCTGCGACTTCCTGATTGGCGCGGAATACACCACTTTGTTTTAATAGCTCATCAACTAATGTGGTCTTACCATGGTCAACGTGGGCGATGATGGCAATGTTACGAATATCTTCTCTTTTCATAAAATGATTTTCCTTCTTTCCATATAATGAACAAAATATAACTCATACAGTTTATCATATTTTTCCCAGATTACAAGGGGTTTTGTCGATTTTAAGGGACATTCATTCAGAATTCTAAAAAAAATAATGAAATTTTAAAATTTTATGGTTCTAAAAGTGATTTTCGCCGAATAGATATAATAATATACAAAATACGAAAAGAGATACTTCGTAAGAAGAAGGGAGAACTATTATTCATGACAGATAAGATTATTGAAAACAATCAGGTATCCATTATTGGAGAAATTGCATCAGGCTTTACTTTCAGCCACGAGGTGTTTGGGGAGGGATTCTACATGTTAGACGTGCTGGTCAAAAGACTCAGCGATTCCCTGGACAGAATACCGGTGATGATTTCAGAGAGACTGATTGACGTGACACAGGATTACCAGGGAGAATACATACAGATCACGGGGCAGTTCCGCTCCTACAACAGACATGAAGAAAAAAAGAACAGGCTGGTGTTGTCCGTATTTGCCAGAGAGGTCACTTTCGTAGAAGAAGAAAATGACAAGGTGAAGACAAATCAGATATTCCTGGATGGCTTTATCTGTAAGCCGCCGGTATATCGTAAGACCCCGCTTGGAAGAGAAATATCCGATATGCTGGTTGCAGTCAACCGCCCATATGGCAAATCGGACTATATTCCCTGCATTTGCTGGGGAAGAAATGCAAGGTTTACTTCCGGTTTCGCCGTAGGTGGACATGTGCAGGTATGGGGACGAATACAAAGCAGAGAGTACATGAAAAAACTGGAGGGAGATATTACTGAAAAAAGAATTGCTTATGAAGTATCGGTAAGCAAGTTGGAATATATGGAATAAGTGTTGCATTCTTTATTTAACTGTAGTAAAATAATAAAACTGATAATGTAGTTAGGTATATGGCGGTTTAACCACCGGTCAGTTAAGAGAGGTATGCTATGGATAAAGGTTCAGTACATATATTTTGTGGTGAAGGCAAGGGTAAAACGACTGCAGCTATCGGTCAGGGGATCCGCGCTGCCAGCCAGGGCAAATCTGTGATTGTTATACAGTTTCTGAAGGGCAGAATGGTCGAAGAGATCAGTTTTCTGCAGCGTTTGGAACCGGAGATTAAGCTGTTTCGGTTCGAAAAATCAGATGAATCCTTTGATAGTCTGATCGCAGAAGAAAAGGAAGAAGAGGCGCAGAATATTCGCAATGGAATGAATTTTGCAAAAAAGGTTCTGGTAACAGAGGGGTGCGAAGTCCTGATTTTAGATGAAGTACTGGGACTGATTGAACACGGAATTGTGACAATAGATGATATCCGCACTTTAATTGAAGCGAAGGATGATGAGACAGAGCTTATTATGACCGGGATCTGCTCCGGGCAGGAACTCTGGGACTGTGTTGATGAAGTGACACAGATGTCGACGATTCATAAAATCGAAAACAATTGTTGACAAGGATTTTTAATGATGCTATAGTTAGATTAACTGAATAGGTTTGATAGAGGTCGCGTGTTTCATCAGTATAAAATTGGATATGTTCAGGCATAGATGAAGATTTTAGAAAGGGAAAGACGCCGAAAGGTGCGGTACCTGTAGCCGTATTCTTGGGCATATGGCGAAAAGCTATATGACTGTCATCATATTTTATATGATGGGGAGCTATCCAAAAGAATTTTTTACGTAATCTTTAGGGGCAGGCTCTTTAGCCTGTCCTTATTTTTTTAAGGAGGAAAAGCACATGGCAATATTTACAGGCGCAGGTGTGGCAATTGTTACACCGATGAAAGAAAATGGAGACGTTAACTTTGAAAAATTAGGAGAGATTCTGGAAGATCAGATCGCAAATGGAACAGATGCAATTGTTATCTGCGGTACGACCGGTGAATCTGCTACTTTGACTCATGAAGAACATTTAGAAACAATTAAATATACCATTGATAAAGTAGCAAAAAGAATTCCGGTAATAGCGGGTACAGGATCAAACAGCACAGATACAGCGGTGTATTTATCTGTAGAAGCTGAGAAATACGGGGCTGATGGTCTTCTTCTGGTATCACCATATTATAATAAAGCAACTCAAAAGGGATTGATCAAGCATTATACGACAATTGCAAATGCAGTTAAGATTCCGATTATTTTATACAATGTGCCAAGCCGTACCGGATGTAATATTTTACCGGAAACCGTAGCAGAACTTGTTAGTAATGTGGAAAATATCGTTGGCATCAAAGAAGCCACCGGAAATATTTCCCAGATTGCTAAGCTGATGCAGCTTACGGACGGTAAAATTGATTTGTATTCCGGAAATGACGATCAGGTAGTTCCGCTCTTATCATTAGGCGGTAAAGGAGTTATTTCCGTATTATCCAACATTGCACCACAGCAGACACATGACATGGTGGAAAAATTTCTTCAGGGTGATATTGAAGGCAGCCGTAAGATCCAGCTGGATGCACTGCCATTGATCAATGCACTGTTTAGTGAAGTGAATCCGATTCCTGTTAAAAAAGCTATGAATCTGATGGGTATGGAAGTAGGACCCCTTCGCGGACCGTTAACGGAGATGGAAGATGCCAATGCAGAAAAACTTGCAAAAGAAATGGTGGATTTCGGATTAAAACTGTCATAAGCACAATAAGGAGTAACGTATGATAAAGATAATAATGCATGGCTGTAATGGAAAAATGGGCCAGGTGATCAGCCAGATTGTAAAGGAAGATCCCAATGCTCAGATTGCAGCAGGGATTGATATTGTAGATATCAGGGATAATGGATATCCGGTTTTTACAAATATCAGGGAATGTGACGTGCAGGCGGATGTTGTAATCGATTTTGCTTCGGCGAAAGCGGAAGATGCCCTTCTGGATTTCTGTAAGGAACGAAACCTTCCGGTGGTTGTCTGTACGACTGGCCTTTCAGAAGACCAGATTGCAAGAGTTAAGGAAACCAGCAAAGTAGTAGCGGTATTAAAATCTGCAAACATGTCTCTTGGGGTGAATACCCTTTTGAAATTGCTGCAGGATGCTGCAAAGGTACTGGCTCCGGCAGGATTCGATATGGAGATCGTGGAGAAGCATCATAAACATAAAGTGGATGCTCCCAGCGGAACGGCACTTGCTATGGCCGACAGTATGAATGAAGCTTTGGGAAATCAGTATACCTACAAATTTGACAGAAGCCAGGAACGTAAAGAGCGGGATGCAAAAGAAATCGGTATTTCTGCTGTACGAGGAGGCAATATTGTGGGTGAACATGAGGTGTTCTTCGCAGGAACCGATGAAGTAATCGAGTTTAAGCATACGGCTTATTCCAAAGCGATATTTGCCAAAGGTGCTGTGGAGGCTGCTAAATTTCTGGCTGGAAAAGAAGCAGGATTTTATGATATGAGCGATGTAATAGCAGCAAAATAAATGAAGTAATGATCTGAACCCCGTAGCAGTCTGCGGGGTTTTTAATCCCAGAGCCATACGCTTTTGTGGAGCCGTTAAAGCAGAGCGTGTTTTGTGACGCACAGCTGTCAGAAATCAATTTAAAACACGCTCTATCAGACTGAACTTGTCGTACAGCCCTGGGGAATATAGAAGCAAGGGGGATATTTTTGTGGAACAGGATTATGAAATGAGATATTTAAAAAGTCTTGCTAAGCTCTATCCTACGATAGCAGCAGCTTCAACAGAAATTATTAACCTCCAGTCCATTTTGAACCTGCCAAAGGGAACGGAACATTTTTTGACTGACATTCATGGAGAATATGAACAGTTTCTTCATGTGCTGAAAAATGGCTCCGGGTCTGTCCGCAGGAAAATTGATGAAGAATTTGGAAATACCTTAAGTAGCCGGGATAAAAAAAGCCTGGCTACTTTAATTTATTATCCAAAGCTCAAATTGGAACTGGTGGAGAAGACGGAAGATAATCTGGAAGACTGGTATAAGATTACCCTGCACAGGCTGATACAGATCTGTAAGCGTGTGGCATCCAAATATACCAGATCAAAGGTGCGTAAGGCATTGCCCAAGGACTTCTCCTATGTAATTGAAGAGCTGATTACGGAAAAAGAAGAGGTGCAGGATAAAGAAGCCTACTATAATTCAATCCTGAATACGATTATTCGGATTGGCAGTGCAAAGGAAATGATTATTGCCCTGAGTAATCTGATTCAGCGGCTGGTTATTGACCATATACATATTGTTGGAGATATATTCGACAGGGGGCCAGGACCTCATATCATTATGGACAGGCTGATGACCTATCATTCTGTGGATATCCAGTGGGGAAATCACGATGTCGTGTGGATGGGTGCGGCGGCTGGACATAAAGCCAGTATAGCAAATGTCATCCGTATTGCGGCGCGCTATGGGAATCTGGATATGCTGGAAGAAGGGTATGGGATCAATCTGATACCCCTTGCAAACTTTGCCATGAACACTAACGGGAATGATAAGTGCAGCTGTTTTAAGATTAATTATGATAAGGAAGAGTATAATACCAAGGATCTGGAATGGGACTGCAGAATGCAGAAGGCAATAGCGATTATACAGTTCAAGCTGGAAAGCCAGGTTATCATGCGCCGCCCGGAATTCGGGATGGAAGACAGGCTTTTGCTGGATAAGATTGATTATGAAGCAGGTACGATTCAACTGGAAGGCAAGGTTTATCCTTTATCTGATACGAATTTTCCAACTGTAGACCCTAAGAATCCTTATGAACTCTCGGCTGCGGAAAAAGAGGTAATGGACCGCCTGCAATCTGCCTTTATGAAATGTGAAAAGCTGCAAAAGCATGTTAGATTCTTGTTTTCCCATGGGAGTTTATATAAAATCTTTAATTCCAATCTTCTATATCACGGGTGCATGCCGCTAAATGAAGACGGCAGCTTTAAAAAGGTAAAGGTTTTTGGAACGGAATACAGCGGAAAAGCGCTTTATGATATTTTAGAGATCTATGCAAGAAAGGGTTATTATTCCGTATTGGATAAAGAGGAACGGGAAAAGGGGCAGGATATTCTCTGGTATATCTGGAGCAATGGGAATTCTCCTGTTTTCGGAAAAGACAAAATGACCACCTTTGAACGTTATCTGATTAAGGACAAAGAAACCCATCATGAAGAAAAAAATCCATATTACCGCTATATTGAGAAAGAAGAGACGGTCAACCGTATTCTGGAAGAGTTCGGACTGGATATGAACCAGTCGCATATTATCAATGGGCATATGCCGGTGCAGCTTTCCAAGGGAGAGACACCGGTGAAATGCAATGGCAAGCTGTTGATCATTGACGGGGGATTTTCCAAGGCATACCAGAAGGTAACCGGAATTGCAGGTTATACGCTGGTCTATAATTCTTATGGACTTCGTCTGGTAGCACATGATCCATTTACTTCTATGGAGGATGCGATTGCAAAAGAGACAGATATACATTCTGAGAGTATGGTCGTGGAGCAGATGATGCGGCGCAGGCTGGTTGCGGATACGGATATTGGTAAAGAACTGCAGCAGACGATCAAGGAACTGGAAAGCCTGCTGTCAGCATACCGGCATGGAATTATAACAGAAAAGATTTGAAATTGCCGGTTTTGGCAAAATGGAGCTTCGCTTTTAGGCGTAAGCTCCATTTTTTATTTATAATGTTATTTTTTTGGTTTTTGAATAGGAACTGTAGATTTTTAACTTACCAACTTTCTTATAACCCCTCAGACGGAAGGTATAGGTCTGTCCTGGTTTCAGTTTTGATTTTGTATAAGAGGTTGATTTCTTACCTTTCGTGGCAATGAGTCTGAACCTGCCTTCGCCGGTTTTCATATAAATCTGGAAACCGTCTGCTTTAAATTTATTCTTCCAGGTTATTTTTATTTTGCCGGAACCATGCTTTTTACATGTAATACTGGTTTTGGATGGTGCGCTGGCAGTTGTATGCGTCTTAGAAAAATCGCCTTCTTTCACCACATTTGCGGACTGGTTATAAGCTTTCACCCGGTATTTATAAATGCTGGAAGATCTTACACTGGTATCTTTATAGCTGGTATATTTGGTTTTCTTTACAGTAGTCCATTTTCTTGTTTTACTGCTATAGCGGGAAATGATGTATCCCTTGGCTCCGGTTACTTTTTTCCAGCTTATTTTAACTGCGTTTGGTTTGCTGTAAACTGTTTTTAGTCCTGCCGGTTTTGCAGGTTTTGGCACTGCAGGCAGAGTGGTCCGCCAATGTGCATAAACCGTAACATTGTTTTTAAAATTGCAGATTGTGTCTTGCGTTAATGGAACCCCTCCGGATGCCATTGTAAACCAGCCCAGGAACTGATATCCGTTACGTGAAGGGGTTGGAAGTGTTCCCAGAGGTTCATTTTCCACCACGGTTTTGGAGGTGGGACTAACGGTGCCTCCATTTGCGTGAAAAGTTAGGGTATAAACCGATGGTTTCGGTTCCGTATTTTCTTTTTCCCACAGGGCGGTAAAGCTAACATTGTTTTCCGGAAGGATAAAGATCTCACCGGCCTGGTATGTTTCGTTACCGGTACTCCAGCCAATAAATTTATATCCGGTCTTTTTGTAAGGATTCTGAGGAAGACTGATTTGTGTGCCTGCTTCGGCCAGAATCATCTTAGGATTATCGCCCACGGCATCAGTACCTCCTGAAAAAGAAACCGTGTATTTGTCTTTTTCAGGATTTTCTCCTTTTGTAACATTGACAGCAGAAAACGCTTCTGCATTTACGGTGTCAGCTCCATCCAGTGAGGCAGTTACTTTTATGATTATGGTTCCCGGAGCAGATATGGTTAGTTTATTTCCAGCCAGGAGAGCGCTGCCTGTCTGGTCTTCCTCTATTTCATAATGAAAAAGAATGTGGTTCTGGTTATGTCCCGGTATTTGGCAATCGCCTGATAATTCGGCTGTAGCACTTAAAGTGGTGTCGGTCTCTGTAATTTCGGCTGGGATCTGAATGTTCTGGTTCTCCAGGTTCAGATTAGTGATGCGGCATGTACAATCCAGAATATCTTCTTCCCACTGTGCGGTTAGTATCAGATTTTCTTCCGGCATAGTGATTATCTGACCCTCATCGTAGGTATAGTTTCCATCACTCCAGCCAATGAACCGGTAACCAGGTTTCTCATAGGGATTTGCGGGAAGCGAAACTGCAGTTCCTGCTTCGGCCTCAATATTTGCGGGATTTTCACCGTTTATGTTATCCCCGCCTTCAAAGGAAATTGTATAAATTTCTTTTGGAGGATCAGCTTCTTTAGAAACGCTGATTACCGCATCTGTTTCTGCAGTTTCAGCCTTGCTGCCTTTTAAGGAGGCAGTTACTTTTATTGAGACATTCCCGGCAGAAGAAACTGTCAGTACATCATCCTTTAAAAGCGCACCGGATGTCTGGTCCCCGGTAATTTCATATTGGTATGAAATCGTTAATTTATCATGCCCTTCTGCCTGGCAATCTCCGGTTATATTTGCAGAAGCATCCAGATACACATTCATACTTTCCTGATCGGCAGGAATACAGACATCCTGGTTATCCAGATGCAAACCGCTTATCTTACAGGAACACTCATCGGAAGGTATCCCGGTGGTGCGGTTACCAATCACTTCCCATTCCCGGATGCCCACTGCATTGCCAGCAGCATTTTTATTCATACTATGGAAAAAGAGGCGTATATATCTCTGGGTAACCGGTGTATCCAGGGTAAAGGTATCAGTCAGATCTTTTTCATCGCTGTCGGTATGAGTTTTGGTTTCAATTGTGGTCCATTCAATCTGATCATCAGAAACCTGTATCTCATAATTGGTTGCAAAGGTCTTCAGATAAAATTTAATATTGATTTGCCGGACGTCGATGTTCTTATTTCCCAGATCGGCAGAGATCCAGGAGGTTTTGGCGGCGGAGCCTCCTTTAATGGCATTACCTTCCCATCTGGTGTCCAGACTGCCGTCAATTGCATGTGTTACGGGATACAGTCCCTGGCCGGATTCTTTTGCCAGACCATTCAGTATAAGATTGCCGTTTGCGACATCAGGGTATTTGTCATCGGTGCCGGTATCTTCCGATACGGTAATTTGAATGCTGGTATACAACCCTGCGTGGTTATAGGTTCCATCCAGAAGCTTGGGATATCCGGTCAAG
This sequence comes from uncultured Robinsoniella sp., assembly GCA_900540475.1. Lineage (GTDB taxonomy): Bacteria > Bacillota > Clostridia > Lachnospirales > Lachnospiraceae > Robinsoniella. The sequence goes on along the minus strand of UQGG01000021.1, from coordinate 40,033 downwards.
GTATAAACGCCTGCTTTTTGTGGGCGGTATCCTTCTGTAAGCCAATTAATTTTTACTTGTTCGCGGCTTAAATCCTGATAAGTAACCATCATGGAATCAGGCAGAGGTAAATCTGAAAATGAGGTATTAAAATCTACGGCAGCAGGGGCAAAATTTTCGGTATCTAATTTATAAATCTGTTTGCTATCCTGAGCAAACACGGTTTCTTCCTGGGAAATATCCTCATTTTTTGAGACTGGTAAGATTTCAAATATAGTAGGTATCGTTCCTTTTGGCCATTTTATATGAAGGAAAAGGACATCTTCTTCTCCGGTAAAAGGAAAGCTGTTGATACCGGCAGATAATTTCCCCAGGTTTTTCACCGATATTTTGTTACCATCATAGATGGCGGCAGTTACCTCAGCATTGCTGGCAGCCTGGGCATCCTGGAGAATGGTAACGGATTGAAGCCTTGTATTTTCTGTGAGTGTATACTCCAGATAATCATTCCCGTCAGATGCAGCTGCTGATGTGTAAACCGTTGTAATGTTTTTATCAATCAGCTTAGTAAGATCTCCGGAGAGGGTTCCTGTAATTTCTGGTATTTCGCTAATCTGGGTTTTGTTGATCTCAATATCATTGATCTTCAAAGCGTTTTCGTTTTCTTTTGTAATCAGAATTCTAAGGTAACGCCCCATTTTGCCATTCAGATTCTTTGTAATACGGTAGAAGATATTATCCCTGACAGCATCACCGCCGCCGTTCACGGCTTGTGCAAAATCTTCCCAGGCAGCTTTATCCTCTGATATCTGGAATTTTGCGTCATAGAAACGTGTACTTTCATCACTGGTTGTGATTCTTATGTCATAAACGGGAACGGTTGCTCCAAGATCAATTATAATGGACATATCTTTCTTCTGTGTGGCGTTGGTCAAAGCATAAGTAGACGTATCCCCGTCAAACAGGTTTTCCCATTTTCCTTCTTTCAGTGAGGTAAAGCTGGTTTCTGCCACAATAGGATTAATTGAAAAGTCTCCGATATAAACGTCCAAAGCGCTAAGGTCAAATTGTATAGTCTGGTCTGTTTCATTCAGCAAACGGACGTATCTTGCTTTTTCACCGTTTATCTGGTCAGGAACATTTGTCCAGATAATTCCGTTTTCAGAATATTGAAGGGAGAGCGCTTTTCCGGCATCGCCTGTCTGATACGAAATACGTTCTAACGGTGCAAGATTATGCATTTTTATGCCCAGATACTCACCGGGTGCTAACTGTATTCCGGAAGCCTCTGACATATGATACATTCTGTCCTCTTTTATTACGGTATTCATAAGGGGCGTTTCCAGATTGCTGTATAAACCAAATGATTTTTCCTGTGAACCGTTTACCGTAAACTCGCGAATATAGGTCCAGAAATCTGGTTTGGAGGCTGTTCCTTTTTGGGTCAGGCGAAGTCGGATATAACGTGCCTTTATATTAATATCGCGGATACTCAGTTTATGCGTATCCACATTTGGAGCGATTGTAGTCCAGTTCGTACCATCTTTTGAGTATTCCAGGCATCCGTTATGAAAATAATCGTGATCGCTGTCTGTTTTTCCCTGCAGAATATCAAGGGAATGAACAGGTACGACATTACCCAAGTCAACACCAAAATAATCGCCTTTTTCCTGTACAGTCTGATAAGAAGCATAGGTTGTGGGATCCCCATCAAAAACTTTGGCCGATTCGGCATTATCATTTTTTTCAACACCGCTTAGCACTGCATAAAATGATGGGCTGAATTCGGAAGGATTGGGATTCAGATATGGTTCCAGAAGATTCTTAGCCTGTGCTGCAGCTTTGGAGACAAAGGGTTCCAGGCGTTTACTTCCAGCGAGAGCCATTCGGTCTGAGCCACTGTAAGATGGATATGATGCCTGGGTTTCCAGCGATTTCGCTGCCGTGGCAAAATCACTCCAGGACTTCTGTGTATCGCCATCCTGAAATGCTGTGATGGATGAAAGGACTGCTTTTCCTCCTGTGGCAATATCATTTAAAGATTTAAGCCAGGGATCCAGTTCCTGTATCAAAGGTAAATTATTACATTGCTCATAAAATACCTGGACAGAAGAAATGATATGCTCAAATTCAGCTATTAAATCCAATACATCGCTGTCCTCACCCAAAAGTGCTCCATTCATGATTTTAGATGATACGGTATCCAGTTTTTCTGCAAGGTACTCAGACTCCGGAAATCCAGCCGGTACTCTTCCTGAACCGGGGCAGTTGGATACATTTCTGGCTATGGTAAAATATGCGTCATAAACCTCCGGCTGAAGATATTTAAAAGAATTTTCAAAGACCTGATTCGCTTGGTTCTCATAGTCAGTGTTGTTCCAGAACAACGCTGCAAGCTGGAACAGACCCGGCTTGTTGGCCTGGGCAAAACGGCTGGGGTTTGAAACTGCGCCTGCCAGCCCTTTTACATCACTTCTTGCATAATGGGTAATGTCTCCTAAGTAAATTCCGGATGCTCCATGTTCATTTACCGGATAATTCAACCAGAATACGGGGGCATGTCCTGTTTTTTCTTTTAAGAAGTTTACGGTATCCTGGGTGATAGGGGAATTTACGTCATCACCCGTCCAATAAAGATCGATGGTATCGTTCAGGCTCTTCAAGGTTTCCAGTTCCTGACCATTTCCGCTCCATGCCTTGTTATATCCCTGGGGGCAATAGGTCAAGCGCCGGCATCCTTTTTTCTGAATAAAATCACGATCCAGCAGGTTAAGCAGGCGAACAACTTCAGCATGGGTACCTGCGCCAAAATCATCATTTAGTACGTCGAATTTACGTACACCCGCATCGTAAAGCTGTGAGAATTTTGCCAGAAGTTTCTCATAGTTTTCCTGGAACTTGCTGTTATATTCATCAGAACCGACTTGGTATGAGCTTAAACGGTTAAAAAAATACGAAATGTGAACAGACCAGGCATAGTCAACTTTCGTCTCCAGGCCTGTCTGAACCAAATCCCTGATCTTGTCTAAATCTTCCTGCGGGTACAGGGAATCGTTTTTGTGATAAGGGTCGGTCTTAGATGCGTAAACATAGGTATTCATTTTGAAATCTCTTGCAAACCGCATAAGGCTTTTCCTGTTGGCATAATCCCATCCTCCGTAGAATCCTTCTATAAATCCACGGGTTGCCATAGCAGCATAATCTTCAATCTGAACATTCAAAAACCGATCTCCTGCAAAAGAGGAAAACATCATCTGCAGCGTAGCAAGTCCATAATATACGGCATTTGTATCGCGGCCTAAGAGGACAATCGTACCCTCGGCAAAGTTTCCTTTCCGGGCAGACAAAAGGTAAGCGTCCGTCTGGCGAAACAGTTCCTGATTTTGAACGGTTACCTGGGTGGCGGCATACTGGTCAACCTGTTTTTTGCTTCCGTTAATTCCAAGCAGGATATTAGATTTGCCTTCTGCGATCTGGTTAGAAATCGTCATATTCCTGTCATAATTTGTAAGAATTTCTTCTAAAAAACTACGGGTATACTGGTCGATTCCATCTTCCAAAACGACATTGACGTCTTTTCCAATGACAAACTCTTTCTGAGGTTTGCTGTCATAAGAAATGGATTGAGGAATGGGGTAAATTTCATAGTTGTCCGGTGACTCGGCATAACCCTCCTGAAGCTGTTTTTCTGCATCTGACGGCTTCGTGAACGCCAGAGCCGGAATGACACTTGTAAACAGCACAACAAATGCAATAAAATAGCTGATAAAGATTTTTACATGTTTGTTCATCATAACTCTACTCTCCTTTTATTATAAGTTTATTGATTGAAAATCAGGGAGATTTCTGAGAAATCTCCCTGATGACGAGGTTATTATGAAAATCTTCTTTTGTCAATGGTTTGGGATAATTGTACAAAATAAAAGTACTTTTAGAAACATTGATGATAATAATGACGTAAAAAAATTTTTGACTAATGTTATTATTGTGCGATTAGTCACGATGTGCTGCTACTGTATCAGACGGTTGTACAATATTTAGGCTGTAATTGTCATTGCTATGGATGAAACGATATAATTTGTCATACTTATTTATTAATAACTTGGGTGCAAGAGGGGTATGAGAGGGGAACGCTTTGCAGCCGACAGGTTGTGCCGCTCCATTCACCATTACTTCCATGAACAAAGTCTGTTCTTAAATAAATTATTAAGTAAAACGCTTTCTCTATTTTATCTGTGATTTTGTACAGAAAATATTGATGTATACTCGTTATTATGATAAAAATAACATATAAAACAGAGTAAATGAGTTGATTTAAATGGGGACTAGTGAAAACAGTTTCCCAAAAAGGAGGAAAATCATGAAAAGAGGGTTAAGTGTAATTTTATGTGCTGCTATGGTATCAGGAACATTGGCCGGATGCAGTTCAGTCAACAGTAATACGAGTGAACAGCAAAATGTGAATACGGACAATAAGGAAAGTACGGAGAACGGGGTAAGTTCAGAGAATGAAGAAAGTACGAAGAATAAGGTAGAAACAGAGAATGAGGAAAGTACAGAGAATAAGGAAAATACAGAAAAAATGGAATCCTCCAGCGTGAAAATCTGGCATGACGGGGATGAGGCTATCATGAAGACAATTCAGGATACTGTCAATAAAACCCTGGAAAAGGATCAGATAAACGTAACATTTGAAAAGAAAACAGGATTGACGGATCAGATCAAGTTATATGGCAACGATGCTGAAAATGGACCGGATATGTATCTGTATGCACATGATTCTCTGGGAACTTTTGTTGAAATGGGAGTTCTGGCGCCTATTACCGATGTGATTGGCAAAGAAGAACTGCAGAATCTTCTGCCAATGACGGTGGACGCCGGTGTGTATAAAGAAAAGCAGTATCTTCTGCCCGTTTATTTTGAAACACTTCTGCTGATGTACAATAAGGATATGTGGCAGGGAGAGATCCCGGATACTACGGAGGGGATTTATGACTATATGAAAGCAAATACAGATACGGCAAATGGTACTTATGCATTAGTGAACCAACATTCTACCGCATATAATGTTTCTCCGTTCATCAATGGGTTTGGCGGTTATATCATCAATGAAAAAGGGGAACCGGGATTAAATGTCAAAGAGACGAAAGAAGCAATTACCTATAATAAAAAGTTTGCGGACCTGGAAGCGGATGGAGATTATAATACGGTGACGACACTATTTAATGATAAAAAAGCGGCAGCCATTATTGGCGGACCCTGGCTGGTTTCCGGAATCAAAGATGCAGGTATTAATTTAGGCATCAAGTCGTTATCGGATATCAAATTGCCAAATGGAAAAGCGCTGGCACCTTATGCCGGGATTCAGGGGATAGGCGTCATGGCACATGCGGTCAATGATAAGAAGGATGTGATGGAAAAAGTCCTGACGGCAATGCTGGATGTGAATCTGGGTATTGCTTTGGCAAAAGATTCTAACTGTGCACCTGCTAACGAAAAGGCTTATGATGATCCTGATGTAGCGGGCAATGAAATGATTGCGGCGATGAAAAAGACTGCCCAGACTGCACAGCCCATGCCGAATATTCCGGAGATGAGTGTAATGTGGGGACCGGCAGAATCTCTTCTGGCAGCTGTAAATAAGTCTGGCGAAGATGTAGACCAGGCAGCAGATCAATACCAAAAAGAAGCGGAGTCCGCTATTTCCGATATGAAATAAATGCAGAGTGGGCAGTGATGTCCACTCTCTTCAAACATGTTCTAAAAAAGGAGTCAGAGATGAATAAAAAAAGAAAATTACTGCCGTGGCTGTACTGTACTCCGGCAGTAATCTTAATCGGAGCCATTGTCATCTTTCCAATCTTATATACCGGTTATATATCCCTCACCAATATGAATCTGTATCATTGGTTTGATTTTAAATTTATAGGCTTAAAAAATTATGAGCGGGCATTGCTGAAAATTGATTCCGGATTTCTGTCTGCTCTTTTCACTACTATAATCTGGACTGTCCTGAATATGGTCATACAGGTTGGCGTGGCTTATCTGATCGCCCTGGGATTAAATGTGAAGGGCTTAAAGTTAAGCAGATTCTATAAAACGCTTTTGATGTTCCCCTGGGCAATGCCGGCATATGTTTCCATCCTTTTATGGCGGGTTGGGATGTTTAATACGGAGTTCGGGTTATTTAATAAGGTACTGGCAGCCCTGGGGATACCAAAAGTGGAATTCCTTTCCCAAAATGTTCCGGCATTTTTGTCGAGCATGGTTCTGAACCTGTGGATGGCACTGCCGTTTATGATTATGATGATTGATGGGGCGCTGCAGAGTATTGATCAGAGCTATTATGAAAGCGCAAAGTTAGACGGTGCGGGGCCGTTTAAACGAAATATTTATATTACGATTCCGGCGTTAAAACCAATTATGGCACCTGCTGTAATTATGACCACCTTTACTACCTTTAAGCAGTTCGATATCATCTATCTGCTGACCAAGCAAAAAGGCTCATTATCCGGTGCAACACTGGATACCATTATAACTTATGCCCATGAAAATGCTTTTGTATCCAATAATTATGGTCTTTCTTCCGCTGTATCAATCATTATATTTGGATTTATCATACTGTTTTCATTTTTTACAAATCGTGGATTGAAGGAGGAACTATAATGGGCAGACGTAAAATAAAAAATTTACTTGGATTAACCGTCCTGAATCTGGTTTTTATCGTTTTGTGCTTAACCGGGCTTATTCCGATTCTATATGCCCTGTCTCTTTCCTTTAGCAATGGCTCATCGGCACTTTCTTCGGGACAGTTTTTTATCCCTCAGGAGTTTACCTGGGAGAACTATCGCTCTATATTGGTAAATGAGCCGTTTTTACTGTGGCTGAAGAATTCGGTTGTACTAAGTGTGGGAACCATGATTTTCGCAATGGGAACGGCGGTAACGGCATCCTACTCCTTTTCCCGGTTCCGTTATAAAGGAAGAAAACAGATCCTACGGCTGCTTTTACTGTTGAATGCTTTTCCCCAGATTCTTTCCATGTTTGCAATTTTCCGGCTGTTTAAGACGTTCCATCTTCTGAATTCTAATATCGGTCTTGTCATCATCTATGCAGGATCCATGTGCATTTTTGCTATCTGGAATATGAAAGGGTACTTTGATACCATACCGGTGGAGATTGAAGAGGCATCTAAGATTGATGGCGCCAGTAATTTTCAGTTACTGTACCGGATTGTACTGCCATTGGCAAGACCCGCTATAATTGTGACTGCGGTAATGGTTTTGATTTTTGTGTGGAATGAATATCTCTTTGCTACCACATTTATGATGAATGCGGATCATTATACCCTTGCAGGCGGATTGTATCAGCTGCAGTCAAGTGATTACAGCAGAAGCTGGCCTTTGTTTTCGGCAGCAGCGATTCTGGTATCTATTCCAATTTTAGTCGTTTTCTTCTGTATACAAAAATATATGATATCCGGATTGACAGCCGGAGGTGTGAAAGGTTAGGTGTTTCAAATGGAGAAAAGTGCAATTTTACATATACCCCAGTCTGAATACGCATTTGTAAGAAGCGGGAATGTCCTGACAATCAGGCTGAGGGCAAAAGCGGGGGACTTAACCGGGTGTTCCCTTTACTATGCGGACCGGGCAGACATGCATACACCGGTGGAGTTTGCATATCTGCCCATGAGAATAGTTCTCAGGGATGCACTTCATGAATATTATGAAGTGACATTTCAAAGCCCATATGAAAGGGTTTGTTATTATTTTAAACTGGAAAAGCAAATGGAGTGGACCTATTATTACGGGGACCGCTTTACCAGGGAATTAGCCGATCTGGATATCCATGGGCAGATTGTAGAAGGGCGCAGTGAGTATTACCAATATCCCTATATGCTGCGTCAGGAAGAACAACAGATCCCGGAATGGTTTCAAAACGCAGTGGTTTATAACATTTTCCCGGACAGCTTTGCAAATGAAAAAGAAAACTTGAAAATCCAAAGTCATGACATTATTACGGAAAGCGGAAACAGAAGTAAGAGCAGACTGGGGGGAACCATAAAAGGCATTCTGATGAATCTGGACTATATACAGGAGCTGGGATTTAACTGCATTTATCTGAATCCTATCTTTTCAGCAGGAGAATACCATAAATATGATATCTGGGACTACTATCATGTAGATCCCTGCCTGGGTACGGACGAAGATTTTGGCTGTCTTGCAGACGAAGTGCACAGACGTGATATGCATTTGATAATAGATGGCGTGTTCAATCACTGTAGCTGGCATTTTTTTGCATTTGAGGATGTAGTGCAGCATGGGGAAAGCTCCGTATATAAAGATTGGTTTTATGATTTGGAATTTCCGGTCGTACGTCCGGAAGATGAAGAATTGCCGACTTACTCCTGTTTTGCTTATGAGAAAAAAATGCCAAAGCTCAATACAGCCAATAAGGAAGTGCAGCAGTATTTTGCTGATGTGAGCCGTCATTGGATAGAAAAATATCATATAGACGGGTGGCGGCTGGATGTAGCAAATGAGGTATCGAAAGAGTTCTGGCGTCATTTTCGGCAGGCGGCAAGAGCAATAAACCCGGAAATTGTCCTGATTGGCGAAGTATGGGAAAATGCCCGGGTCTGGCTCAAAGGCGATATGTTTGATTCTGTTATGAATTATGAATTCCGGGGGCTTTGCCGCGACTTTTTTGCATTGGGGAAGATGGATGGAGAAACCTTTGCTTCTTCTATGGCAAAGATGTATTACCGTTATCCGGATCATGTATCTGACTGCCAGCTGAATCTCCTTGACAGCCATGATGTGCCGCGTTTCCTATCATTGTGCAGCGGTGATCTTAAGAAATGGAAGCTGGCATTCCTGGTATTGGCATTTTATCCCGGAATACCAAGTTTATTTTATGGGGATGAAAAAGGAATTGAAGGAATTAAGGAGTTTGCATACAGAAGTCCTATGAAGTGGGAGGAGAGGAATGAGACAGCTGCCTTTGTAAAAGAAGTCATGAAGATCAGAAAGAAGTTTGTTAAAAGCGGCATGAAAGGAAGACTATATGTGCCGGAGAACCAGAAGAACCTGCTGATACTTGAGCGAAGAGATGAAAATGAAGTAATAGAGATTCGAATGAATACTGGGGTAGATTTATGTGGGATGGATTTATGCGGTATGGAAGAGAAGGAAGAAAGCACAGTTCTGTACGGGGAAGGGATATCAGAGGAAAGCATTGTGGCTTCCGGCTTTGTGATTAATTACCGAAAGGAAGCTTCTGAGTAATCAGGTAATAAATACGGCAGCGTGGGATTCACGCTGCCGTTTATAAATCAAAATCCTGACCCCAAATAACAAGCCGTTTTTCTAATTACCAGTTTATTTCTACATTCCCCTCATTTGCAGGAACCGTATAAGTGTGATTGTTTCCGTTCTGCCAGGTTACCTTGCCATTGCTGTCCTTACGGATAGCTTTAAACTCAATGGTTTGCCCTACAGGAAGATAAGCCGTCAAAGTCCAGGTGGGATAGTCGGGGCAGGTTGCGGGACCGGCTGCCAGATCCGTATTCCAATTACCCAGTTCAGGGGTATTGCCGGTAATATAAATATTTTCACCCCAGGCTGTAGCTGCATTGTGTATGGTAAAGGTAACTTTTGACAACTGGGAAGGGGCTGTATCCGGGGCGTAAATTTTGGACTGGTTCCCGTTTAACGTAATGGTTACTTTCCCATCACTGCTGACAGCTATGCGGTCGTTTTCATCCATCGTGTTCACAAGCACGGTACCTGGTGCCAGGGTGCTCTCAGCACGGACCGACATCGTGACGGTCTCTGTGCCCTCTGCATTGCGAAAAGCACAGATCAGTTCCTGCCCTTCATTTTCGCCGCTGTCTATTCTTCTGGAGAATGCATAGAAATGAGTGGATGTCCACATTTCACGCTGAGTTCCGTCCTGAAGAGCCGGATACTGGCTGCGCAGGCTGTTTAAGCGGGAGATGAGCTGATAGGTGTCGGTGTCAGTGTTGAAATAATCATTGATTACATTACCGTCAGCGTCTTTTGTCACCATGGACCATCGGTTCCAGGTATCTGCAATGCCATCAATCAGCTGGCCGTTTGCATTTCCGCGGTTTTGTTCCGTTCCCTGGAATACGACCGGAATACCCCGGGCGGTAAACAGGAAGGTCAGGGCATTTTGCAGTTTGCTTATATCGCCTCCGGCTTCCGTTAAGAAGCGGTTTCTGTCATGGTTATCAATAAAAGTTACCATGTCATTTGCATGGGTGCCGTATAAATAATCCTGGTCAAAGATGGACTGCAGAGATATTTCGGAAGTGTTGTTGAAGTTCTGTCCCTTTGCAAAGTCATTGACAATAGCCTGGAACAGAGGGAAATCCAGCATGCCGGTTTCTCCGTTATCACCAACCCAGTCCTTGATGAAATTTACATCCATATCAAAATTTTCACCGAAAGTGGCCACATTTAACAGGTTCTGAAGTTCGTTAATATCAGAAGGATACATACATTTAGCCGCATCCACACGTGCCGCATCCGCTCCGGTTTCATCAAACCAGTTTTTGATAGAACCAAACATAGCGGCTTTTGTATCCGGGTTGTGATAGTCGATATCATCCAGGCCTCCCAGATCATGGTCTTCCAGCATCTGCGTACTTTCCGGGGTATGGGGCAGTTCTTTTGAAAAATCAATATCCCCAAGATTGTGGTACCAGCTTATGTTGTCAAAAGGAGCCGCGGGTTTTAGCTGGGTACCCTCTTTTAAACCGGTATCGGTAAGATAATGGGCATCGCTTCCGGTTCCCTGAAGATAATCTCCCACATGGTTTGGCACAATATCGAAAATTACTTTGATATCATTCTGATGACAGAGATCTACCAGTTCTTTCAGCTTTGCTTTACTGGCATCCGGATCTTCCGTACCGAAATACCGGCTTGCCCTGTTGGGATCAAATACATTGTAGCCGTGATAGGCGGTCGGCCACTGTTTGCCGGATGCATCCGGCACGCCCCAAAGCTGTGGATCTGAAACCGGAGAAATCCAAATAGCAGTGTAGCCCATCCCTTTTATGTAGGGGATTTTGTCTATAATACCCTGCCAGTCACCGCCATGCATATACCGGAAATCATCCTGGATGTTTTCGGTATAGCGAAAGGCTTCACCGGCTGCATTATTTCCCGAGTCGCCGTCATAGAAACGGTCTACCATAATCTGATAGATGGATTCACCCCTGAGGGATGTGGCGGCATAGACATTCGCGGGCAGCAATGTGACCGAGAGCAAAATTATACATAAGAAACAAAACAGGTAACGGGGCAGCTTTTTCATTTTACTAAATTTCATACTCTTCCTCCTTAAATGGGAAAACGATTTACTGGTTTGAAACTGCAAATAAAAAAATGCTTAATAAAATCTTACATATCATGATATATATGTGGAATTATACTATATATTTTGTAATGATCAATATGATAATAGGTAAAATGATTGAATAAATTAGGAAAGCGCTTTAATATATAGATAAGATTGAGCACAGGAGGTGCATTTATGAAAATAACAATAAAAGATGTTGCAAGAGAGGCCGGTGTTTCTATTTCAACGGTGTCCAAAGTAATCAATGATGCTCCTACGATTTCGGATGCCACAAAAGTCCGCGTGAAGGAGATCATGGAAAAACTGCATTACCAGCCAAATTCCCAGGCAAGTAATTTTGCAAGGCAAAAAACAAACAATATCATATTCCTGACAAAGTTAGAGCAGGGCATTGCGTTCTCCAATCCCCACATGTTTGAAATAATGTGCGGGGTGCAGAAGATACTTGGGGCTAAATCCTATAATATGAGCTTTACAGGAGCAGACAGTAAAGAAGAGGCACTTTCCATTGCAAAAGATGCCATAGCCAGAAAACGTGCGGACGGAATTGTGGTTCACGGTTCCGCCACATCAAAGGAACTGGCTGAATTACTGGTAAGTGAAGCATTCCCCCACATATTAATTGGAAAACCCAGGTTTCGAAGCTCAGTGTGCTGGATTGATATTAATAACTGTATCTCAGGAGAAATGGCGGCAGCCCATCTGGCTGAGTATGGATATACCAGAATTGCATTTGTCGGCGGGAGAAAAGAAGATGAGATCTCCACAGACAGGCTACTGGGCTTTACTTCAGCCATGCGGGAAAATGGACTTGGTGTGCCGGAACATTTTATCAAACATGGAACCTATACCAAGGAAAGCGGTTATCAGCTTACGATTGAACTATTAAATGCATCAGAGAAGCCCGAAGCGATTATCTGCGAAAATGACAAGATTGCTTACGGCGTAATGAGGGCGCTGGATGAGCAAAAAGTTCTGGTACCGGGGCAGATGTCCGTCATTTCCTTTGATGATTTCCCCTTATCACATATGATCGAGCCGCCTATGACGGTAGTGGATATTGACGTTTACGACATGGGGATTCAGGCGGGGAAACTTTTGCTCCAGAAAATCAGGCATCCGCTGCTGCAGGTTCAGTATTATACTACTCTTCCCAAACTGGTAGTCCGGGAAACCACATGCAGGAAAAAGACATTCTAAAAATTTGATAAAAATTTATCAATACCCTCTTCACAAATAGAAACTTTCATGTTATAGTATCAATAACAGTTATTGATATCAAATGAATTTATAAGCATACATTAAAGGAGGATATTTTCATGTCAAATTGTAGTTCCTGTTTCAGCTGCAACACCTGCAAAAGTGCAGACAAACCTTTGGAGGCTTTTATTAAGACATTACCTATGGAGACTTCTCATCACAGGGTTGAATCCCAGTCTACAAAATGCGGTTTTGGACTGCAGGGCGTCTGTTGTCGTCTCTGTGCCAACGGACCGTGCAGAATTACTCCCAAATCCCCAAGAGGTATCTGTGGGGCAGATGCGGATACCATTGTTACCAGGAATTTCTTAAGGGCAGTGGCTGCGGGAAGCGGATGTTATATCCATGTTGTGGAAAATACCGCGCTGAACCTTAAGAATACAGCACTTGCAAAGGGTAAGATCCGTTCCGAAGTCTCACTTCGTAATTTAGCTGAAGTACTTGAAATCGAAGGTGAAGATGTTTATGATCTGGCGGTAAACGTTGCCGATGCTGTGCTTGCTGACCTCTACAAGCCGGAATATGTACAGATGGAATTAATTGAGAAACTGGCTTACAGCAAACGTCTTGATGCATGGAAAGCACTTGGAATTATGCCGGGCGGATCCAAGTCAGAAGTATTCTCAGGTGTAGTAAAATGTTCCACGAACTTAAATTCCGATCCCATGGATATGCTGGTTCACTGCCTGAAGCTGGGAGTTTCCACCGGTGTATATGGTCTGATGCTTACAAATCTGTTAAATGATATCCTGTTAGGGGAACCGGAGATTCGATTTGCACCGGTGGGACTTAACGTAATTGACACGGATTATATTAATATTATGATTACCGGACACCAGCACTCCATGTTTACATATATCCAGGACCGTCTGATTGAGGAAGACGTAGTGGCGAAAGCGAAAGCAGTCGGCGCAAAAGGATTTAAACTGGTTGGCTGTACCTGTGTAGGCCAGGATCTTCAGCTTCGTGGTGCACATTATACGGAAATTTTTGATGGTCATGCGGGCAATAACTATACAAGTGAAGCGATTCTGGCTACCGGAGGAATTGATGCGGTTCTTTCTGAATTCAACTGTACCCTGCCTGGCATTGAACCTATTTGTGAAGAACTTCAGATTAAGCAGATTTGTATTGATGATGTGGCGAAGAAGAGAAATGCAGAGCTGATTCCATTTAAATTTGAGAGCAGGGTAGAAGACGGAGACCGTATCATCGATGAAATTATTGCGGGATACGTTGCACGCCGCGGCAGCGTGGAAATGAATCTCCTTCCGGAACACGGAAATAAAAATACATTAACCGGCGTCAGCGAAATTTCCCTGAAAAAATTCCTGGGTGATTCCTGGAAGCCATTAATTGACTTAATCGTATCCGGAAAAATCAAAGGTGTGGCTGGCGTTGTAGGATGTTCCAGTGTTGCTTACGGACATGATACTTTAACGGTAGAGCTTACTAAAGAGCTGATTAAAAGAGACATTATTGTCCTCAGTGCAGGTTGTTCTTCAGGCGGTATCGAGAACTGCGGACTGATGACACCGGAAGCAGCAGAGCTTGCAGGACCGAACTTAAAAGAAGTATGTAAATCTCTTGGAATCCCTCCGGTATTGAACTTTGGTCCATGTCTTGCAATTGGAAGACTGGAAATGGTGGCAACGGAGCTTGCGAAAGAAATCGGCATTGATATTCCTCAGCTTCCGCTGGTATTATCTGCAGCACAGTGGCTGGAAGAGCAGGCGCTTGCAGACGGATGCTTTGGTCTGGCACTGGGACTGCCACTTCACCTTGGCGTACCTCCTTTTGTAACCGGCAGTTCACTGGTAACAAAAGTACTGACAGAAGACATGAAAGCACTGACAGGAGGTCAGGTAATTATTGACGGGGATGCAAAATCATCCGCTGATACTTTAGAGAAAATCATAGAAGAAAAGAGAAGTGCTCTTAATATCTAGAAAGGTGGCGCCTTATGAAACGTATATTTGTGGACGCATCTAAATGTGACGGATGCAAGAACTGCAGCATTGCCTGTATGAATGCCCACCGTAAGACATCTGGTACCATCTATGACCTGTGCCTGACGGACCCGGAAAATGAATCCCGGAACTATATTTATAATGATGGAAAGGGCGGCTATGCTCCGGTATTCTGCCGCCACTGCGATGAACCGGACTGTGTGGGTGCCTGCATGAGCGGAGCATTGGTGAAAAATCTGAAAACCGGGTTGGTGGATTACGACAGGGATAAATGTGCAGCATGCTATATGTGTGTGATGAACTGTAAATTCGGGGTTCCAAAGCCCGATTATTCCAGAACCTATATGATTAAATGTGATTTCTGTCAGGATAAAGCAGAAGGCCCATCTTGTGTGGCAGCCTGTCCGAAGCAGGCAATCTTTGTAAAGGAGGTGTAACATATGGAGAGATTTGTAATCGTCGGAGCAGGTGCCGCAGGAATCAAAGCGGCAGAACGTATCCGAAAAATGGAAGATGATGCGGAAATTACAGTGATTTCCATTGATGACCAGGTTCATTCCCGCTGTATGCTGCACAAAGTCCTGGGCAAAGAGCGGACAGAAAAAGGAATTAATTTTGTTCCGGAGAATTTTTTTGAAATAAATAAAATCCGTTTTATTGATACGGAAGCCGTAACGCAGTTGGATACAAAGAAGCAGGAAATAACGCTGTCCTGTGGAGCATTTGTACCTTACGACAAGCTGCTTCTGGCAACCGGCTCCTCTTATGTGGTACCGCCGATTCCTCATTTTCGTGAGGCAGAAAATGTCTTTGGCTTCCGTGATCTAAGCGATGCAAGGGCAATACAGACAGCCCTGGATACCTACGGGAAAAATGTATTCATCGTAGGTTCGGGATTGGTTGGACTGGATGCGGCATCAGCCTTGACCCATCTGGGAGCCAGGGTTACCATAGCAGAAATGGCAGATCGTGTAATGCCCCTTCAGACAGATGCTTATGCGGCAAGTGTCTATCAGGCAGCATTTGAAAAGGCGGGATGCAGCTTTAAACTTGGGGTTTCTGCAAATGATTCCGTGGTAGATGACAATGGAAATATCATAGCAGTTCAGCTGTCCAATGGGGAAAGTATCCCCTGTGATTTTATCATTGTGGCAGCAGGTGTACGCCCAAAAGTGGATTTCCTGAAGGACAGCGGTATTGAGACTGGGCGTGGAATCGGGGTAAATGAATTTTTACAAACAAATATTCCAAATGTCTATGCAGCAGGTGATGTGACAGGCTTATCCGGTGTATGGCCGGATGCCATGGAGCAGGGAAAAACTGCCGCAATGAATATGTGCGGTGCAGTGCTGGAATACGAAAAACCGTATCCATTTAAGAATACCAGTAATTTCTATGGAATAACTATGCTTTCAGTGGGAAAACTGGATGATAAAGAAGAAGGTGTTAAGATCTTTACCCAGAAGGGAAAAGACAGCTATAAGAAGGCCTTTATAAAGGACGGTAAACTTCAGAGTATTCTGATCCAGGGAGATATTTCCAATACCGGTATCTATTTATATCTGATTCGGAAACAGATTCCACTGGGAGATTTGTCAGAAAAGGTATTTAATTTGTCTTTTGCAGATTTTTATGGGTATAATGAAAATACCGGCGCGTACGAATTTGCTGGATAAATTTTAAAAATATGTTATAATACAGTTTATAGTTTTCAAAAGACTTACATTATTTAAAGGAGGTGAAACAATATGAAAAAATATATTTGCGAACCATGCGGATATGAATATGATCCCGAAGTTGGTGATCCAGATGGCGGAATCGCTCCTGGAACAGCATTTGAAGATATTCCAGAAGACTGGGTTTGCCCAATCTGTGGTATGGGAAAAGATGTTTTTGTAGAAGCTGAATAATTGCATTTACAAAAAGATACTTAAGTATGCATATACCGGCAAAGGATTTATTGCTGCCGGGTAAAGAAAAAGCTGCCATGCAGTACGGTGAAATAGAAAATGGATCCGTATCTGATGGCAGCTTTTTCTTAAGATAATCTAAATAAGTGATACAATTACGATGCAATACTGAAGAGTTTATAAAATTTTCCAGTAAAAGTTGCTTTTTAGCGTAGAAAGATTTATAATGAAATGGATTATAAGGTGAAATCTGGTAATACTTATAATTGAGGAAAATTAAGGAGGAATAAATAATGAAGAGGATATCATTGTTTTTTGCAGCATTATTGGTTACGGTATCTTTAGCAGGATGCGGCGATAAAGATAAGGAAACAGAACCGCAGACCCTGGCAGTGACCGAAGCTCCAACAACAAAGCAAACGGAGACTCAGACACAGACAACAGAACCGCAGACAGAAAGCAGCACGGATAAGACAAGAGAATTAAACGGACTCGTTACAGGGGTGACAGCGGATTCCGTTGATATTCAGACAGCAAGGGGCAAGAAGCTTACATTTACAACAACGGGCGCACAGGTGCAGACAACTGCAGAGCTGAAGGCAGGTAGCCAGATTACTATCCTGTACAAAGGCAAAGTAGTAGACACAGATACATCGGGAGCAAAGGTATCTGGAATTAAAGATATGGATGCAAGTGCTGAGAAGATTACAGAGGGTGAACCAGTTGTAGCAGAAACAGCTGATCCCAATGCAACCGGAGGAACATTAAACGGAACAATTTCGGAAATCACAGGAGATAGAATTGTAATCCTTGGTGATGATGGAGATTCCTATTATTTTACACATGACAAATGTAAAATGGTACTTGGAAATGGTATTCAGGATACAAATTATGTATCAGTAAAATTCACAGGCGACGTATATGGTCCGGAAATTGTACCGGCGGTAGAGATTACCGACAATAAAACAAATTCAGCACCACAGACGGAAAATAGTACGAAAGTCACAGGAACTATTACAGATGTTACAATGAGCACCCTTTCTATTTCAGCAGATGATGGACAAGAGTTAACCTTTAATATCAGCGGAGTACCTGTAAATATTACAGGCGGTCTTATGATTGGTGAAACCGTTGGCATTAACTACACAGGTGATGTAAGCAGTGCAAAAGTTACATCGATTACCGATACCACCGGCGGCACCAGTACAGATGCCGGAAGCAACAGCGGTGAAACAAATGCGAGTACAGATTCAAATGCTTCTTCAGAATCTAACGCAGCAACCGAGTCTAATGCATCAGATGCAGGACAGGGTGAAAATAATAATGCAGATGTGAATGCTGCACAGTAGTAAGAATGATTTTCAGACAAGCTCCGGTACTGTAGATATCTGCTGTACCGGACTGGTTGATGATTTAAAGGGGAATATGCATGGGGCATCAGAGCATATTCCCTTATTTTATTTTTGGAAATAAATCAGTCTGTTTTAAACAATAATGAAAATTAAATTACAGGAGGAAAATATAGATGTCAGTATTATTTGTAGAATATCCAAAATGCACTACTTGCCAGAAAGCAAAGAAGTGGCTGAAAGAACATCAGGTGGAATTTGAAGACCGCCATATAAAAGAAGAGAATCCAAAAGCTGCAGAGATTAAAGAATGGCATGGAAGAAGCGGACTTCCTTTAAAAAAGTTTTTTAATACCAGCGGAATGGTATATAAGGAATTGAATCTGAAAGAAAGAATCCCGCAAATGAGTGAAGAAGAACAATATGAGATTCTGGCAACCGATGGAATGCTGGTTAAGAGACCGCTGGTGGTTGGGGATGATTTTGTACTGGTTGGTTTTAAAGAAAGAGAATGGGAGGAAACGCTCTAGCGGTATTTGCCGAGCCGGTTGCAGAAGATGAAGAAAGAGTGGAATAATGATGCAGTTAAGGTTAAGGCTGCGATTTTTGATATGGACGGATTGATGTTTGACACGGAAAAGCTGGCAGCAGATGGATGGAAATATGCAGGGGATGTCCTGGGATTTGAAATTGACGATGAGAAACTTTCGCAGACGCGTGGAAGAAATGTGGCAGATGCCAGAAAACTTTTCTTTCAATGGTATGGTGAACAGGTGGATTACGATGAGGCACGGAGTCTTCGGTGTGAATACTTAAACAACAGGCTGAACCAGGATGGAATGCCCATGAAAGAAGGGTTAACAGAGCTTTTAGCGTTTTTAAAGGAAAAGGGCTATAAAAGGGCTTTGGCAACATCCACCCATCGGAATACGGTGGAATGGTATTTTGAACTGGCGGGACTGCCAATGGATTTTGATGCTGTTGTGTGCGGCGATGAAGTGGAACATAGCAAACCTGCACCGGACGTTTTTTTAAAGGCTGCTAAAAAACTGGATACAGATCCCGGAAAGTGCCTGGTTTTAGAAGATAGTCCAAATGGAATCCGTGCTGGAGCCTGTGCCGGGTGTAAGGTTGTCATGGTTCCGGACCTGGATCAGCCAACGGTAGAAATAGAGAAATTATGTATGAAAATATGCGAAAATCTCAGGGATGTTATAAGGATTTTAATTTAATTAGAATCATAAAAAACAGCATAAGACAGTTTGGTCACAAGGCAAAAATAAATGTCGAAAATTGATGGAAATATGTGACTAAAACTATTGACAAATTTACCAACTTAAGGCATCATAGAAGTATGAATTAAGGGGAAGTCTGTCGAAAAAACAATTGTTTGTAGATGACGAACAGTTGTTTTTTTAAACTCTGAATATGGTAAATAATGGAGATTTTAAGACTATCCCGAAACCATAATTATGAGGAAGGAGAATATGATGAAAAGAGTATTGGCAGGTTTTCTAGCCATGATTCTTCTGTTTACAAGTGTTGATGTAACAGCATTTGCAGCAGGGAATGAAAAGGATGCTGCAGCTAACACAAAAGGCAACGGTGATATTAGCGTAGTCCTGGATCTCAGCTATCCGGAAGCATTGAATACCGTTCAGCAAAAAGATATGAAAGCGCAGCTGCTGAATGGATCCGGAAGTGTTTTGGCTGAAATCGAATTAGGTGAAAAAACAGAGGATGAAAAAGGTTTTCCTATATCAGAAAACCAAAATGGAACCGCAAAAATGGAGGCTCTGAACAGTTTCGGAGTTCCGATCACCACAGAGTCTGAGGTGAATTACTACAATGTCAGTTTTACGAATTTACCAAATAACAGTGATTATCAGATTGCATTAAAGGGAAAGGGGTATAAATCTTACCTGTCTGATAAAATTGCACTGAAAGATTTCTCTAAAAAAATTGTTCTGGATACAAAGAGCCAGGCATTTACTATGGGAGATGTAAATGGTGACGGTGCTGTAAATGACAAGGATCTGGCAGTGATAGAGGCTGCATTAGGTACAAAAGATATTGCAGCAGGCTCTAAAGATGCTGCAGCAGATTTAAACTGCGATGGTAGCGTTGATATCAAGGATATTGCATTGGTGAACCGTAACCGCAGTGCTGTGGGACAGGCAGTATTATATGATACGGAAGTCATTGCAGCGGCAGTGGCAACGATGAAGGATCTACCTGAGGATGTGACTGTAACTACAGGTGCTGCAGAAGATATATTGAAACCAAACTCCGCACCTGTAACATTTGAAACAACTGAAGGTAAAAATCTGAGTATTCCTGTGTCATTTGAACAGCCCGTACAGATGGAACAGATTGAGATCGCATCCCCATCTTCCTCTGGCGCAATTGAAGCAGGAGAGGCAACGGTAGATTACGAAGAAAATGGAAAGATCTATACGGAAAAATTTGAGTTCTCCAATGAAGTACCACAAGGGGTACATGCAATTGAAACAAGAGAAGGCAGAAGCACGGTTGTCATCAATCTCGGAGCACGGGTAGCAGTGAAGAAAGTAACGATTACTGTAACCAAGGTAGCAAATGAAGAAGGCAAACCAACCTACGCTGTAGTGGAAGAAATCAAATTCTTAAAAGATATTGTACCAGCAAATCCCACCAATGACAGCGCTATTCCGAAGAATGTCCAGGCGGCAGAAGATAATGAAGCTGTGACATTAACATGGAAAGCGGTAGATAATGTAACAGGTTACATGGTGAAATACGGGCTGGAATCCGGAAAATATACGGATCAGATTTCCGTGGAAGGAACTACGGCTGAGATTAAAGGATTAGAGAATCAAACTACATATTATTTTGTCGTATATGCAGTGAACGGCGATTGGAAGGGGCCGGCATCACAGGAAATAAATGCTACGCCAAAGCCGAAGACACCGCCGTCACCTCCCGACAATCTAAAAGTTGCTTCCGGTGATAATTCGTTGAAGGCAAGCTGGGGGAAGACGAAGAATGCGGAAACTTATAGTGTCTATTATAAAGTAAACAATGGAAAACCGGGAGGCTATACAAAAGCTGCATCCGGACTAAAAAATACCAGTTATGTTATAACTGACCTGATTAACGATATTGAATACTGTGTATATGTCACTGCCAGCAATGCGAAGGGTGAAAGCGGTTCGTCATTGATATCAATCGCAATTCCAAAAAGAGAAATATTAGAATTGCCTGTGATCCCTACATTAAACAGGATTCCTAATTCAGATGTTGAAAAAATACAGATGACGAATGCCAATAATGTAAATCCAAGCTATGGGGGCACATTTAAAGTACAGGATGTTCTGGATGGTGATTATTATACACACTGGACAGCCAGGGCATGGTGGGAAAACAAAGAATTTATTTTTGACTTCAAAGATCCTAAGACAATGGAATATGTAGTTTATGTTCCAAGGCTTGATGGAAATTACAGAAAAAATTTATACCGGTATAATATCAGAGTGTGGGACAGCCAGGGGAAAGTTACCACGATTGCAAATTGGCTGCCTTACAAGGGAGATCCTATTAATAAAGGTTTTGCCATTCTTACATTCCCGAAAACAGAAGATATTAAGAGAATCGGCATAGAAATGAAACAGTGGGATGGTGCAGGGAATATATCGCTATCTGAAATGGCTTTTTATGACTATTCCGGCATCAATGAAAAAGTAGAAGCACTGTTTGCCAATAAGAGCTTTACGAAACTGGCTGACGGAGTTACGAAAGAGCAGATTGATGATTTAGAAACCTTGTTAAATGATACAGAAGGTTATTATGTAGATCAGAAAACTTTATTGGATGAAGTCTCCATTGCCAGAGGTTTACTGGAAAATGATCCATCAAAACTGGGTAAAATTGTGGATGGCGTTGATTCCAGAAATACAGAAAATAATCTGAAAGTAATAAATACTTTCCAGCCACTGGGAATTGTTGCAAATGCAGGTAAACAAATTGTAATCTATGCAGATATTCCGGATGGAGAAAATGTTACGATTACGCCTACACAATATTTTGCAGAAGCATCTTCATGGGCAGGAAGCAGCATTACATTGACCAGCGGAAGAAATATTATTAATATCCCACAGCTCATGACGATTAATGCTGAAAAGGGCGGTTCTTTATATCTGCAATACTCCGGAAAAAAAGCATCCGAGATCAAATTACAGATTCGTGGAGAATATACACAGATTCCGGTTCTGGAACTGGCAGACTGGGATGATATGAACGAAACACAAAGGCGGGAAGTGATTACGAATTATGTTACTGAGATGGGGACCTATACCAGTAATATACCTGCTAAAAATGAGCAGACCAATATTAAGAACAGTACCGAGATTTCCCTTCCAAATGTTTTACTGTCTCTTCCGGCAGCGCCAATACAAAAGGCAATCCTAAGCGGTACAGAAACATTGGAGCAAAAAGTAGATAAGCTGTACAACAATGTACTTGCCTGGGATGAACTGCTGAATGTATTATATACGACCCATGGTGTAGACAATATGAAAGCCGAGCAGTCCAGAGTTAACATCCGCTATATGCGTATGTTTGCAGGGGCATTTATGTATGCAAGCGGTTCTCATATCGGAATCGGATATGGTTCTGCAGGCGCATTAGCCCAGGGAAGGCCAACCAGTATAACAGGAGAAGGCAAAGGAAACGGACTTTACGGCTGGGGAATCGCACATGAAATCGGACATCAGATGGATACCTTAGGAAAAGCAGAGACTACAAATAATATTTATTCCCTGTTTGGACAGACTCATGACGGCGGACAGAATGCACTTCCATCCAGACTGGAGACAAGTAACAAGTACGAGCAGATATTCGAAAAGACTTCTATTGGAGCAATCGGGGTATCTAATGATGTATTTGTCAGCCTGGGAATGTACTGGCAGCTGCACCTGGCATATGACCTGGGAGCAGATGATAACTTCTATAATAAGGTGAATAAGGTTTATCGTGAAAGAAAAAATATCGGATTCTCCGGAGATCAGAAGTTTGCAGTGGTTGCAAGCTCCATAGCGCAGAAGGATTTATCAGAATTCTTCGAACGTTGGGGAATTGTACTGAGTGACGAAGCGAAAGCGGAGATGGGACAATATGAGAAAGAAAGCCGTAAGATATATTATTTGAATGACCAGTCCAGAAGAGAAGCGATGGCGGGCAGTTCACCGGTTAGCGGAAGTATTGAAGTAAATGCTTCGATTGATCAGAAAACAGCTACGGTTACCGTATCCGGGCTCACACCGGAAGATCCGATGGTACAGGGATATGAGATCAGCAGAAACGGCAAGGGAGTCGGATTTACAAAAGAAGCGACCTTTACCGATCTCATTGGTTCTATGAACAACCAGGAGATTACTTATTCCGTAAAAGCAATTGACGTTCTTGGTAATGTTATAGCAGAAGCAAAATCACCTTCAATTAAGATACAACATGATAATCTGGTACCTCGTGAGTCATGGAGCTATGAGATTGACGAGGATGGTTCTATTGTTGTAACGATGAAAGATGAGAATATTTCCATTGCAGGTATCAGAATAAAAGGACAGTCCATACAGACAAATGTGACGGCTGAAGAAGTTACAGAAGCTATCACAGAAGCGATTACAGAAGCAAATACAGAAGCTAAAGCCAAGATGGTGAAGAACAATTCTTTACCGGAATTGAAAGCAGCGATTTCTGACACTGGAAAATCTGAAGAGCCACAGGCACAGGCGGAAAGCAATTCGGAAGCAGTTACAGAGTCTGTGAAAGCAGAAAGCGGATTGACTGGTAAGGACACAGCAGGAACGGATATGGTGGAAACAGATCTTACGGACGCTGCTAAGGAACAAAATACAGAATTAAATACAGAACGAAATACAGAAATTAATACAGAACCAAGTACAGAAATAGAAACACAACCGGTAACAGAAACAGTTACAGAGGAAGTTACCGAACAGGCACCGAAGTTTGAACGTGCCAAAGCAGCCGGAAAGCTTACGATATCTGTCAGCGAAGATGGCAGCCAGTACAAGGATATAAAAGTATTTGATCAGGATGTAGTTGGTTCAAAAGATCAGACTTATCTGTTTGACAGAGAAGACGGAAGAATCGACACCTATGATGAGAAATATATCAGAATTACTAATTTACCGGACAATCTGACCATGGATGATATTGATTTTATGGCATATCCGGGTGATGATATTGAAATCAGTGAAACTGCAATCGGTTATCTGGAAAGTGATTACCGGTACGGTGAGGCAGAAGAAGATATCATTAAGGCAGGCACTTTAATAGTGACGGGTACTTATCGAGGAGATCCGGTCTATAATACGATTTCACTGCAGGGCAGATTTAACAATGTTGATAACAGTAAAGATGACAGCAGTATTGATTTGGTAGAAAGACCGATGAACGGTGTATCGCTGCTCTTCGCGGAAGAACCAAAAGAAGGAGATATGACAACAATCAATAATGGTTTCTGGATCTTTATACCAGATGTACAAAAAGAAGCAGAGCTTACAGCTGGTGTATGTGGGAATAGTGTACTTCCGGCAGAAATCCAGGCTGTGATGTATCGTACAGACGATCCGGACAATGCGGATAGCAAACGTCTTGTAAGTAATACCTTATGGGTACAATCTCCTACGGAAGAAACAATGCCGAATATTAAGTTAGAGTCAGATGCGGCAGATGGAGGGATGAACAATTGAGGAAGATAGGAAAGGTTAAGGTTTTCGTGGGAGTACTGGTACTTATGCTGCTATACTCCATGACAGCCCTGGCAGCAACAGAAAAGCCAGGAATAAAATTGTCCGTTACGGATACTGCCGGTCAATGGGCAGTTGAGATTCAGAATATGGACAGTTTGGCATATTCCGTACAGTTTGACATCGTTGTGAATGAAAAGACAGAAGGCACTATGGAGTGGGACGATACGTCCCCCTCCACCTACCACAAGATGACACAAAAAGAAGACGGCAGTAAGACCATCTTCACATTCTATGTTGACAAACTGTCAGAAATAGCTACTACAGGTACGGCAAAATTAGGAGTACTCACGTTAAAGAATACGACAGCTAAAACAAAGTTTTCTACAAGCGGGGAGCTGACAACCCTGGATGCCAAGCTTAATGCAACAAAGGTGACAGATGCAGCGCTTGTATTAGAAGATCATGAGTGGGATAGTGATTTTACCGTGGATAAGGCAGCTACCTGTATCACAGAAGGTGAAAAATCAATTCATTGCACAACGTGTGATGCAAGAAAAGATATCACGGTGATACCGAAATCAGGGCATCAGTATGGTGACTGGAAAGTTACAAAAGAAGCAACCTGTACAGACGCAGGAAGCCGCACCAAGGAATGCAGTGTATGTGGAGATATAGTAACTGAAGCAATTGCGGCATTAGGACATGACTGGGAAAAAGATTTCACAGTAGATAAAGCAGCAACCTGTACAGAAAAAGGAGAGAAGTCCATTCATTGTACAAGGTGTGATGTGAGAGAGCAAGTTACAGAGATCCCAGCATTGGAGCATAAATATGGTGACTGGAAAGTAACAAAAGAAGCAACTTGTACAGAAGCGGGAAGCCGCACCAAAGAATGCAGTGTATGCCATGATGTAGTAACGGAAGCAATTGCAGCATTAGGACATGACTGGGAAAAAGATTTCACAGTAGATAAAGCAGCAACCTGTACAGAAAAAGGAGAGAAGTCCATTCATTGTACAAGGTGTGATGTGAGAGAGCAAGTTACAGAGATCCCAGCATTGGAGCATAAATATGGTGACTGGAAAGTAACAAAAGAAGCAACTTGTACAGAAGCGGGAAGCCGCACCAAAGAATGCAGTGTATGCCATGATGTAGTAACGGAAGCAATTGCAGCATTAGGACATGACTGGGAAAAAGATTTCACAGTAGATAAAGCAGCAACCTGTACAGAAAAAGGAGAGAAGTCCATTCATTGTACAAGGTGTGATGTGAGAGAGCAAGTTACAGAGATCCCAGCATTGGAGCATAAATATGGTGACTGGAAAGTAACAAAAGAAGCAACTTGTACAGAAGCGGGAAGCCGAACAAAAGAATGCAGTGTATGCCATGATGTAGTTACAGAAGCAATCCCGGCATTAGGACATGACTGGAAATCCAGTTATACAATTAATAAAGTTGCAACCTGTACGGAAGATGGTATAAAATCTATTGATTGCAGAAGATGCAGCGAGCAAAAGGATATAGTTAAGATTCCGGCACTGGGACATAATTATGGTGAATGGACTATTACCAAAGAAGCTACTTGTACCGACAAAGGAATCCATACAAAAGTATGTATGCGGTGCCCGGATCAGGTATCGGAAGAAATTCCGGCATTGGGACATAGCGCAGGTGATTGGGAAGTCGAGAAAGCGCCAACGATCTTCGCGAAAGGTGTGGAAGTTAAGAAATGTGAACGCTGTGATATCGTTCTGGAAAAGAGAGATATCAAGAAAAAGAAAGCGAAAGTTAAGTTAAATGCCAAGTCTACAACAATGCAGGTTAAGAAGACTTCAACAGCTTTAAAGGTGAAGTCTAGCAGCACCGGAGATACAGTAAGTAAATGGTTATCCGCAAATAAAAAGATAGCTGTAGTTGATAAAAAGACCGGAAAGATAACGGCGAAATCAGTAGGAACAACTTATATTACAGTTACGATGAAGAGCGGTGTCAGTGCCAAGTGTAAAGTTATCGTTCAGGAAAATGCTGTTGCTACGAGTAAAGTTTCCTTTGGTTCTGAGAAGATAAACCTTAAAATGGGCAAATCAGTGAAACTTCAGGTTCTTAGAACACCGATATCAGCAAATGACAAATTGGAATTCACCTCTTCAAAAGAAAAAGTTGCTGAAGTCAATTCCAAAGGTAAAGTCACAGCAAAGAAAAAAGGATACACGACTATCACGGTCAGGACAGCAACAGGAAAGAAAGCAACTTGTAAGATTTATGTGTCGTAATAAATGAAAATGAGCGAATGGCAGAATTTATGCCAGTCATCTGGGAGTCCCATATGTGTTATGATTTATAATCTCACAAAGTGTGACGTGCAGATGGCAGAAATCCATTTTCAAACGTGTTAAAGTAAGGCAGCTGAAAATAAATTTGAGATATCAATTTATACCGGGATGGAATGTCCCGGTTATAAATTCGGATAGGATAATTTATTATTCGGCTGCCTTATTTTTCTTTATGGAGAGAGTGGTATTTCCTTTCCAATAAAATAAAATTATTCAAAGGTATGATGTAATACTTCAATTGAGGATGCATAGGCAGTTGGAGGAATACCAACTGCTTTTTTGAAACACCTGGAAAAGTAATGCAGGCTGTTATAGCCTAGCATCTCGGAAATTTCTGTCATATTATATTTTCCAACCTGAATTAAATGCATTGCGCGTTCCATTCTTAGATTATTATAATATTCAATAACGCCGGTTCCCAGATTTCGGCGGAATACTTGTTGAAGCAGTGCACTGGAAACGAAATTTTCTTTACAGACTTGTTGTAAGGTGAGGGTGGAGTCACCCAGATGGTTTTCAAAATAATCTTGTATCTGCCGGATTATTATCCGATCCTTATGTAATTTAATGGTGCTGGATCGGGCAGAACTGCTCTCTGTTTTCATAAGCTGCTCTGGCGGCAGAGATTCCGTATTTTTTCGTACCAAATCAATGACCAGCAGTTCCAGAAGATTTCTCAGGGACTGTTCACTTCCAAAGGGCAGATTTTCTTTCTTCTCTAATTTTAAGATGGCGGGTTTCTCAAGTTCGGCAGCAAAAGTAAGGCGCGCTTCCTTTAGAAACTGCCCGATAAAAAACTGCTGTCGCTGACTGGTTTTAATGATTTTATGGGAAAGACCAAATAACTGGCTGGTAGGGCTTCGAAATGAGATGACAGCGATATCCGATGGGTGCTGGTAATTTCCCCATACATTGTGAAATGCATCCGGGCTTACCAATATCAGATCACCTTTTTCCAATGTATAAATATCATTTTCTATGCGGACATTCAGGATTCCAAAGTCAATATAGATAAATTCCCAGAAAGCATGACTTTCACCTCTGTAATTATAGTCCGGACTAAATTTAAAGTAATGGATGGTCTGAAGCGAATCTATGGTGATAGAGCTGTCTAAGTAAGTATCCTGATAATCTTTATTCATTTAAAATCCCCCAAAGTAAATGTAAATTGCAAACATTGTATGATAATTGACAAAGCCTGCAGCCCCTCTAATTGATATAATTTTGATTATAGCAAAATAAATCGTAAAGGGGTAAGAAATATGACGAATAGAGAAAATTTTTTTATGGCTATGTCACATCGGCAGCCGGAGCAGATTCCATTTTTTATGCGGTTAAGTGAGGAACTGGAACTGGAATTTGAGAGGCGGTATCATAAAACCGATTACCGGAAATATTATGGCAGCGGCATTATACCTGTAAAAATTCGTCCCACAGAGCATATGCAGGATTTCTCCGGCTATTTTGCAGGACAATCCTATGATTATTATAATGAGTGGGGAGTGGGATATAAGGCAGGGAGTACCGGTTATCATTTCCGGCAGTTTGTGTCTCCCATGAAATTTTTTGAAACACCACAAGAAGTATGGGATTTTCCGCTTCCCGATATTTTAGAGGATTACCGGTGGGAGGGGGTAAAAGAGACCATTGCTAAGCTGAAGGCAGCCGATTGTATCACTATGAATACTTCGGGGTGCAATATTGATATATTTGAAGCGGCCTGGTATTTAAGGGGCATGGAAAATATGCTTATGGATATGCTGGCGGATGAAGAAATGGCGGAAGCGTGCCTGGAACGCATGTGCAGGATAAAATGTGAAATGGCTAAGAAATGTGCGGAAGCAGGATTTGATATTGTGGTGTTTGGAGATGATGTGGCTACACAGCGGGGGATGATGATGGATAAAGAACTATGGAGAAAATGGCTGAAACCACGCCTGAAACGTGGGATTGACAGCGCAAAATCAGTGAATCCCCAGGTCTTGTGTTATTACCATTCAGACGGGGATATTTCAGACATTATTGAAGATCTGATTGAAATTGGCGTGGATATTCTGAATCCAATACAGCCGGAATGCATGGATCCGGTTGCAATAAAAAAGCGGTATGGCAGCAGGGTGAATTTGTGGGGAACCATCGGAACCCAGACAACCATGCCTTTTGGGACTCCGGAAGAGGTAAAACGGGAAGTGAGAAGAATGATTGAATCTGCTGGCAGAGGCGGAGGGCTGGTGATAGCACCTACTCATGTTCTGGAGCCGGAGGTTCCCTTTGAAAACATAGAGGCATATGTGGAAGCGGTAAAAAGTAAATGGTAGAAAATACTGGAAATAATTGCTTCCTAACAGTTTAAATAGTATGATATAGAAAACTGGTACCAAGAGGTGTTTGCTGCGATAAAACCAAATCATTCAGGGGGAGTATCTAATGAAGGTGCCGCATTTTTCATTTAAGATAAAATTAACCATCAAGCATAGATTCTTTTTTTTCAGCGCATTAAATATTATTGTAGTCATTCTGGCAATTGCGGTCATTTCCAATGTTCTTTTTGAAAAAACAATAACAGAAAAAGCTAAGATGTTCCAGCAAAGGGAAGTCTCCCTGGTGTGCAATAATATGGAATTGCTGGTAAACAGCATCAATGATTATATCCTTACGCTGTCCGTAGACAGTACGCTTCAGGAAATACTAAAATACCATGATGAGGTCCCCATTTCGGAAGAAGAAAGATATAACATCAAAATGAAGCTGATTCGGGCAGTTTATGCGAAATCAGCTTTGAATTCCTACATAGATTCCGTTGTTATTCTGTCAAAAAGCGGAACCTTTTATGATATGGGCATGTATTCCAAAGAGAATTTTAGCAGTACATTTGAAAAAAATAACATTCAAATGTCCGATATTATCAATAAACCAACCTGGTATGGTCCTCTTGAAATGAAAAATGAGCTGGTGGGGACGGAAAACGTATTTGTAATCACTAAGCAGGTTATGGATATCTGGTCACCGGATGTATTGGGGTATGTATTTGCAATTGTAAAGGAAAGCAAGGTTAGCGGGTTTTACCGGGATATTATCGAAAAAAATGCGGAGCTTTATATTGTAAATGAAGATATGAATATCATTTCTTCTGCTGATAAATCGCTGCTGTATCAGGATATCCGGGATCTGGAGATCTACGCTAATAAAAAGGATGCCTACATTATTACCACAGAACAGATTCCCATCAATCACTGGAAGGTCATGGACTTTGTACCAAAGCGCTATCTGGTAAGTGAAATGGATAAAATTAACCTGTCAATGGTAAACATTGGTATCATTGCAATTGTAGTCTCTTTCGTACTGTCTTATGCAATCGCCAGCAGGGTAACAAAGCCGATTCATAAACTGGCAGTTGCAATGAAGTCCTTTGACTGTATCAATGGAAACAGCCATACCACGGAGGTACGTTCGCCCCAGGAACTGAATCTTCTCACCAGAAGATTTAACCAATTGGTGGACCGGGTACAGGAGCTGATGCACCAGATTGAGATTGAAAATGAGCGGAAAAGAGATTATGAATTCCGATTAATCCAGGCGCAGATTAAACCACATTTCTTATATAATTCTCTGGAAACCATTATCTCGTTGATCGGGATATCCATGAAAGATAATGCCATGCAGTATACCAGATCCCTGGGGAATTTTTACCGCATTTCGCTGAGTAATGGATCGGATATAATTACGCTGAAGGAAGAACTGGATCTGATACAGAATTATCTGTATATGCAGGGGATCCGGTATGTAGATAAGTTGAATTATCAGATAGAGGGGGATGCAGCTCTGGGGAAATACATCATTCCCAAATTAACATTGCAGCCGCTGGTGGAAAATGCAATTTATCATGGTATAAAGCCCAAAAAGATCAAATCGGATATCCGGATTAAGTACTATAGTGATGCCGATGATATTTGTATTTCGGTATACGACAATGGAATTGGGATCCGAAAGGAAAAACTGGATTCGGTGCTGACGGATCAGAAGACAGATGAAAGAGGGGGATTTGGGCTGCATTCCATCAATAACCGGCTAAAGCTGGTATTTGGATCTTCCTATGGGCTGGCTGTCAGCAGCAGCTATGGGGCATATACGGAAGTCATTGTAAGAATTCCGAAGAAGGACAGGGTGTAAAGTCAATAAAGGACAAGGTGTAAAAACTATGACAAAGGTTGTAATTGTAGATGATGAATTTTACTTTCGGCAGTATTTGAAATCATGTATTGATTGGGAGGGAATGGGTTGTCATATTTCAGGTGAAGCTTCTGATGGGGAAGAAGGTTTACTTTTGGTGGAAAGGGAAGAGCCGGAAATTGTAATTTTGGATATTAACATGCCGATAATTGACGGAATTGAATTCAGTAAGCTGATAAACGAACGGAAGCTGGAAACCAGAATTATTATATTAAGCGGTCACAGCGAGTTTCAATATGCGCAGAAGGCAATGAAATACGGTGTGAAAAGTTACTTGTTAAAGCCGCTGAATGAAGAGGAACTGTGCCAGGCGATCCGGGAGATTTCCAAAGAGATGGAAGCTTTGCGAAGTTACCAGGTGAAATTGACCAGTCTGGAGAAGCAGGTAAAAAGAAATCAGCCATTGCTGGAGGAAAAGATTTTAAATGATTTAATACGGGGAGTTATTTCTGCCGGGGGTGCACATGGAAAAATGTCACCGGAACCGGAAGGGATGAACCTGGATTATCATTTTTTTGTTGTGCTGGTCATGGAAATTGATGATTTTAAATCCCGGCAGTGGGATGTGGCGGATAAAGAGCTGTGGAAATATGCGGTGCGAAACATTGCCCGGGAGTTGATCCCAGGCAATATGCATCCTTATTTTTGCGTAGATGAACGGGATAGTATTGTCTGCCTGCTGTGCGGGGAAGTATCCAAGGACAATAGCAAGGCTGAAATTAAAAAATGTGTGCTTCAAATTGCAGAATTTATTTCTAAGCACCTTCCATTTACCGTCACGATTGGAATTGGAAATTCAGCTGCTGATCCGGGAGGAATTACGACATCTTATCAACAGGCATTATTTTCCCTGAAAAATAAATATAACAGCGGGGGAAATAGTGTGGTTGATTATGAGAAAACAAAATCCTTTATCAGCCAGAACACTCTGATCCATTCGGGAATCCGAAATGAATTAATTATGGGGATGAGGCAGGGAGAGCGGGAATCTGTACAGTGCATTTTAAAAAAGATATTTCGTGAGGCACAGGAGCTTCGCATCAGTTATGATATGCTGCAGTGTCATTGTATGGAATTTATTTTTACCTGTCTGGAATATCTGGAGGAAGTGTCGGTTCCATTTACGGATATATTTCCGCAGATGCAGTCTCCTATGGAAATACTGGATGGAATACATACGATCAGCCAGGCGGAGAGCAGTATTTTGGATTTATTTGACAAAGCGCTGTGTTATATTGGAGAGCACAAAAATACCAGAGGAATGAAACAGATGGAAGAGATTAAGGCTTACATTGCAGAGCATTTTTGTGAAGCGGAGTTTAAAATTAACGACATTGCAGGGTATTTTTATGTTAATTACCATTATCTGTGCCATAGCTTTAAAAAGCAGACTGGAATCACGCTTAACCAATATATTACCTCTCTTCGAATCGAACGTGCAAAAACATTAATTGACCAGGGATGCCGGAATATGACCCTGCTGGCGGAACAGGTAGGCTATGGGGATCTGGGTTATTTTGGGAAATGCTTTAAGAAATATACCGGAGTATCGCCATCCAAATATATGGAAAAAATTGAATAGAATAGGAAAAAAGAGGCTTTCCAGAACCAGGAGATTTAGAACATGATCGGTTGAATAAATTTCAAATACATGCTGGTACAGTCTCTTTTTTGATTATGAAAAGGATCAGAAAAAATGGAAAATCAAACAATATTACCAATGAACAAACAATAGTGTCTTACGGAGATCTGATTAGTCAGATATACTGAATTTACAATTAATATCTGAAGGAGGATAAGATATGAGAAAGAGATGGATGCAAGCGGCGGCGGCAGTAGTAATTACATCCTTAATCTGTATGGGATGTTCCACAGGAAAAGGAGGAAATGCGGAGAGTCCGGCAAAGAGTGAGACAGCGGCGGGGGAAACGGCAGCGGGAAAAACAGATGCGGGAGAAACAAAAGCAGGAGAAACAAAAGCAGGAGATTCAGAAACAGATGCAGCAGAAGAAGCAGGGAAGGATGCAGCCGGAGATGATGCAGAAGAAACACAGCAGGAAGCTGCTGAGACAGCGTCCGGGGAGCCGGTAAAATTAAAGGCTTTTTTGATGTCTGAGGACGAAGCCAGGGTAAGATTGTACAACGAATGTTATGCGCCCAATGTAAAAAACGACCTTCCCAATCTGGACGTGGAATTTGAACTTCCGGGAAAAGGGTATCAGGAAAAACTACGTATTTATAATGCTTCCGGGGAACTGCCCGATGTCTTTTTCGGATGGAATATTATCCTGGAAAGCGATAATGCAGTAAATCTGACTCCGTATATTGAAAAAGACGGATTCATAGACCGGTATAAAACAAAATCGGCGCTGGTTCCTTACAGCGATGGAAATATCTATGCAATCAGTGCAGGCATGGACGCTTATTACACGGCAGCAATGATTTATAATAAAGAGATATTTGAAAAAGAAAATATAAAAGTACCTACAAATTTTGAAGAGTTATTGGATGCCTGTACCCAATTTGCGGCAAAAGATTACGTCCCGATCTCCATGCTGGGCAGCTTCACGGCCTATGCATTTCTCCCTCAGGAGCTGATTACAATGGATGATCCTGAAAATATGAAGAAGATTATTGCCGGGGATATGGGATTTGATTCGGAGCCTTTCCGAAATGCAATGAAAAAATATGAACAGATGATTGATGCAGGAGCATTTGCAAAGGACGCGGCGACCACTACTTATGATGAGCATGTAGCACTTTTTACCTCCGGTAAATCACCGATGATCTATGCACCATTGTGGGTATATGGTTCCATTGATAAAATGGAGAATCTGGATTACTTTTCACTGCCCACTTTTAATAAGACGCCGGGATTCCTCAATGGCTGGGGACAGGCATATGGCGGTTACATGGTATCCAAGAACAGTGAAAACATTGAGGAATCGGTGAAACTGGCTGAGTGGATGGTAGAGCAGGATGCGAAGTTCTTCTCGGAAGAAATGGGAAATGCAGTGGGGATGGATGTTGGAACAGAACCAAAGCTTTCACCAATTACGCAGGACTATTATGACCTGTTTAATCAGGAAGGGATGGATGTGATTCCTAATTATGCGTCCAATTTCCTGAAAGATTCAGTCAAAGCAGAATTAGAAGTTAATATTGGAAAATTACTTACCAAGCAGCTGACAGCAGATGAGTTTTGTACCACTATGGATAAACTGCAAAAAGACTCTGTAAAGTGATTGGATGGAGAGGTGCAGCTTTGAAGCGGCCTCTCCGCTTACTAAAAGGAGAATGCCATGGACAGATATTTGAGCAAGAAATGGATCATACTGGTGTTCCTGGCACCAGCCACCATCATATTTAGTGTATTTATTTTATACCCCATGCTGCCCACAATTTATACCAGCTTTTTTGAATACGATGGCTTTAAGGTAGGAAAATTTGTGGGAATCGGGAATTACAGCGCGGTTCTGACGGATCCTGTATTTTGGCATTCTGTTTCCAATACACTGAAAATCGTGTTGCTGCAGACGCTGGTTGCCGGTCCTGTATCTTTACTGCTTGCACTGCTTATTAATCTGTGCTCTGTAAAAATGAGACGCTATGTAAAGATCACCTACTTTATGCCAACGGTATTGAACATTACTGTTATCTGCCTGATGTGGAAAATGGTTTTGCAGCCTAACTGGGGAATTATCGATACGGTGCTGACAAATTTAGGGCTAAGTGAACTGATACATACCTGGCTGATCGATGAAAAGACGGCGATCTGGTGTGTGGCGTTTGTATTCGTCTGGCAATATATTGGTTATAATATGGTTCTGCTGTATTCGGGAATTCGTTCCATACCGGAGACCTATATGGAGGCCGCCAAGGTGGAGGGGGCTAATTTCTTCCAGCAGTGCAGGTATATCACGATTCCGCTGCTTCAGGAAATCATTAAATTTGTGCTGATTATATCCACAGCCGGAACCCTCGGCATGTTTGCACATGTGCAGGTCATGACAAATGGAGGTCCGGGGGATCTGACGAGAACGATTGTCTACCAGCTATATTATAAGGCATATCAAAGCCAGCAGTTTGGAGAGGCAAATGCCATTGCAGTTATTTTTGCAGTGATTGGCATTGGGGTATTTATGGTGATCAATCATTTTGTGGCCAGAGAACGGATCGAACTGGTATAACAGATATACGGTTATCAGATCATATGGAAAGCTGCCTCTGAAAGAGGTCTGCAAACTTATTATACGAGGAAGGCGTTATTATGAAGAAAAAAGGCAGAAAAATTATCCTTTGGTTAAGTATGGTGCTGATCAGTTTTCTGTTTCTATACCCGCTATTGTGGATGGTACTGACTTCTCTGAAGACGAAGGAAGACGTAATGATAAATCCATTCGGATTGCCCGGGGAGTGGATGTTCAGCAACTATGCAGATGCATTTACAACATTTGATTTTCCTAGATTCTTTATGAACAGTGTGGTGTATACAGCGGGAACGATTTTACTTACGATATTTTGTGCGATTATGTTTGCCTATGCGGTCGCCAGAATGAGATTTAAGCTTAGCAGGTTTATGGTAAATCTTCTGCAGGTGGGAATGATTGTGCCTGTTTTTGTAATCGTACTGTCTTTGTTCAGCCTGATGGGAGATCTGGGAGTACGTAATACCTACCCGGGTATGATCATGCTCTATACCGCCAGTGCACTGCCCATATCGGTGATTATATTTACCGGTTATTTCCGGTCTCTGCCATATGAACTGGAGGAGGCGGCTTATATTGACGGGTGCGGTGTATTTCGTACATTTTTCAGAATTATGGTGCCAATGGTGGCACCGGCAGTGACTACCGTTGTGATTGTTGTATTCATGAATTATTCCTGGAATGAATTTTCCCTGGCATATCTGCTGATCGATTCACAGAATATGAGGTCCCTTCCCATTTCATTGAATTATTTTACATCATTAAGAGGCACGGATTGGGGACTGCTGGGAGCAACTATGGTAATGATCAGCGCTCCAGCGGTTCTGCTGAATATCGTGTGCGGAGAAAAGATCGAAGATGCTTTGACGGCAACATCAGCGCTGAAGTAAAAGGAGAAGCTTATGACGAGAAAAGAACGATTGATGGCTGTTCTTAAGGGGGAGCCTGTGGACAGGCCGCCGGTATGCTTTTACGAGATCAACGGATATTCGGAGGATGAAAATGACCCGGATCCATTTAACATATATAATCATCCATCCTGGAAACCTCTTCTGAAACTGGCAAGGGAAAAAACAGACCGTATCATTATGTGTTACATACCTTTTGCCCATCCGGCGGACCAGGTGGACAAACAGACGGTGGTGACCACCTATTATGATGATCAGGGACGCAGGCATGAGATTACGGAAATAAAGGCGGGTGACCGCACGCTGCGTCAGCATACAAGGAGAGATACAGATGTAAACACCGTCTGGATTCTGGAACATTTTATTAAAGATGAAACGGATCTGGAAGCATGGATTGCACTGCCATCTGATGAAATAGGAGAGCCGGACTACCGGCAGCTTTTATCAGTGGAAAAGGAATTAGGAGATACCGGCATTGTAATGATAGAAACTGGCGATGCCCTGTGCGAAATAGCATCGCTGATGGATATGGAAGAGTATATGATCATAGCCATGACCGAGCAGGAACTCTTTCACAAAGCGTTAGAAAAGGCGCAGGAAATACTATTGAAAAAAACGGCGCGGATCGCAGAAGATCTGCCGGGGCGCCTTTGGCGCATATATGGACCGGAATATGCGGCGCCGCCATATCTGCCTCCGAAACTATACAAGGAATACGTGACGGATTATGACCGGGATCTGGTTGGGATCATACAGAAGTATGGCGGTTTTGCCAGAATCCATCAGCATGGAAGGCAGAAAGACATTCTGGAGTATACCGCGCAGACCGGATGCACCGGACTTGATCCCATCGAACCCTTTCCCCAGGGAGATGTGGAACTATCCGAGGTGCGCAAAAAGTATGGGCAGCAGATGGTGCTGTTTGGAGGACTGGAGATCAGTGATATAGAGCAGATGAACCAGGAGGAATTTAGAGAGAAAGTGGAACATGCCATGTGCCAGGGAACGCAAGGCGATGGAAAAGGATTCGTACTTATGCCGTCGTCCTGCCCGCTGGGAAGGGTACTTTCTGAAAATGCATATAAAAATTATGAAGTGATGATGGAAGTTGCAGAAGGTTATTTATCAACAACAGGAGGACAGAACGGATGAAAAAGATAAAGGCGGCATTAATCGGGGCAGGGCAGAGAGGAGCCCAGGCGTATGCTTCATATGCAAACAGGCATCCGGAAGAACTGGAATTTGTCGCAGTAGCGGAACCGGATCCAAAGCGGAGGGAGTCCTTTCAAAAGGAGTTTCATATTCCGGATAAAAAATGTTTTGAGGACTGGGAAACTTTTTTTAGCAAGGATAAAATGGCAGATGCGGTGCTGATCTGTACACAGGACCAGGAGCATTTTTCTCCAACGGTAAAAGCAATGGAGAAAGGATATCATATTTTACTGGAAAAGCCTGTGTCCAACCAGCCGGATGAGTGTGCTGCAATGGAAAAAGCGGTGTCTGCATATCCAAATGTATTTTTAGTATGCCACGTACTTCGTTATACTCCATTTTTTAAGACAATAAAAAGACTGCTGAACGAAGGCAGAATTGGCGAACTGCAGAATATTCAGTTGATTGAAAATGTGGGATACTGGCACCAGGCACACAGCTTTGTCCGAGGGAACTGGAGAAACAGCCATAGCTCCAGCCCAATGATTCTTGCAAAATGCTGTCATGATATGGACATCCTTTTGTGGCTGGCGGATGCTGACTGCAGCAGAGTTTCGTCCTTTGGTTCTTTGGGGCACTTTAAAAAGGAAAAGGCACCGGCGGGCGCTGCAAAACGATGCACGGATGGCTGTCCGGCAGCAAAAGAATGTGCTTATTATGCCCCGGGGATTTATATAGACTGGAAAGATAACTGGCAGGCAGATGTTATTAAAAAAGTTGTTAGCACGGATACCAGCGAGGAAGCCATCCTGGAAGCACTTCGGACGGGTCCTTATGGCAGGTGTGTCTATGACTGTGATAATGACGTGGTGGATCATCAGGTTGTGAATCTGGAATTTGCCAATAATGTTACGGCTTCCTTTACCATGAGCGCTTTTTCCTGGGATTGCAGCAGAGTGATAAAGCTCATGGGAAGTAAAGGGGAAATAAATGGCAGGCTGGAAGATGATCAGATTGAACTAATTGATTTTAAGAAAGGAAAAAAGGAGTCGATTCTGATTGATGCCATTAAGGAAGGACATGGCGGCGGAGATTATGGAATAATGAAAGAATTTCTGAGATTGATCAGAGAAAATAAAGATGGAGTGGTGGATACCAGTGCGCTGTCTGCTCTTCAGGGGCACCGGATCGCTTTTGCTGCGGAGGAAGCTCGGGTGATGGGGACGGTTGTCAGGATGTAGGATGTAGAGGAAGATGGGTGCGGATTGCGGGGAAGGGATAGATTATGGATAAGATGTGGGCTGAGGGAAGAAGCGTATTTCAGAAAGGAAACATTATGACAGGCAGAGAGCGGGTAATAAACTGCATAAAACATTTGGAAACAGATAGAATACCCCATTATATTGAACTGGGATCGGAAGAACTGGAAAAGATGCGTCAATTCACCGGAATAAGCAATTATCAGAATACGCTGGATAATGATATTGATATGGTAGGAATAGACGGCGGATATACAGAAGCAACAAACAAGCCGGGATATTTTACAGATGCTTTTGGTGTGTGCTGGAACAGAAATGGGGTGGATAAGGATATTGGAGTGATTGATTCCTGTATCCTTTGTGGTCCAGAGGATTTAAAATCTTATTCTTTCCCACAAATTAAGGAGGAACAGGTACGTGAAAAGTTAAAACAGCTTTCTGAAAATGGGAGAGATACCTTTAAAGCAGCTTCTATTAGCTTCTCCATGTTCGAGCGAGCGTGGACTCTGTGCGGAATGGAGAATTTACTGGTGTTCATGATTGAAGAACCGGAATTTGTACATGAACTGCTGGGAAAGATCTGTGATTATAACTGCAGGTTAATACAGATTGCGTTGGAATATGATATTGACGGCATTTGCCTTGGAGATGACTGGGGGCAGCAAAAAGGAATGATCATGGGGCCTGAGAAATGGCGGGAATTCATTCGGCCTCAAATGAAAAGGATGTACCACCAGATCAAATGTGCTGATAAGTATGTGATCCAGCATTCCTGTGGGGATATCGAAGCTGTTTTTGAAGATCTCGTAGAGATCGGTCTGGATGTCTATCAGACCTTTCAGCCGGAAATCTATGATATGGCAGATGTGAAGAGAAAAATTGGAGACAGTCTCACTTTTTGGGGTGGGATTAGTACCCAGACTTTATTGCCTTTTGCTGCGCCCCGAGAGGTGATGGAGGTTATTATAAGAACCGCTGGGATTATGAAAGGAAAAGGGGGGTATATTCTGGCGCCCACACATGCGGTTCCGGGAGATGTGCCGGCGGAAAATATTGAGGTTATGGCGGAGATATTTAGAAACCAGGAGAAGTATTTTTATTAGATTTGTAGTATAGGGGAAGGGTTTATAAGCGGTTTACTTAAAAAAATTTGGGTTTTGCTGATTAAATACGCTTTGTAGATGTAGATAGTGTACGAAAAGGTGGGCGTGGGAAACTGGCATGGGCTCCGTCAGCTGGCCGCAGAACTGGTATTTTCTAACCTTTCCGAAGCGCTTTTTGGCGGCACGCGGGCATTCACCGAGAAATCCTGATGCATTTCTCGGTTCA
>UQGG01000020.1 GCA_900540475.1 uncultured Robinsoniella sp. | reverse complement strand
TGAACCGAGAAATGCATCAGGATTTCTCGGTGAATGCCCGCGTGCCGCCAAAAAGCGCTTCGGAAAGGTTAGAAAATACCAGTTCTGCGGCCAGCTGACGGAGTCCATACCAATTTCCCACACCCATCTTTCTGTACACTACCTATCATACACAAAGCGTCTTTTATCAGCGAAACCCAAAGCGTTCGCTATATCACCACCGCAAACAGTCTAATATTAAGTACTTTTAATATATCATCGATGCAGCAATTCAAGTTCTACATACAAAAAAGATAGCGATGGATTTTACCGTCGCTATCTTTTTATATATCGCCTGTTTGCAGCTAATTATTTACTCTGATTTAGCAGTCGTTTTTTCGGTTACCTTTTCAGTTCCTTTGTCAGTAGCCTTTTCGGTTCCTTTTTCTGAACCTGCTTCTTTTGTCGCTTCTTCTGTAGTTCCTTCTTTATCTGTTTCTTTCTCTGTTGCTTTTTCTGTAGAAGCTTCAGTTACTCTTGCCTCTTCATTTGTTACTTTTGCATTTTCTAACAGGAATTCCACTACTTTATCCTGAATCAGGCTTAATTCAATGATGTCTTTTCCATACTGTTTCAGGAATTCATCTTCACTTTCAAAGCCATAATCTTTGCTGTATTTTGTAAGTCCCGCTTTATATTCCTGATCGGAGACGCTCATCTTTTCTTTTTCAGCGATTGCTTTCAGCAGCATTTCCTGAACTAATCCCTGCTTTACAGTTTCCTCAGCCTTTTTCATGAAATCATCTTCGGACATCTGCATATTAGCCTGAAGGAATTCTTCTAAGGACTGGTCAGACTGTTTTGCATAGGATTCATAGTATGTCTTCATGCTCTGTACATTCTGGTCTACTAATTCCTTCGGATAATCATTGATTTTGGAATTGCTGTAAACCTGAGAAATCAGGTCATTAATTTCTGCTGTCTTCTGACTCTGCGCTTTCTGCTGCATCAGGGTTGACTTCACCTGTTCTTTGTATTCGTCTACTGTCTTGGCATCTGAAATCTGTTTTACCAGTTCATCTGTTATCTCAGGCATTCTCTTGATGGAATTTACCGTTACGCTGAATACAACATCTTTTCCCTGTAAGTCTTCTTTCTGGTAACTGTCTGGGAATTTCAGGTTCAGGTCTTTGCTTTCTCCTGCTTTCACTCCAACTAATCCATCCTCAAATCCTTCAATAAAAGAATTGGAACCAATAGTTAATTCATATCCCTTATCGGTTGCTCCATCTACTGCTTCTCCGTCTACTTTACCTTCAAAATCAATATTTACAATATCGCCATCCTGAACCGTTCCGTC
This sequence comes from uncultured Robinsoniella sp., assembly GCA_900540475.1. GTDB lineage: Bacteria > Bacillota > Clostridia > Lachnospirales > Lachnospiraceae > Robinsoniella. The sequence goes on along the minus strand of UQGG01000020.1, from coordinate 126,295 downwards.
TTTTAATTCTTCCATCTTGTTCTGCTGGGTTACGGTACTCTTGATCTGCTCATTGATTTCATCATCGGTTACTTCTTCTGTCTCCAGTGTAACTTCCAGGCCTTTGTACTCGCCCAGTGTTACATAATCCAGAGCATCATATTTTGCACGCTCTGTCTGTTTCTGTGTCTCAGAAGTTGCTTCTGTTGCACTTTCAGAGGTTTTTTCCGTTCCGTCTGCTGTCTCAGATGCTTTCTCACTTCCGGCTTCTGTAGTAGCGGATGTCGCCTCTGTTGCAGCCTGTGTTGAGGTATCTGCTGTCTTGTTATCGCTCGAGCAGCCTGCTGCCAAAACACTCAGGCTTAATAATAATGCAACTACAATTTTTTTCTTCATAAATAAATATCCTCTCTGATTTTACGCCGTTTATGTTCCGGCTCTTTCATTTCCTTGCTAATATAAACAACTACATTTGCGGGACAGGTGTAGGTCTGGACTTATCAAATACGGAATTCGCATCAAATAAATCACTTACCAGTTCCGGATTATAATACATTCTATATCCATCCAGGTTTCTTCTGCCCTGACGCATGAAGTTATCTCCAAACTGTACCCAGTACTGGGATGAATCTACATTACAGTAGATATCAAATCCAACACTCTTCAAATACTCGAATTTGCCATCTGTATTCTCGGCTGTGTATCCTTCTACCGGTCCGATATCCTGACCGAAAGCAAAGATTATAATGTTTGTAGGCCCTAATATCGGTTCTACATAATCCAACCATTTCTGCGTATCTACTTTCAGTTTGTCCAGAGTAATTGTACCAACCGGCTGATGTCCCCAGGTATGGCTTGCAAATGTCCATCCATTTGCCTTCATAGCCTCTGCTACCTTTGTTGCATCTGCCACATCCTGATCATAATTGAAATCCGGGTGTTTGTCCAGCCAAACTTTCTGATCTGTATCTAATGTCTCAGGATCTCTGGTCTTGTACACGATATCCGTACGATATCCAAACACACCATTATATCCTGTCATTGCCAGTGTTCCTTTTGCTCCGCGATAAGAAAAATCAGGATGCTCTTTTACAAATTCATCAATTAACGGCACCATATCATCGTTACCGATCGTAACCGAACCATCGTCTTCTGTATAAGATGTTTTCACTTCTCCATTTTCATCCACAACCAGTTTATCAGCCATACCATAGCCTTCCTGGTAATGATAGTAGCTCACATCATCCTGTGACAGGACAAATGGCTTCTTATCCGGAGGCAGCATAATCTTGCCTTTTACGAGATTTCCATTTTCATCAAATGTAGCCATATCGGAAAGCTTCACCATTACATAGCCTTTTTCATACATGGACTGTGTAATTTTGTTAAACTCTTCTATCGTTGTCATAACCTGGTTAATGCCGCCGGAAGTGTGGTCGCCAGGTCCGAATGCCCGCTTCGTATCTTTCACCAGTGAATGGTAAAAAATGTGAGTTACTTCTTCCAGTGGATATTCCACACAGGTCGCCTTTGTTGCTTCGTATCCGGATACCTTAGACTGTAATGCAGTATTACTGTCATATCCTGCTGAATTTTTAAGTAAATCTATGGCTGCATCGTAATCATACATTGCTGCAAGCCTGTCCGCTTTTGCTTCCAGATCTTCCTCCGGTGCTTCCGTTACTTTTTGTGTCTCGGTCTCTGTTGCTTCACTTGCTCCTGACTGGCTTTCCGTCTGTTTATTTCCAGAAGATGACGTTCCGTTTGTATTGCTTCTCTTGTCAAGTACACCCTTTATTAAAAAGAAACAAAGCGCCGCAATAATCAAAACTAATACTGCAATAATGATTTTCCCCATCAGCACTTGTTTTTTGCGTTTTGCTTTTCTGGCTTCTGCCCGGTTATCTTTTCCGTTTGTCTCCATTCTTTTCCTCCCTCAATGTAATGTAAAATCCACCAGTCCTCATATTTTATGCGGACTGCATCTGTTATATTATAGCATATTCCGCACCAAAATCTACCTCAAAATAGTTTTTTAAGAAAAAATAAAGAAATATTGCACTTTTAAGGAAAGAATGGTAGAATGTAACAAGGTGTGAAAATCTATTTGATTCAACCGATTCTACTTTATTCAGGAGGGTAACCTATGTCAACTTTTTTAACTGTTCTGCTGATTATTTTAGCAGTTCTGGTCGTATTATTGGGCGTCCTGTACTTCTTTGGGCGGAAAGCACAGAAAAAACAAGCCATTCAACAAGAACAGATGGAGGCAGCCAAACAAACGGTATCCATGCTGATTATCGATAAAAAGCGGCTAAAAATAAAAGAGTCCGGCCTTCCCCAAATGGTAATTGACCAGACCCCGCGTCTTATGCGCGGATCAAAGCTTCCCATCGTAAAAGCGAAAGTCGGCCCGAAGATCATGACTCTTGTATGTGATGCAAAGATCTACGATTTGGTTCCGATTAAAAAGGAAGTGAAAGCCGTAGTAAGCGGTATCTATATTACCGAAGTAAAAGGTGTCCGCGGTCCATTGGAAGTTCCGCACAAAAAGCAAAACTGGTTCCAGAAGGCAAAAAGCAAAATTACAGGAAACAAAACCAAGGACAAAGATAAAAAGAAAAAATAAGCATCTACATATTAAGAACCGGTCAGAATGTATTATTTCATTCTGACCGGTTCTTTATTCATATCTGTATATATCGTATAAAATGAACTAATTTCCCATTAACTGAAAACTCTTATTGTCCATAGACTTTATATTCATATTAATACAGCAGTCCGCCAGATGTTCATAATTCACTTCCAGTGCATAGTCCACTTTCACATCAATATTGTCATCCGACGTGTCCACATGGATGTTGGTAGCTGAAATCCCAATGAGCAGATTGCCAAATGGTGTATCGTAATACGTCATATTTTTCTTATTCTGTTCAAACACCATATGTACATTGGTCAGTCCGCGCTTTGTCACTTCCAGCCCGTTATCTTTTAATTTAATCAGATTCTGGATCTTTCCGTCCATGCCTTCCATAACTTCTTCGTAGCTGATATAATGCTTTCCGTCTTTCTGCAGATACTTCGCGGCAGTCACAACCTCCACCGGATCTTCACCACTCGTTTCCAATGTCTGCATTCCTTTGATACTTATTAACACTTCTCCCGTCATCGTACCCACCTTAAAATTCTTCTATATTGATTTGTTTTGTAGTTTCAATATCATAGGGTAAAATAGAATTGGCAAACTGTTTGAATTTGTCAGCCGCATCACTTACAAAAAACTGATACGGCGTCTCATCCGCATCATAGCCCTCTGTGTTGGCAATTCCCTGTTTCTGCAATAATTCTTTCAGTCCCCGCGCTGTCTCATACGCCGGATTAACAAGTGTTACCCGGTCCCCCATAATGGCTCCAATCGTGGACCGGATCAGCGGATAATGGGTACAGCCTAAGATCAGCGTATCGATGTCCTGTTCTTTTAGCTCCGACAGATACCGGTTCGCGATTTCCACCGTTACCGGATCCTTTAACAGTCCCTCTTCCACAAGGGGCACAAACAGCGGGCAGGCTTTTCCGATTACCTGAACCCCGGGATTCTGTCCACAGATAAAATCCCGATACATATGGCTGTGTACCGTTCCTTCCGTACCGATAACGCCGATCTTTCCATTTCTGGTGGTCTCACACGCTACCATGGCACCGGGCTTTACTACTCCGATAATGGGAATATCCAGTTCTTTCTGGACTTCTTCCAGAGCGAATGCGCTTGCCGTGTTACAGGCAATGACGATTGCCTTCACTTCCTGTGTCTGCAGAAAACGTATAATCTGTCTGGAATACTTTAAGATGGTATCTTTTGATTTACTGCCATAGGGTACCCGCGCGGTATCGCCAAAATAGACGATCCTCTCCTGAGGGCTGTTGCGCATAACCTCTCTGGCAACGGTCAAACCTCCTACTCCTGAGTCAAATATGCCAATTGGTTTCTGGTTTATATTATTCATTATTATTTCCTCAATCTGATTTTTAAAGCTTATCTTCCACTATTCTACTAGCAATCTTTCAATAATTCAAGTGCTGAATTGCCCTCACTCCCGTAAAATGCCGTTTTCTCAGGAAAAAATCTCCGGTTTCCCATCTATAAATGCAAAATAAACCTCTGTTTCACTTAAAAATTCTGCCTTTCCATTTGTTCCCTCCGTAATTTCCCCTTTCAGATCCGCTAATTCTTCCGCCGGAACTATGGCTTTCACCATTACCACATCCGTATATTCCGAATCCAGTATGGCAATTTTTGTCTGCCCCAACAGATACTGTATCTTTCCGATGCCATTATAATCCGTTCTGATTTCCAAAATCCATCCATGCTGTTTTGTAATGACGATGCTTTCCCGCAGCCCTTCCTGGACTGCCTTTGAATAAGCCCGTACAAGTCCTCCCGTTCCCAACAGCGTGCCGCCAAAATATCTGGTCACAACAACCACCGCATTGTGGATTTCCTCGCCCAGCAAAACATCCAGCATAGGCTTTCCGGCCGTTCCGCCGGGTTCTCCGTCATCGCTGCATCTTTGTATTTCCTGATTTTCCCCTAAAACAAATGCAAAACAATTGTGGGATGCGTTCCAGTATTTCTTTTTCATTTCCGCTATAAATTCCTGGGCTTCCTCTTCACTGCCGACCGGCCGGACCGTGGCGATAAAACGGGATTTCTTTTCTATAATCTCTCCTTCGCCGCCCATATATACTATTTTCAGATTTTTCATAATATTTTATCCTTTTCTTATTTCTACGAATTATCCATTTTTGTTCCGTGGATTATCCTTTTTCTGTTTCTGCGAATTATCCTATCCTGTTTCTGCGATATTTCTCAATTATCAAACTCGCCGGAGTATACTTGGAAAACTGCTTTCTAGCAGAGTACAGATGGCGGAAATGAATTTTCAAACAGGCTCTAAAGTAATGTATACAAATTTCTCTTTGGGTACATTATAAGATAAGAAGCCCATTTTCACAATCTATATATTTTATGAAGAACTTAAAAAAAAATGAACTTGTTACTTCACCCTTTATTTCACCTGCTTTATTTGTTATAATACATAGACCAGTGGAATTTCTGTAAGTCAATGGAAATGAATTCCGCTGCTGTATTAAGGAGGCCGTGCCTATGAATTATGGAAAAAAAGAGATTTCCAAAAAACAAAAAGAACAGACTTCTGCGAAGGTGGGCAAAAAAATTGGCTTCACTTTTGTTAAAGTATTGCTAATATGTTTCGTTGCTCTGATCGTTGGTGGGACATGCATTGGGTTTGGTCTGATCAACGGACTGATTAAAAATGCGCCTGATATATCGGGTATGAGCGTAGCACCCACCCAGGCGGCGACTTACATTTATGATACCGACGGAAATCCCATTCAGAAGCTGACTGCACCGGATTCCAACCGAACTCCGGTTACCATTGATAAAATCCCAATTGACCTGCAGCACGCCGTGGTTGCCGTAGAAGATGAACGTTTTTATGAACATAACGGAATTGACGTCCGAGGTATTATGCGTGCATTCGTCGTAGGCGTCAGCAGCGGAAACTTTTCCGAAGGAGCCAGTACCATTACCCAGCAGTTGTTAAAGAACAATGTATTTCCGGACTGGGTCAATGAATCTTCCCTTGCGGAACGGTTTAAGCGTAAGTTCCAGGAACAGTACCTGGCTCTGCAGCTGGAGAAAAGCCTCACAAAGGATCAGATACTGGAAGATTATTTAAATACCATCAACCTGGGAGCCGGTGCTTATGGAGTTCAGGCTGCAGCGCACCGTTACTTTAACAAAGATGTGTCGGAGCTGACCCTTTCTGAAAGTACTGTTATCGCCGGAATTACCCAGAACCCCACCGGTTATAATCCGATCCTGTATCCGGAGGAAAATGCAAAGAGGCGGGTAAAGGTCCTGAACCACATGCTGGATCAGGGATACATTGACCAGACGAAGTATGATGAAGCACTGAACGATGACGTCTATTCCAGAATCCAGGAAACGGATGTGGAAACGGGCGAAACATCCATCTACACCTATTACGAAGATGCCCTGATTGAACAGGCTATGGATGACCTGATGGAAATCAAGGGCTATACACAGAACCAGGCTTATAAAGCGCTTTATTCGGGAGGCTTAAAAGTCATCTCCAACCAGGACAAAAATATACAGCAGATCTGCGATGAAGAATTTGCGAATCCCGCCAATTTCCCATCCGGAACTTTAATTGGTCTTGACTACGAATTGACGCTGGAATCCGCTGATGGGGAGGCTTCTTTCTATAGCAGCGACACGATGAGAGAATATTTTGAAGCACAGGATGCATCCTTTAATATGATGTTCCCTGATTCCGATACCGCGAATTCCTATGCTGCCCAATACAAGCAGGCAGTGATGAAGTCCGGCGATACCGTGCTTTCGGAACGTATCTCCCTGATTCCACAGCCTCAGGCTTCCGTGGTAATCATTGACCAGAGCACCGGTTTTGTAAAAGCCATTGTGGGCGGACGCGGAACGAAGGAAGCCAGCCTGACATTAAACCGTGCTACCTCCACCCGAAGACAGCCAGGTTCCACCTTTAAGCCCATTACCGCCTACGGTCCTGCAATTGACCGGGGTGGCATGACGCTTGCCACCGTATTTGACAACGCACCTTATAACTATACCAACGGACCGGAAGTCCGCAACTGGGACAGCGATTATGGATACAGCGGACTGGAAACCATTCGTTCCGCCATCACTAAATCTGTCAATGTCGTAGCCGTGAAATGCCTGACGGAGATATCTCCCCAGACCGGTCTGGACTATGCCGAAAAATTTGGTATCACAACACTTTATGACAACGATGTAAACTCCAATGGCGATATATTGACGGATGCCAACCAGCCGCTGGCATTGGGCGGTGTCCGTGACGGCGTGGTAAACCTGGAATTAACAGGAGCTTATGCCGCAATCGCTAATAAAGGACAGTATATAGAGCCTAAATTTTATTCTAAAATTGAGGACCTGCAAGGGAATATCGTAATTGATAACACCACACCTGTCAGTTCCAGTGCCGTAAAAGAATCCACGGCATTCCTGCTGACAAGTGCCATGGAAGATGTAATAAAGAAACCGGAAGGTACCGCATACGGAACCATTAATCTGGGTGATATGCCGGTAGCGGGCAAATCCGGTACCACAGATGATACCAAAGATATCTGGTTTGAAGGTTATACACCATATTATACCTGTGGTATCTGGGGCGGATATGACAATAATGAAGCTCTGCCCGACGGAGATATCTACCACTCCTACAGTAAAGTACTCTGGAATGCAATTATGCAGAGAATTCATCAGGATCTTCCTGTAAAAGAATTTGAACAGCCGGAGGATATTGTAACGGCATCTGTTTGTAAGAAATCCGGAAAACTGGCAATCCCGGGTGTCTGCAGCGCAGATCCAAGAGGTTCCCAGGTATACACCGAATATTTTGTCAGAGGTACCGAGCCGGTTGCTGACTGTGATGTACACGTAGCCGTGAAGATCTGTTCCAAGACAGGATTAAAAGCTACCAACACCTGTGAGGCAGTAACCAAGGTCTTCGTTCAAAGGCCTACCGGCAGTGAAGGAACAACCGATGACTCCGCATATGCACCGCCAAGCGGCACCTGCAGCGGACATACCATATTGGATAAATTATCTGACCTGCTTAAAGGTGACAAAGATAAAAATAAAAAAGAATCCGAGACTTCACCGGACGCAGAAGACAATAAACCGCAGAATCCGGAAGACGCCAACAAGCCATCGTATCCCGGAACCAATCCTGGTGACACCACCGGTGAGGGTAACGGCGAAGGAACCGGCGAAAACAATGGAAACGGAAATGGAACAGGCAATGGAACTACAACTCCCGGAGATCAAAATAACGGAAATGGAGGGCAGACCACTCCATCCTATCCGGGAGGGAATAGCAATGGGGACGGGGTAATAGATGCTCCGCCGCAGTAAAAATCATTGTATATAGCAGCAAAAAAACGGAGAAGAAATCTTAGTTAAATGATTTCTTCTCCGTTTTTATATTTGATTTCTTCTTGACCTTCCCCCGCAGGGTATCCTTTATACTATCTCTACCTAACAAATCAACTACCAGGAAAGGATATTGCTATGAAAAAATTAATCTCCAATTTTACCCCTGACGGCGGGAAGCACTGCATCACTAATGCACTGAAACAAATCTTTCACTATTATGGACATCCGCTGTCAGAAGAAATGCTCTTTGGTCTGGGCTGCGGCATTTCGTTTTGTTATGTGAATCAGGCGTCTTCCCCTATGGTGAACGGGCGTTCCAAACCCTTTGTCTTTGAAGAAATTCTGGCAAACCGTCTGAACATCACAATCCGCTGCCGCAAGCCGAAGGACAATGCCACAGCGTTTGCGGCTGCCAGACAATCCATTGACCGGAACCACCCCCTTTTCATTTATGCAGACATGCCCTATTTAAAATATTTAAATCTGGAAGAAGACTATCATTTTGGCGGCCATGCTGTTGTGCTATTTGGCTATGACGACGATCAGAATACCTTCTATATCAGTGACCGTGACAGCAGTGATCATCCGATCCATACCCCCAAAGGCGAAATAGGCCGGGATTATCATCTGGTATCCTATGAAGAGGCAGCTAATGCCCGTTCCAGCTGTCATCGTCCCTTTCCCGCACACAATAAATATCTGGAATTTGATTTTGCAAATATCCAAGCTGTTTCAAAGGAAATGATACTGGCTGCAGTCCGTGAGAATAGCCTTAGCATGTTAAATGCACCCGCGCATTTACTAGGCTTAAATGGAATAGAAAAGTTTGCAAAAGAAGTTTTGAAATGGAAAAATTTTGATCCTGAGAAAAGAAAGAGATCGGGTACTACCAATTATTTTATGATAAACGAAGATGGTGGTACCGGGGGCGGTCTGTTCCGAAAAATGTATGGCTGCTTTTTAATTGAAGCTTCCCAACAGACCGGATTGCAAAGTTTTGCTGAAATAGGGAAACGCTTTTTATCTGTTGGGGATTTATGGGATGGTATCGCCGATCGTTTGTGGTCATTGTCTGCGACGGGGGATATTGAATTACTGCCTGATATATCCGAAACCGCCCGAACCATCCACGCTCTGGAAACAGAGCTCTTTCAGGAGCTGTTGAATAACACGATGTAAACGGATTTGCATGAAAGCTTGAACCGTAGTTTCAATCCATCTGGATGACTGCGGATTCCAAATTATAAATGTAAAAAGACCACATCCCCTCTGAATATGTACCCTGTCTGCAGACAGGAAGTGCTTTTCCATCAGAGGTTCTGTGGTCTATATTATTTATATTTTAAATAGTGGTATTCATATTACAGGTTCTTCATAATTACAAAATCTTCATATTTACATAATCTTTATAATTACAGGATCTTCATAATTACAGAATATCATAATTACAAAATTTTATAATTACAGAATCATCTTAGCTGCGCCGAAGATTCCTGCATCGTTCCCCAGTTCAGCAAGTGCAAATACAGCGTCTTTGCAGGCACTGAATGCATAGATCTGATAGTTTTTACGAACGTAGTCTAACAGAATCTCTCCTGCTTTTGATACGCCACCGCCAATAACGAAGACTTCCGGATCAACTACTCCTGCGATTACAGACAGGGCACTGCCCAGGTATTTGCCAAAGCTTTCTGCGATTTCCATTGCTACTTTATCTCCTGCTTTGACTGCATCGAAAACAGATTTTGCAGAAACCTCGCCTTCACGCAGTACAGATGGCTCTGCATCAGCAGCCAGACGTGCATTCGCCAGTCTTACAATACCGGTTGCGGATGCTACCTGCTCCAGACAGCCCTTATTGCCACAGTTGCAGGCTTCTTCCATACTGTCCTCCACATGAACATGACCGATTTCTCCGCCCGCTCCGTGTGAACCGGTAACAATCTGTCCGTTGATGATGATTCCGCCGCCTACACCTGTGCCAAGGGTAACCATAACTACGTTGTGGTATCCTGCACCGCCGCCTTTCCACATCTCACCAAGTGCTGCAACATTGGCATCGTTTCCGGCTTTTACAGGAAGTCCAAGCAGTTTTTCCATCTCTTCTACCAGCTTTACATATCCCCAGTGAAGGTTAACCGCACACAGGATGTCCCCTTCTTCATTAACCGGTCCCGGTACACCGATCCCAACGCCGGCAATCTCTTCTTTTTCCAGCTGCTTTTCTGAAATTTTATGATTAATAGAATCTGCTACATCCGGGATAATGTTTTTTCCATTATCCTCCGTTCTTGTTGTAATCTCCCATTTGTCCAGAACTTCCCCTTTTACATCAAAGAGACCGCATTTCACAGATGTACCGCCAATATCAATTCCAAAACAATATTTCTTCATTATCCTTTATTCTCCTTCTGGTCCGCGTCTTTTTGCCAGACTGTTCTGCACGCGGTTATATAATTCCTGCGCAGCATTATAACCCATCTTTTTCTGTCTGTGGTTAACTGCCGCTGATTCTACGATTACAGCCAGGTTTCTGCCCGGACGTATCGGCAATGAATGACAAACCACCTGATTTCCCAGGAATTCTGTATATTCCTCTTCTAATCCAAGCCTGTCGTATTCTTTTTCTCTGTCCCATTCCTCCAGTTTAATTACCAGATCAATGGACTGTGTATTTTTAACACTTTCCACACCAAACAATGTTTTTACATCGATTATGCCAATACCGCGAAGCTCGATAAAATGCCTGGTGATATCCGGAGCAGAACCAATGATCGTCTCATCACTGACCTTACGGATCTCCACAACGTCATCCGATACAAGACGGTGGCCTCTCTTAATCAGCTCTAATGCAGCCTCGCTCTTACCAATACCGCTCTCGCCCATAATCAGGACACCTTCACCATAAACGTCCACCAGAACGCCGTGTATGGATATACAGGGAGCCAGTTCTACATTCAGCCAGCGGATAATTTCCGCCATAAAAGAGGATGTGGTCTTCCTGGTGGTAAAAATAGGAACATTGTATTTATTCGCCAGTTCCATCATATCTGCATCCGGCTCTGTCCTTGTGGTGTATACGATACATGGTATCTTGCTGGAAATAAACTGCTCATATATAGGAAGCTTCTTTTCCCTGTCTAAATGCTCCAGATAGGTATATTCCACATACCCGATAATCTGTACGCGATCAGAATCAAAATGATCAAAATATCCCGTCAGCTGTAACGCAGGACGGTTAATATCCGGGAGGGTAATTTTAATAGCAGACATATCTACATCCGGAGTCATATTCTTTAAATCCAGTTTCTCAACCAACTTGCTTAAAGCTACACTTGCCATATCTCTTCTCCTTCAAAATTTAATTAGTATGTTAATATTATCATAATTATGCCGGAACATCAATGAAAGAAATCATACACTTTTTTTGCACTATTTGCATTCATGGACGGCGCCTTGGCAAGTTCTTCCTGGGATGCATCCCTAATGGCTTCTAATGACTTAAACGTCCGCATCAGCGCTTTTCTTCTGGCCGGACCGATTCCATCAATATCATCCAGAATGGAATGCACCTGCTGTTTGCTTCTGAGAGACCTGTGGTATTCGATTGCAAACCGGTGAGCTTCATCCTGGATTCTGGTAATCAGACGAAAACCTTCCGAGGATTTTTCTATCGGAATTTCTGCATTGTTAAAAAACAAGCCCCTTGTTCTGTGGTTATCATCTTTGACCATACCGCAGACCGGAATATTCAGCTTCAGGTTATCCATAACACGCAGTGCCACATTGACCTGTCCCTTACCGCCGTCCATCATGATGAGATCAGGAAATCTGCTGAAGCTGCTGAATTCTTTCTCCTGCTTCGCTTCTTCCAGCTCCGCCAGACCATGGCTGTATCGTCTGGTCAGCACTTCTTCCATGCTGGCATAATCATCCGGTCCCTTTACCGACTGGATCTTGAACTTACGGTAATCGCTTCGCTTTGGTTTCCCCTTTTCATAAACGATCATGGATCCTACAGACTCAAAACCACTGATATTGGAAATATCAAATGCCTCCACCCGTACTACATTTTCCAGATCCAGCAAACCTGCTATCTCCTTCATAGCCCCTATGGTACGTCCCTCTTCCCGCTTGATCTTTTCTTTATCCTGGCTTAAAACCAGCTCTGCATTTCTTGCCGCCAATTCTACCAGCTTTTCTTTCGTGCCTTTTTTGGGGACTCTGATATGTACCCGCTGTCCTCTTTTCTTAGAAAGCCACTGTTCAATTACTTCGCAGTCCTCCACTTCTTCCTGGATCATCAGCTCCTTGGGTATAAACGGCGTCCCTGCATAAAACTGTTTGATAAAACTGTCCAAAACCATGCCCTTGGTATCGTGGGGCGCAACTCTCAGATAGAAATGATCTCTGCCAATCAAACGGCCGGACCGCACAAAGAACACCTGCACAACGGCGTCCGTATCATCGGAAGCCATGGCAATAATATCCTTATCTTCCCCATCGCTCATGGTAATCTTCTGCTTCTGGGCAATCTGCTTCACACTGTTCAGCAGTTCCCTTTGCTCAATTGCTGCTTCAAAATCCATTTTCTCAGAAGCATCCTGCATTCTCTGCTCCAGCATTTTGATCACCGGATCATAATTACCATCCAGAAAGGCAATTGCTTCGTGTACCTGGCTGCGGTATTCCTCTTTAGTAACATATCCCTGGCAGGGACCGTTGCACTGTTTGATATGGTAATTCAGGCAGGGCCTCTCATTTCCGATGTCTCTTGGCAGGTTTCTGTTGCAGGTCCGCAGCTTGTACAGTTTATTAATCAGCTCAATGGTATCCTTAATCGCTCCGGCACTGGTGTATGGACCGAAATATTTGCACTTGTCCTTCTTCATAAGCCGGGCAAATAATACCCTGGGATATTCCTCCTGGACCGTTACCTTGATAAATGGATAGGACTTATCATCTTTTAACATGGTATTGTACTTTGGCCTGTGTTCTTTTATGAGATTACACTCCAGAACCAGCGCTTCCAGCTCCGAGTCCGTTATGATATATTCAAAACGGCGGATTTTGGTCACCATCTGTTCGATTTTAGCCCCTTTATTTCTGCTGCTTTGAAAATACTGCCGGACCCGGTTCTTAAGGCTGATCGCCTTTCCTACATAAATAATGGCATCCTTTGCATCATGCATAATATATACACCCGGCTTAGCCGGTAATTTCTTAAGTTCCTCCTGGATATCGAACAACGATACCACCTCCTTTTCTAAAAAAATACAGCAAATCTGTTATTCACAAATTTACTGTATTTTCAAACACACTCAATAACATAATTCAAAACACTTATTGACATACCGGACTGTTCTTCGTATTACTGTCCACATTATTCACATACCGGACTGTTTTTCGTATTACTGTCCACATTATCCACATGCCGAACTGTTTTATTCCGGTCTTCCATTTTCCTTGGCAACTGCCTGGGAAACGGTTTCGGAAACTGCATCGGTAGTTGTATTAGATTTTTCAGAGACGATTTCAGAGACTACTGCTCCGGCTTCTGCTGCCTGAACGGCATTGTCGTCACCTGCTACCAGCTGAGGCTGGCTGCTTCCTTCAATTGCTTCTGCGGATGCCCCTTCCAGCGCTGCCTTTTCCTCTTCTTCCACTTCATGGAAAATCTTCATAAACTCTTTACCGGTAATTGTTTCCTTTTCTATCAGGAATGCAGCTATCTTATCCAGCGCAATTCGATGTTCGCTGAGCAGACGCTTCGCCTCTACATAAGAATCTTTGATTACTTTCATTACTTCACGGTCAACCTCGGCTGCCGTTCTGTCGCTGCAGTTCAGCATGGTTCTGCCTTCCAGATACTGGTTCTCAGGGCTTTCAATTCCCATCATTCCAAAGGTTTCTGACATACCGTACTGGGTAATCATCGCTCTGGTAAGCTTGGTCGCCTGTTCAATATCATTCGCCGCACCGGTTGTTACACTGTTAAATACCAGTTCTTCAGCTGCACGCCCTGCCACGAATTCGATAATCTTAGCACGAATCTCGCCTTCTGAATTCAGGAATTTCTCTTCTTCCGGAACGTTCATTACATAGCCAAGCGCTCCCATTGTCCTTGGTACGATGGTAATCTTCTGCACCGGCTCGGAATCCTTCTGCAGAGCACTTACCAATGCATGACCCACCTCGTGATAGGATACAATTCTGCGCTCTTCTTTGCTGAGAATCTTATTCTTCTTTTCCTTGCCGACTAATACTACTTCTACAGACTCGAATAAATCAGTCTGGGAAACTACATTTCTACCTTTTTTAACTGCCAGAATTGCAGCCTCATTAATCATATTGGCAAGATCGGAACCAACTGCTCCTGAAGTAGCAAGTGCAATGGCTTCCAGATCTACGGTGTCATCCAGAAGAACATTCTTGGAATGCACTTTCAGAATATCCACACGCCCCTTCAGATCCGGCTTATCTACTACGACACGTCTGTCAAAACGACCCGGACGCAGAAGCGCCTGGTCCAGAACTTCCGGACGGTTGGTAGCTGCCAGAATCAGCAGGCCTTTGGATGTGTCAAAACCATCCATTTCCGCAAGCAGCTGGTTTAAGGTCTGCTCACGTTCATCATTTCCCCCGCCGTAGCGGCTGTCACGGCTCTTACCGATTGCATCAATTTCATCGATAAAAATAATACATGGCGCATTCTTTTTTGCTTCTTCAAATAAATCACGGACACGTGATGCACCCACACCTACAAACATTTCCACAAAGTCGGAACCGGATAAGGAAAAGAACGGTGCATGTGCTTCTCCGGCAACTGCCTTTGCAAGAAGGGTTTTACCTGTTCCGGGAGGTCCTACTAAAAGAGCGCCCTTTGGAAGCTTGGCACCAATTTTTGTATATTTCCCGGGATTTTCCAGAAAATCCACAACTTCCTGTAAGGATTCCTTTGCTTCATCCTGTCCTGCAACATCACGGAAAGTAACTCCTGTTTCCTTCTGTACATATACTTTTGCCTTGCTCTTGCCAACGCCTCCCATCATGCCGCCGCCCTTGGACATTTTTCTTAAGAAAAATCCAAGTACAACCCAGATCAGAATCAGCGGAATCGCAATGCTTAAAATATTATAGAGAATTGCAGATGTCATGTCTGGAATCGCTGAGTTAAAATCCACACCTGCATCAATCAGTTTCTGTGTCAGGTTCGGGTCAGATACAACACCCGTATAGTATGTCATTGTAACCCCTGGGAATGGCTGTTCCTTTGGTGTGATTACAATCTTACTGGATTGTATATCAACCTTCTTGACTTCATTCTTATCCACCATTTCCATAAATTTGTTATATGTGATTTCTTTTTCGGTAGAATTCTTCAGCATATTATTGAAAATACTCATACCGACCAGGGCTATCAGCGTTACTACTAAAAATATCATGATCGTCTGCCCATTTTTAGACGGCTTGCCATTATTATTATTGGATCCGTTATTTGGTCCATTTCCTGGCTGTTGATTATTATCCATCATCTTCCTCCTCGTGATACGTCCTCTCTATTATAAAGATACTTCACACAGAAATCAATATCGAGTTTGTGAAAAAGCCTTCATAATTCTTAAACTTTTATAAAAATCCTCAAAAAATGACTGGCATAACTCTGATACTTTGTAGTATACTAATTCAGTAAAGAATCATACCATAAAATTTAGGATCGGTGAACCAATGAAAATAGGATTTGATAACGAGAAATACTTACAGATGCAATCTGAGCATATCAGAAAAAGAATCGGCCAGTTTGGCAACAAACTCTATCTGGAATTCGGCGGAAAACTCTTTGATGATTTTCACGCAGCCAGAGTTCTTCCAGGATTTGCACCGGACAGCAAACTGCGTATGCTGATGCAGCTTTCCGACCAGGCAGAAATTGTAATCGTCATCAGCGCCGGTGACATAGAAAAAAATAAGGTCCGGGGTGATCTGGGTATCACTTATGATACTGATGTTCTCCGCCTGATCGACGCATTTGAAGAAAAAGGACTCTATGTGGGAAGTGTTGTCATTACCCAGTATTCCGGTCAGAACAGCGCTGAGCTCTTTAAAACCAGACTGGAAAAATTAGGCCGCAAAGTGTATGTACACTATGCAATCGAGGGCTATCCAAGCAATATTCCACTAATCGTAAGCGATAACGGATATGGCAAAAATGAATATATTGAAACCACAAGACCGTTGGTGGTAATCACGGCACCGGGACCGGGAAGCGGAAAAATGGCAACCTGCCTCTCCCAGCTCTACCACGAACAAAAGCATGGCATCCGTGCCGGATATGCCAAATTCGAGACCTTCCCCATCTGGAATATTCCCCTGAAGCATCCGGTAAATCTGGCTTATGAAGCAGCCACAGCAGATTTAAATGATATAAACATGATTGACCCGTTCCATCTGGAAGCATATGATGAAAAAGCAGTCAATTATAACCGGGATGTTGAAATCTTTCCTGTCCTGGGTGCTATTTTTGAGCGTATTTTTGGAGAATGCCCTTATAAATCCCCTACTGACATGGGTGTGAATATGGCAGGTAACTGTATCTTTGATGACGACGCCTGCAAAGATGCTTCCAACCAGGAGATTCTGCGCCGCTATTATTACGCACTAAATGGTCTTGCCGAAGGTACCAAGCAGGAAGAAGAAGTGTTTAAAATTGAGCTGATCATGAAACAGGCTCATTTGACCGCTGCTGACCGCAAGGTAGTACAGGTTGCCCTGGACCGTGCAGAAGCTACCGGTGCCCCTGCTGCTGCCCTGGAACTGGCTGATGGCAGAATGGTAACCGGAAAAACTTCGGATCTTTTAGGAGCATCTGCCGCCCTGCTTCTGAATGCCCTGAAGGTGCTTGCCGGAATAGACCATAAAGCACATGTGATTTCACCGGAAGCAATTGAACCCATCCAGACATTGAAGACCGCATATCTGGGCAGTAAAAATCCAAGGCTCCATACAGATGAGATACTGATCGCCCTTTCTATCTCCGCTGCTACCAGCGAGAAAGCAAAGCTGGCACTTGCCCAGCTCCCCAAGCTTTCCGGCTGCCAGGCTCACACGTCTGTTATGCTGTCCATGGTAGATATCAAGCAGTTTAAACGGCTTTCCGTTCAGCTGACTTCCGAACCGGCGTATGAGGACAAGCGTATATATCACTAAATCGTGACCCGTTACCCGAAGCTGGTGCCTCCCGGCGCAAACACGCAGTGTAGCGATTAGTAAATATTCATACACTTCGTCTATCCGCACCAGGAAATCCGAACCGTTCTGTATAAGACCAGAATTTACCTTTATGATATTAAACAAATATCTGCGCCAAATAAATAAATCTTTGTTTATTTGGCGCAAATTTTATTTTTTTATAAAAAACACTGTATTTATCCCCTCTTAAGGTGTATAATTTTTTCGTTATTTTTTGACCAGCACGAGAGCCTGTTTGAAAATTCAATCCCGCAATTTTCAGATATACTCAAGAAAACAGGAGGAAAATTATGCCAGTAAAGTATGTATTTGTAACAGGCGGAGTAGTATCCGGCTTGGGAAAAGGCATCACTGCCGCTTCACTGGGCCGCTTACTGAAAGCCCGGGGATACAAGGTAACCATGCAGAAGTTCGACCCTTACATCAACATTGACCCCGGAACCATGAATCCGATCCAGCACGGCGAAGTATTTGTTACAGATGACGGTGCCGAAACGGATTTGGATCTGGGGCACTACGAGCGGTTCATTGACGAAAGCCTTGACAAGAATTCCAATGTAACCACCGGTAAGATTTACTGGTCCGTATTACAGAAA
Organism: uncultured Robinsoniella sp.; assembly: GCA_900540475.1. GTDB lineage: Bacteria > Bacillota > Clostridia > Lachnospirales > Lachnospiraceae > Robinsoniella. The sequence continues at coordinate 108,433 of UQGG01000020.1, read as the reverse complement.
GAACGCCGCGGTGATTTCGGCGGAGGTACCGTTCAGGTCATCCCCCACATCACAAACGAGATTAAGAACCGTTTTTACCGGAATTTTACTTCCGACGAAACCAGAATTGCCATTATCGAAGTCGGCGGTACGGTAGGCGACATCGAAAGCCAGCCTTTCCTGGAATCCATAAGACAGTTTCAGCACGACGTAGGACGGGAAAACGCAATTCTGATTCACGTAACCTTAATCCCCTACCTGAAAGCTTCGGGAGAAATGAAGACCAAACCCACCCAGGCAAGTGTAAAAGAATTACAGGGTATGGGTATTCGCCCGGATATCATAGTCTGCCGTTCCGAATTGCCCTTGGAACAAGGAATCAAAGACAAAATCGCACTATTCTGTAACGTCCCTAATCATCACGTCCTTCAGAATCTGGATGTGGAATATCTCTATGAAGCACCTCTTGCAATGGAGCAGGAGCATCTGGCCCAGGTGGCATGTGAATGTCTGAATCTGGAATGCCCACCCCCCGATCTGGAAGACTGGGAAGACATGGTAAATGCTCTGCGACATCCAACCAAAGTAGTAGAAATTGCTCTTGTCGGTAAATATATCCAACTCCATGACGCCTATATCAGTGTTGTAGAAGCCCTCAAACATGGTGGTATCGCCAGCCGCGCCACCGTTAACATTCGCTGGATAGATTCAGAATTATTAAATGAACACAATATTGCAGATCTCCTTGGAGATGTGGATGGAATTCTGGTACCCGGAGGTTTTGGCAACCGGGGAATTGAAGGAAAAATTATGGCAATTGCATTTGCCAGAACACATAACATCCCTTTCCTTGGGCTCTGTCTGGGCATGCAGCTTGCCATAGTTGAATTTGCCAGAAATGTGGTTGGTTTTCATGATGCTCACAGCATTGAACTGGATTCTTCCACTACCCATCCCGTCATTTCCCTGATGCCGGACCAGGATGGAGTCGAAGATATCGGCGGTACATTAAGGCTGGGTTCTTATCCCTGCATCCTGGACAAGTCTTCAAAAGCATTTGAGCTATATGGGGAAGAAACCATACAGGAACGCCACAGACACCGTTACGAGGTAAATAATGACTACCGTAAGGCATTGACGGACAATGGACTGACCCTTTCCGGCATTTCACCCGATGGCCGCATTGTGGAAATGGTTGAAATCAAAGACCATCCATACTTTATTGCCACCCAGGCACATCCGGAGTTGAAGTCTCGTCCAAACAGACCGCATCCGCTCTTTCGCGGATTGGTTGAGGCTGCTTTGCGCCATCAGAAATAAGCACAAACAGCATCTATATAATGATCTGCAGCACACAGATCTGTTTGGATTCTTAGAGTCTGCCGATTGTATCAGCATAATGATCCATGTCTGAAACTACATTAATATAGGTAGAAAAAGCCGCACAGCAATTTGAGGCTGCACCCATTAGTTAAACTCTCTGGTCTGACTAACGGGTGCCTTTCCCATTGCTGTGCGGCTTTCTTATGATGTGTTTGTGCTTATTCTGCTTACTTTATTGTAATTTCTCTGGATGCAGAGTATGCACCATAAACCTTCTCACCTCTTTCCATGTATCCGCGGATACGGAATCTGTATGAGGTTCCCTTTTTCAATTTAGTCTTCGTGTAAGCTGTATTTTTACCAGGTTTTGTGGAGATCTTTTTATATTTTCCATTTCCTGTCTTCATGAAGATTTCAATCTTATCTGCCTTAAACTTATTCCAGGATAATTTCACTTTCTTTCCTGACTGTTTCAGGGAAATTGTGGGTTTCACAGGCTGTGTTGATGTAATCATAGATTTGGAAGCAGATCCGCTGCCAGCACTATTGACTGCAGTTACGCGGTATTTATATTTTGTCGCAGCCTTTTTCTTTTTGTCTACATAAGAAGTTTTCTTAGTGGTTGTGATTTTCTCCCACTTTAACTTCGAATAGTTATAGCGGCTGACAATATATGATTTCGCTCCTGTTACTTTTTTCCATGATAATTTAATGCTGTTTGTTGTCTGTTTTGACGCTTTTACACCAGTTACTTTTCCAGGTTCCATCAGCTTCCATTTTGCTTTCAGGGTAACATTACCTTTACAGATATCTGTTGATTTAACCTGTGTATTTCCAAGATACCAGCCAAGGAACTGATAGCTTCCTTTTTTCGGTGTAGGCAGGGTTCCATAAGGTTTGCCTTCCTGTACTTTGATTTCTGCCGGTATGACATATCCGCCATCTGTATCAAAGATAACCGTGTACTCTTTCACTTCCGGATCTGGTGTTGGTTTCGGTGCTTCTGTAACAATTACGGTGCAGGATGAGGACTTCTGTCCATCTACAGTTGTTGCTGTAATATTAGCTGTTCCTGCTGCTTTCGCTGTTACAACACCTTCATTACTCACACTTGCCACTGCTTCATTGTCCGTAGCCCACACTACTGCTTTATTTGTTGCATTTTCCGGTGTATATACTACTCTTAAAGTAGCCTTTGTTCCGGTCTGCATTGCTGCACTGGATGGGTTAATCTTAATAGATTCAACCGGTATCTGCTTCGGAATTACATTTACCGTACAGATTGCTGTCATATTTCCATCCTCTGTAGTAACAATGATTTCTGCGATGCCTTCTTTTAAGGCTGTGATCTTGCCGTTTTCAACGCTTGCAACTGTTTTGTTTTTTGAATCCCATGTAACATTTTTATTGGTTGCATTTTCTGGCTGAACACTTTCTTTAATGACAGCAGTTTTGCCTACTTCAATATTAACTGCTTGTTTGTCAAGGGTTACACCGGTTACTTTTATGATTTCCGGTTCTGGTTCACTTTTTACAGTTACTTCACATGTCGCTTTGAAACCGCCATCTTCTGTGGTTACTGTAATGGTTGCTGTTCCGGCTGCAACTGCTGTAACTGTACCTCCATCTACGGTAGCAACAGCTTCATTGCTTGAGGACCAGGAAACGTTCTGGTTGGTCGCATTTGTCGGTTGAACAGTTGCTGTCAGTATCTGTGGATTTCCTAATTTCACTTCCAAAGTAGATGATGATAATTTCACACCAGTAACTGCAATACCTTTTCTGGTAACGGTCACTTCACAAACTGCTGTTTTGTTGTTATTTTCAGTAGTAACTGTAATATTCGCAGTACCTTCTTTTATTGCAGTTACGGTACCTTCCTGGGAAACGGTTGCCACTGCTTCATTATCAGAACCCCAGCTTACATTCTGGTTCGTTGCATTTGCTGGTGTAATGCTATGAGCTAATTTTCTTGTGTCTTCTTCTGTTAATGATAATTTTGCAGGCTCGACACTGACACTTTCTACTTCTACTATTTCAGGTTCTCCGTTTTCTACTGTAATTGTAGCGGTATCACGGATAGTATCATTTTCTACTGATGTGGCTGTAATTGTAGCAGTACCTTCTGTCACACCTGTCACAACACCACCTGCTACTGTTGCTACGCTTTCATTATCAGAAGTCCAGATCATGTTCTGGTTAGATGCATCTTCCGGCTGTATTTCTCCGGTTAAGGTTACACTTGCTCCTATTTTAACAGTTGCATCTTTTGGTGATACGGTAATAGCACTCACCGGAATCACTGCTTTTTCCGTAACGGTTACTGCACATTGTGCCGTTTTATTTCCATCTGCTGTGGTTACGGTAATGGTTGCAGTACCAGGCTTCAGCGCATTCACTACACCGTTTACTACAGTTGCCACTTCTTCATCACTGGAAGACCAGGTAACATTTTTATTTGTTGCATTAGACGGGATTACCGCTGCTGTTAATGTTGCCGTCGTATTTTCTACTAATGAAACTGCATCTGGTGTCAGTCTGATTCCTGTTACTGCTGTTGGGTCTGTGACTGTCTGACCTGTTTCGTAGAGATAGAATTCTGATGCACTGATAAATGCATTCGGTGTATCTCCAGCCGTCTTGGTAGCTCTGATCTGAATTCGCCTTGCACTTACCGGAGTAAATCTCGTAACTTTATTATCAGTATTATTTGCCCATTCGCTGGTTCCGCCTTCTATTAACTGGAAGTCATCTCCATTCTCAGTGGTGCTGTAATAAAGGTCACATCCTAATATTCTTCCATTGATAGAAGAACGGGGTACGTACTCCAATTTGTTGATCTGATATAGCTTATCTAATGTAATGGTAAAACTGTTATTCACGTTATTTGCAATGTCCGGCTTAGGATCATGGCTCCAAGCTGAATGCCAGTAAGTACCTAAATTACCATCAACAGCACTGGATGCTGGACCATCGGTACTGGTATTTTCTTCACTGTCAGCCACTGCCGTCATTTTATTGGATGCTATCTTGTTGGATGTTTCTTCCCACAAAGCAGTTAATGTTACATCACTCTTCTCAATTCGATACTTTGTACCTGCAGCATAAGTATTTTCTCCGTCACTCCATCCTGCAAAAGACATACCGTCAATTGTAATACCGCATTCCGGTAATGTAATCGCGCTGCCTTCATACTCTGTAATCGGCTGTGGAAGATCTCCTTCACCGTCTTTATTACTTTCAAAAGTAATCGTGTGCTGGTCGCCTAATACCTGGAATGCATCAAATTCCAGCTTTGTTTTCGAACTTGCCGCATTCTTAGTTCCTGTAGCAACTAATTTTATAGTATGTTTAACATCTTCAAGACCTGCTATTTCATACGTCATCTGCTGTTTCAAATCTTTATTCGCATAAAAGTCAATAGTATCCACTTTACTACCATCAATATAAACATCCATCATACCACGGTCTTTATTCAATGGTGCATATACACGGATACCCTTACCTGAGAATACAAATGAAATCGTATCTTCTTCACTGCTGGTTTCAATATAATGAATTCCACCGCCATAATGCGCAGCATCCTTATATATAGTCCATCTGGAACTATACGTAATTCTGGAATCCGTATCATCTACCATTCCTCTTACCGTAATATCCAGTGCACTGACGGTTTCCGAGTACAGACTTTCCACGCCATTTTCTACAGAGGTTATTTTATATCGAACCTTCGTAATATCTTTTACTGCAGTTTTATCTGTATAGCTTGCTGTTGTCAGTCCTTCCGCAACTTTTTCATAAGAACCTGTTTCTTTACGATATACATTGTAAGTTGCAGTTTCAGATGCTGCCTTATCCCAGGTTAATTCCACACCTGCTGCTCCGGTATAAACTGCTTCCACATTTTCCGGTCCATTTGCAAGTTCCGGGAACTCCGTAATAGTATAGGTTTCACCTTTTGTTGATACAAACTGGATTCTGTCTCTGGACAAGTTTTTAAAGTCTACCTCTACTCCCTTGGAATCCACTACTTTTGCCTGGCTGATTCCGGTATACTGTACCGCACAATCTCCACCATTCTTAGACAGGATCTTCACGCTGGTTGCTTTACCGTTTGTCCAGTCAATATCTGTTTCAAAATTTCCTCTTGCTACAATTCCTTTAACGGAACCGCTGGACCATGCATCCGGAATAGCCGGAAGTACATTGATATATCCCATATTACTCTGCATTAACATTTCATTAACGCCGGAGGTATAGCCAAAGTTACCATCGATCTGGAACGGAGCGTGGGAATCAAAAAGGTTTGGATTGATACCATCGTTGAACAGTGTCTTCACTAAATCATAAGCACTGTTTCCCTGTCCTGTTCTTGCCCAGGAATTAATACGCTGACCCATTCCCCATCCGGTACTCTTCATACCACGGTCTTTTAAGGATACAATTGCTGCATCCATATACTGATCATTGTCTACGGAAATCAAATCTCCCGGGAACAGTCCCAGTAAATGTGACATATGGCGATGTCCTCTTTCACCAATGCTTCCCAGAGTTGTTTCGTTGTACCATTCTTTAATCTGTCCGCTTTCACCGATTTCGATAGGTGCTAATCTGTCCTGAGTGTCCTGCCATTTCTGAATCAGAGCCTCATCTTCACCTAGAATCTTACCACCGATAATTGCATCTTCGTATAATTGCCAGATCAGTTCCTGCTCGTATGCATTTCCCAATGTTCTTGGTCCATGTTCCGGAGAATATGTAGGAACAGATACCAGTCTTGTGGATTTCTCACCATTTGGTTTTGTAATCTCAACACCGCTGTCCGTTAAAATCTGATCATAAAGCTTTGCTTCTTCTTTCAACATCGGATATAACTTTTCTCTCATGTATTCCACATCGCCGGTATATTCATAATATTCCCAGCAATTTTGAAGAATCCACGGAACCGCTGCAGGTGACCATCCCCAGGAAAATGCCCATCCGGGACAAGTCCATCCAAATGGTGTATTCTGCGTATGTGCAGTAAATCCATTCTCCGGATTTTCCTCTGTGCTCTCTATTCCAAGATAATCTTTTGCAGTAACACGGCCTGGTTCACGCAATCCATCCACATATTCAATCAATGGTTTTGCACATTCCGCCATATTTGCAGAATAGGTAGGCCAGTAATTCATCTGAAGATTTACATTCATGTGGTAATCACTGCCCCATGGAACACGTCCTGCATCTCCCACACGGTTTTGCCATACTCCCTGTAAGTTTGCCGGTAAATCACCTTCTCTGGAAGACTCAATCGTCATAAAGCGTCCATACTGATATAAGATAACTTCCAATTGCCTGCGTTCTTCTGGTGTAGCAGTATTTGCCTTATAAGCTGCAAGCAGTTCATCGGTTGGCTTGGAAGAAACTCCCTGTCCAAGATCCAGATCTACACGGTCAAAGATATTTGTATAGTCAGCAACGTGATCTGCCTTTACCTGATCATAATTTTTACCCGCTGCTTTATCAACCGCTGCTTTTACACTTGCAGCCAGTTCCGCATCGCTTTCTCCGGTACGGTATTTGGGATAAGAATCCTTATAGTCCGTATCTGCGGATACATAAATCACTACAGAAGAAGCATCCGATACATGCAGTGACTGATTATCTGCACCCGGCTGAACCTGTCCTTCTGTGACAACTTTCAGCATGGAATTCATTTTCATCTGATTATCCTGCATCTGTCCCGCAGTAACCAGTGTATTGCCTTCTGCTTTATAGGTAACCTCTTTACCTAACCCGTTTTTTGTGACATTTTCTGCATTATCTACAGGGAAACTAACGTCAAATTCTAACTTTTTCGAGCCATCTGCCGTCAATTTCATAGCCAGTACATTATCTGCATAACTAATAAAATATTCTCTGTGGAAATTTGTTCCTTCCAGGGTATAATCTACATTTGCTATTGCGTTTGTAAGATCAAGATCCCTCTGATAGTTCTGTACAGAGGTACTATCCGTAACCCCTTTGAAGTCCAAATAAATATCGCCCCAGGACTGATAAGCCCCATAACCATCAGATTCTCCTGTCAATTGATTACACAGATCGGAAGCTTCATCGTTTTTCCCTTCCAGGAAAAGCTGTCCCACCGATTTAAAGACATCTGACATTTTCGCCCCGTTAGATGCCGTCTCTTTATTTCCGCCGTCATAATCCGGCCTTTTCGTACTTGGTCCGCCGTTCCATAATGTCTTCTGGTTAAAGGTAAGATGTTCTTTCCCAATTTCACCATAAACATTGGCACCCATATAACTATTGCCGATTGGTAATGTAAGCTGCTGCCAGCGGTCATCTTCCGCTGTTGTTCCAAAATTGCCCTCCCTGTTCGGGATAAGAGTTCCCTGGCTTGCCGGTTTATTGTACCACAATCTGAGTGGATTCCCCTGCTCTGCGACTTTGTTCTCAGCTTTGGATTCCGCCGCCTGCACATTGAGAACTTCTCCTGGAACCACTAGGGATGTTGCAACCATACATGTACTCAAAATACCTGCTATCATCTTCTTCAGTTTCATAGTAATCTCCCTTACAATTCGTTATACAATGAATTGGCGTCGCTTTATCTTCCTGGCTCTTAATTTTTCTTCTCCTTTCCCGTTATTTTCATCAACATTCACAAAAGACCACCTCAGATATCTCTTCGCACTATCAAAGCTTGCCTTAATATAACATGGAGAACTATACATTGTAAACATATCATACCGTAACTATTTTACTTTTATTGGTCAATATTTTATCCATTTTTTGACACGGTTTTTATTTTTTAGTCATATTGTCTATTATTTTATCTATCTTGTCTTTTTTAGCCATTTATTTTAAAAGTTTTTACTATAAGGAGTTTTTTACAGATGAAAATTCACCATATGGCAATGGAATAGATCTATCTTTTGTGGTTATAATTCATTTGTACATTCCTGCTATTTTTTATAATTATTTGCCAATTTCTCATGAACCCTTTGCCTTTTTTTCCTGTATAGGTTACAATAGTAATTGTGAGCATGCCAGCTTTCTAAGTTCGATTTTATATGCAAGGGAGGTATTTAATGGAATACATAATCCAAACCATTTCTTCAAAAGAGGAGATTGGAAATTGTCCTGTTTTTCACGTGGACCAGTATAACTGGGGTGGCGGCTATCGTCCGAAAACATATGGGAGTCTGGGATTTATACCCGGAACCGGATTCTTTGTAAAAATGACCTGCGAAGAAATGAATCCGGCGAGGATTTATCTGAATCCAAACGACCCGGTACATCTGGACAGCACTATGGAAGCATTCTTCCAATTTTATCCGGCGGAACGCCCGAATTGCTACATTAACCTTGAAGCAAATTCCAACGGAGCACTCCATGCCAAATATGGGGACGGAAGAAACAACCGAAAGGTTTTCCCAATGGAGCTGCATGAAGCCTGTCAGTGCACCGGCACTATATACGAAAACTTCTGGACACTGGAATTTACGGTACCGCTGGAATTAATCCGGTATGTATACGGCCACTGTGATTTTCAATCAGGGGATGCCCTTACCTGTAATTTTTATAAAATAAAAGAGAGCGAAGGACTGACTCATTTTGGCAGCTATACAAAGATTGAGAATGAAACTCCAAATTTTCATTTGCCACAATTTTTTGCAAAAGCAGTCATACAGTAAAATACAAAATGTTAAGAAAGCAGAGCAACTCTGCTGTAAATAGAAAAGGAGAATAATTATGCAAATAGTAAAAGCAAAAGATTATGATGATATGAGTAGAAAGGCAGCAAATATTATTTCTGCACAGGTTATCATGAAACCTGACTGCGTACTGGGTCTGGCTACCGGCTCAACTCCGATCGGAACTTACAAACAATTAATTGACTGGTATACCAAAGGTGATCTGAATTTTGAACGTGTCACCAGCGTAAACTTAGATGAATACAAAGGACTTGGCGCAGACAGCGATCAGAGCTACCGCTATTTCATGAACACCAACCTGTTCAACAGCATCAATATCCGTAAAGAACGTACATTTGTACCGGATGGTTTAGAACCGGATTCCGATAAAGCATGCTCAATGTACAACCAGATTATTTCTGATGTTGGCGGAATTGACTTACAGTTATTAGGCCTTGGACATAACGGCCATATCGGTTTTAATGAACCAAGCGATAATTTCGAAAAACAGACTCATTGTGTTGACTTAACAGCAAGCACCATTGAAGCCAATACACGTTTCTTTGAAAAAGCAGAAGATGTTCCAAGACAGGCATATACAATGGGAATTCAGACCATTATGCAGGCACGTAAGGTTTTAGTAGTTGTAAGCGGAGCCGACAAAGCTGATATCCTGAAAAAAGTAGTGGAAGGACCAATCACTCCACAGGTTCCTGCATCCATTTTGCAGCTTCACAACGATGTAACAATTGTAGCAGATGCTGCAGCTTTAGCGAAAATTGAAAATGCATAACAGTAATGAAGGGATATAAAATATGATAATAAAAAATGCAAATGTTTTTCACGCAGATGGTTATTTTGAAAAAAAAGACCTCTATATACAAAACGATAAATTTGCTGACAGCTCAGAAACAGAAGATGACGTCATCATCGATGCAGAAGGCATGTATGCGATACCCGGATTGACGGATATCCATTTCCACGGCTGCGTTGGTTATGATTTCTGTGACGGCACAGAAGAAGCCATTCAAAAAATTGCGGAATACCAGTTAAAGAACGGTATCACTACCATTGTGCCTGCCACGATGACATTTGACGAACCACGCCTTGAAAAAATCTGCAGGACTGCCGCTGCATACGAGAGTAAATCCGGCGCAATCCTGTGTGGCATTAATATGGAAGGTCCATTTATTGCATGCAAGAAAAAAGGTGCTCAAAATGGGAAATATATTCACAAACCCGATGTGGAAATGTTCCGCCGTCTCCAGTCTGCATCCGGGAACCTGGTAAAACTGGTTGACATCGCGCCGGAAGAAGAAGGTTCCATGGAATTTATCGATGCATTAAAGGATGAGGTTGGAATCTCCATCGCCCATACAACAGCAGATTATGATATTGCTAATGAAGCATACAACAGAGGTGCCAGACACGCAACTCATCTCTACAATGCAATGCCTCCATTCTCCCATCGTGAACCCGGAGTAATCGGAGCAGCATGCGATCATGATAACTGCCGTGTAGAATTAATCTGTGACGGTATTCATATCCATCCGTCAGTAGTCAGAACCACATTTAAAATGTTTGGCAATGACCGTGTAATCTTAATCAGCGACAGCATGATGGCAACCGGACTTACTGACGGTGACTATTCCCTGGGCGGACAGCCTGTAAAAGTAGTTGGAAACCTGGCTACTTTAGAAAGCGGCACCATTGCCGGTTCCGCCACCAATCTGATGGACTGTGTCCGCACAGCCGTTAAGGAAATGGGCATCCCCCTTGCAAGTGCGATCAAATGTGCCGCAGTAAACTCGGCTAAATCCGTAGAGATCTACGATAAATACGGCAGCCTGGAAACAGGTAAGATTGCGAATATGGTGCTCTTGGATAAAGACCTCAATATTGAGAAGGTATTGTTAAAAGGGAAAGAAGTTTAATTAATTGTAGAAAATGATCGAATGTGAGCAGGCTATTTTATAATCGAATACGATGAATTAATAGCTGCATAAATAGAACTGCATTCTGAAAAAGAAAGATCAATTAATAGCCATCTAAATTGAACTGCATTCTAAAAAGGAAAGATCAGCAAAGAAATGTAATGAACGTTTCTCTGCTGATCTTTTTTTATATAAACATATTTTAATACAAACTGGAATATACGGCACCATTCGCCAGACCGCCCCGTTTATAATATCCCAGCTCACTGACCGTCACCATCTGATACCCTCTGTTTAACAATTCGGGAATGATGATTTCCGCTGCCGCCACAGTCGGAAGATGGATGTCATGCATCAGGATAATATCTCCATCTCTTACATAGTTCAAAACTGCATTAACCGTACTCTGGGTATTTTTTGTTTCCCAGTCCCTGGTATCAATAGACCACATAATCACAGGAGTTCCCGCCAATGCATTTACCGAAGCATTGTATGATCCGTATGGCGGCCGTAAAAGCGTTGCATTATGACCTGTTATGTTGCGGATGTTAGTATTAGTGCTGTCAATCTGGGCGGATATCTGGCTGTCTGCAATCCTGGTCAGCTGAGGGTGGTTATATGTATGATTGCCAATCTCACATTTTAACTGGTATTGCCTTTTTACAGCATTGGGATAAACTGGCACACTCTGACCTACCAGGAAAAAGGTTGCCCGCACCTTATTTCTTTCTATACAATCCAGAAGCCTTTCCGTATATGGACCCGGACCATCATCAAAGGTCAGGGCAACCATAGGTTTCTGCGGATCAATTTTAGGCGTTACTTTCGCCTTAGGATCGTACACTCCATTATTTTTAAAGTGATACCATTGTCCCTCAATAAAAGCATCCCCTGTGGTCCTTGTCCCATCTTCCCGGAGATAATATTTCTTGCCCTTGCGTTTGAGCCAGCCCTTTGCCATCTTGCCATCGGCTTTCAGAAAGTAATATTTATTGTGGTAGCGCAGCCAGCCAGTCACCATTCTGCCGCTTCCGGTAAAATAGTAAACAGCGGATCCAATATTTTCAAATCCTTTTGCCATCTTACCGTCTTTTCCAAAATAATAGCGGTTTTTATGAATGGTTCGCCAGCCTTTTGCCATTTTACCATCTTTTCCAAAGTAATACTTATTTTTATGCCAGGTAAACCATCCGGTACGCATTACACCTGTCCTGGTATTGGCATAATACTGCCCGTTCTTATACGGAAACCAGCCCGTTTGCAGTTCCCCTTTATTATTCAGAAAATATCGGTAATTGCGGTACTTTTTCCAACCGGATACACGAAAGCCTTCTTTATTAAAATAATAGATTTTGCCTTTCACGTTTATCCACTGGCTGGATGCATAAGTTCCATTCAGGAAACGGAACTTATACCTTCCTGCCGATATTATCCATTTCCCATTTCTACGGTCTGCCTTTAAGACATTTTTCAGCTGTGTCTGCCCAGGCTTCCCATTCGTTTGAGATTTTGCCGATGCCTCTGTTGAAGACAACATGGCAAATACCATGATAAAAAGAAATGCCCATACCCATCTCTTTTTTCCACACTTCATAACCATTCCTTCTCTCTTTGATTCTTATCCTCTATTCCAATACCTTTTAATTCTTAACATTCTTTACTTAACAGATTGATACTTCCTATAACATCCGATTGCAATAGCGCCTTCTCCAATATGGCAGGACACACTCAGCGACAATGGATCCATACGGACTGGAATCTCTGGAAAAGCTTCTTCAATTTCCTGTTTCCAGATCAGCGCCTCTTCCAGGTTGCCGGAATACGCCGCACCGAATTCCATATTCCCCTGCTGTGCATATTCTTTAAATCTGGAAGCCATATCTTCTTTCACTGCATCCAAAATGGTTTTCTTAGCCTTTACTTTGCCGCGCACCTTTGCGTAAGCATCCAGCTTCGCACCCTGTATCTGCAATACCGGCTTAATATTCAGAATCGTTCCTACCGTTGCCGCTGCCGGAGTGATGCGCCCGCCCTTTCTTAGATATTCCAGGGTTTCCACTGTGATATAGATACTGGCATCCAATGCCATTTCTTCCATTTTTGTTTTAATTTCTAATGCATTTAATCCATCCTCTGCCATGATAATTGCATCCATAACCGATTGATACTGTGTTACGGAAATCCTCTGATTGTTTACAACCTGTACTTTACCGTCAAATGCCATGGACAGACTCATCGCGTTTTCACAAGAGGAACTTAATCCGCTGGACATGGGGATGTGAACAATCTCTTCATATTCTTTCAGTAAGTGTTCCCACAAATCCGTAAGATCCCCCGGCGATGGCTGGGATGTGCTGATATCTGCTCCGGAAGCCAGTTTCTGGTAGAACTCATCCTGACTCAGCGTAATATCCTCCATATACATCTCACCATTGATAAAGAAAGGCATTGGAACTACAAATATCCCTAATTCTTTTGCCCTGTTCTGTGTTATCCCACTATTACTATCTGTAACAATAGCTGTTTTTTTCATATTCATATCTTCCTTTTTCTGCATTTTAACGATTTTAGACATCATTGTTATTGTATCTAATATTGGCTTATATTACAACATTTATTTAGACTTTTTTACTATATCTTGTATATTTTCACATAGTTTTAAATACTACATAACAATATATATCCCTCATGCAAAATAGTACGGAAAATTTTGTTTCATCATATAAGATAAGAAGCCGTATCTGATCGCAGTTACAGTTTCTTGTAATCTGCTCCGGATACGGCTTCTTATATTATTGCACTGGCAATGGTACGGACAGGCTTATGCGTGGGGAATATTTGTAAATTCCGATATCTCCCTGCTGATCGTGCATAAATCACTGACATCCATATCATGCAGATTCTCATGTCCGGTGATTCTGGAAAATGTTTTCAGTTCTTTAAAACTGCAGTTCAGGAAATTTGCCACACGTTTTGCAGATAAGTCTACTTTCAGGCGTTTCCGAAGTTCCGGATCCTGGGTTGCCACACCTACCGGACAATTTCCGCTGCCGCAGATTCTGTATTGCTGGCATGCTGCTGCAATTAAACCTGCGGAGGCGACTGCAACTGCGTCCGCTCCCATGGCAATTGCCTTGGCAAAATCAGAAGATACACGCAAACCGCCTGTAATCACAAGGTCAATATCTGCTCCGACCTCATCCAGATATTTTCTGGCACGATATAATGCATAGATCGTCGGAACGCTGGTTGCATCCCGAACAATCTTCGGACTGGCGCCGGTAGCACCCCCACGCCCATCAATTGTAATGAAATCAGGCTTTGCAAACACACAGTATTCCAGATCCTTTTCAATTCTTCCCGCTGCAATCTTAATGCCGATCGGTCTTCCCTCCGATGCATAGCGAAGCTGTTCCACTATATCCCGCAGATCCTCTTTTGAATTAATATCTTCAAATTTTGACGGGCTGATTACATCCTTTCCAAGAGGCTTATTCCGGATCTTTGCAATTTCCGGAGTCACCTTGCCGCCCGGCAGATGACCGCCCATTCCCGGCTTCGTTCCCTGTCCGATCTTAATCTCAATTGCATCCGCATTTCTTAAATTTTCCGGTGTTACACTGTAATGATTCGGAACATATTCAAAAATGTATTTATACGCTGCATCCATTTCTTCCGGAAGAATACCGCCTTCACCGCTGCACATTGCGGTCTTTGCCATGGCACTTCCCTTGGACAATGCAACTTTTACCTCTTTTGAAAGTGCACCAAAAGACATGTGGGAAATATATACCGGGCCTTCCAAAACCATCGGCTTCTTCGCATGCTTTCCGATTACCGTAGTGATATCTACCGGGGCATGTTCATCCAGCGGCGGGGGATTAAGCTGAGCGCCCAGAATCAGAATATCATCCCAGTCTGGCATTGGCATTCTTGTACCCATAGCTTCAATGATAGGTTCGCCCGTCACTGCCATCTGATGTATCTCACTCATAAACCGGCTTTTCGGATCTTTCCTGACATATTCTCTTGGATATGCAAGAGAATTGTCTTCCTCTGCTTCGGCTGACTGAGCATTTACTGCTTCCGCCGCCTGTACACTTGCAGCTACCTCAGACTTTCCGATTTCGGGATCCTCCTGTGAATTTCCTGCGCCTAATTCCTCAAACACATTTAACGGATTCTTACAAATGGGACATTCCTTCAATTCCGTAAAAGGCGCCCCTTCTTTTTCTTCATCATAAATATATCCGCAGATACTGCATTTAAACTTTGACATACTCTTCACGCTGCCTTTCTTCTCACCGGAACCTGCGTTCAGATCCCCGCTTCTGTCAAAATAAACGGTATGTAACATTTCTTCTGCAAGCTTACTTAAAGGCTCACCATAGAAGTCCTCGTATAACTTAACAATCTCTTCATTTCTATGACTTAAGCGCAGTTTCATGCTCTTGTCTCTGTCATACAGACTCTTGATGCGTTTCTCTCTTAAAGTGTCACCCAGCCATTTTGTATCCTTTGGCTGTCCGCCTCCGCCTATGCAGCCTCCCGGACAGGTCATTACTTCCACAAAATGATATTCCGCCTCTCCGGCTTTTATTTTCTCCATAAGCTTCTTTGCATTAGCCGTCCCGTATACAACCGCCACCCTGACATCCAGATCTCCGATTCTGACGCTGGCCTCCTTGATTCCCTGCAATCCTCTGACCGGCTGAAGGTCATACAGTTCCTGAGGCGCTTCCTCGTGAGTTATAAAATGATAGGCTGTCCGTACAGCCGCCTCCATAACGCCGCCGGTATTACCGAAAATAACGCCTGCGCCGGATGCTTCACCCATAAAATCATCATAGTCCGAGCCTTCAAGAGAAACAAAGTCAACCTCTTCATCTCTTGCCCATTTAGCCAGTTCCCTGGTAGTGATAACATAATCCATATCACGCATGCCATCTATGCCCAGGTACCTGGATGCCGCGTTCATTTCTTCCCTGCGGATTTCAAACTTCTTTGCCGTACAGGGCGTTACCGCAACATTGACAATTTTTTCAGGATCAATCCCCATCTTCTTTGCAAAATAAGTCTTAATGGTCGGTCCCTGCATTCCAATAGGGCTCTTTGCCGTAGAGATATGTTCCCTCATGTCCGGATAGTAGGTTTCCACGAACTTCACCCAAGCCGGACAGCAGCTGGTAAACTGCGGCAGAGGCTTATTTGCTTTTGTCACACGTTCTACCAGTTCGCTGGCTTCTTCCATAATCGTAAGATCTGCCGCAAAGTTGGTATCCAGAACATAATCCGCTCCCAGCCTGCGAATGAGCGCCACCATTTGCTCCTGAACAAAGCTGCCCTCTTCCATTCCAAATTCCTCACCAAGTGCGACTCTTACTGATGGCGAAGTACTGAAAATCACGATCTTATCTTCTGCCTTTATTGCTTCACGAACCTGATCATATTCATAGACTTCCGTTATACTTTCCACCGGACAGACATTGGCGCACTGTCCGCAGTGAATACAGATGGGTATATCCCCTGTATTCCCCAGATCATAGGTACCTGCAACAGCAATGTCTTTTGTACAGACCTGCCTGCACTGTCCGCATTTGATACATTTTTCCTCATGACGCTGAATAGATGGATTGCCGGGTTCAATTGGAACCCGGATGTCTGTAAACTGATGTTTGCTCATTTGTACTTTTCCTTTCACGTTCTAAAATTAGTAATGATTACTGTTATTAATTATAGGACATTTTCCATCTTCTGTCAACGATAATTTATCCGATTCTTTTACCGCACTGGCCGCAGAATTTAGCGTCTGTCTCCACATCATTACCGCAGTCAGGGCATCTCCTGCCTTCATTTTTTAATTTTGCACCGCATTCCTTGCAGAAAAGATGGTCACCCGGATTTTTTGCACCGCACCCTGCACAGACGGTACCTGCTTCTTCCCCGCACTCTTCTTCCTCAGCTTCTTCCCTGCCTTTTTTACCCGACTGAAGATCAAACAGCTCTTCTTCAGCTGCCTGGCGCTGTCTTCTGGCTTCTAAAAGCTTATTAAGATCCTCCGGAAAGCGAATTTCCCCATCCTGTTCCAAAGCTTTTTTACCCACTTCTTTATAAATCTCATCTTCTTTTGCTTTAAGCTTCTTAATGTCGCTCTGTAGCTGGAACGCTCTAATACATGGATCATCCTCCGGCATTAATTCTGATAAGCCTTTCATTAAACTGCTGAATATATCTCCTGTCATTTTGTTTACCTCCGTATTATTATCTATTCTTTTGGTTTCTGTGCTGCAAACGACTGATATCTCAAACCGTTACCTGAATTATACCACAAGTAGTTTCATTATCAAATATTTGTCTGTGATTTTAATGAAAAACTAATATTTTTTATTTTATTTTTGGTATACATTAGATGTAAAGTGTTATTCCTGCTTGCCCTGCAGAAGAAATGTTTCTTTGTCACTTACACTTTGGGAAAAACTATATGTAATAAGATAGTAAGTTTAGGGATGAAGCGCCCCTTTGTCACATACGTAATATCCGGGAATATATTATATAGAGGTGATAAACTGTTAGGGTGTGTTTGAAATTGCTTTCTAACATCTGTCACCATCCTGATTTGAATGCCTGCAAAGGCAGGCAGATGGGAGTTTTAATATGTCAATCATGTTTCCGCTTTTGATTGGTATCGCAGTCAATCTGGATAACTTTGTTATCGGAATGAATATGGGGATACGCGGTCAGAAGCTTACCATATTTTCTAACTTTCTGATAGGTCTGACTACCGGAGTCTGCGCTTTCGGTTCAACCTATGCCGCCAGGTTAATTTCCGGAAACTTCCTGGTATATACAAATTTTATTGGTGCAGTAATTATGATTTTCTTTGGTTACTTCTGCCTGATCAAAGATTCGATCCCAAAAAATACCACAGACCTGGAAAAGGAAACAGATTTCTGCGCACCCTGTATGCAGGAGACTGTCTTTCTGGGGTTCGTGCTTGCAATCAACTGCATTCCCCCTTCTTTCAGTGCCGGCGTCATGAATATGTCTCCACTGTATATAGCATTTTTCGCAGCTTTGTTTTCCTGTGTTTCTATGCATGTGAGCAACCGTTTAGGTTACCGGCTGCTTCATTTCAAGTTTATTAAAATGTTATCTCCTGCTTCCTCCATTTTGTTAATTGCAATCGGTATTATTGAATTGATTGTATAGCGTTTGTGTGTGAAGCATCGAAAAGAGCAGAGAATTTAAATCGTCTCTGCTCTTTTCGATGCCCTGATTACTTTCTGATTGTATGTTTGATTTGTTGTAGAATCTGTCTGAACGAACTGCAGCAATGATAATTGCCAAACCAAATGATGATTGCCATAATTCCACATATTACCACTGCCGTTAAAAATAATTCTGGTGGAATTATTTTAAGAAAATTTAATGTCAGAGCAATCACAATGATCGTTCCATTGATTACACCATATTTTTGCATATATCCACCTCCGTGATCCTGTCTGAAAAATTATTTCGTAACACCTTAATCATCTATATTTCCTGCTTTTCACAGATACGGAAACTGATTATCACCGATATAACGGTCAGAATACACACACAAACAAATACACCTGCTGTAATGTAATACCCGTTATTCATGACAAACTGAAAAATATCCTGGTAGGAACCAATCTTTTCCTGTGTGGTGGTAAACAGCAGGGCAACCAGACCGGCTGCCAGTATCGGCATAACGCCAATAAGGCTTCTTCCTTTTGCGATTCCCACTTTATATACCAGCGGATACATGAACAGGCATGCCGTTATATCCATCATGACCCCGCAGACAAATAATCCTGCATCCAGACCGGTGATGGGTATACCGAATATGTTGCAGATAACAGCGATTAGCAGGCCTCCCACCATTTGCCCAAGAGCACTTGTGAACAAAAACAGGTATCTTCCCGATACCATATTTTTCACCGTAGCAGGAAGTGATAAATAGAATATTTTAATCTTCTGGCTTTCTTCTCCCAGAAACGGCGTCATTGCCAATGTTGGAAAAAGAAAAATCAGCATAAATCCCCCCATAACAAAGGAACCCTGCACGATCACGAACAAAAGAACCGCAAGTGGATAAAAGAAAATAATTTTATTTACCGTTGCCAATGTTCCAAAATCCATTTTTAAAAAACGCATTGTATTTCCTGTCATTTTTTTCTCACCCCCTGAATGTAAAAGACGATAATCTGCTCTATACTTGGCTTTTCAACAAGAAAATCCTTTCGAATATACTCCAGCTGTTCTGTTTCCAAAAGAGCTTCAAACCCAATCTGGGTTTTCTTTGCACCAATCAGCCTTTTTTCCAGATCTGCTGTCAATTCCTCCAAACCACCTTTGATCACAACATACCTGTCCAGGATTTCATCCTTCGTGTCAAAGAATACTTTACTGCCCTGATTCAGAAAGAAAATATAATCTGCTACCTGGTCCAGATCGCTCATAATATGGGTGGAAAGCAGAACACTTCGTTCTCCATCTTCAATGTATTCCTGCAGTTCTTCCAGAATCTCCGTGCGAATAACCGGATCCAGCCCACTTGTGGCTTCATCCATAATCAAGATTTTTGTCTCTCTGGACAATACGCATGCAAACATGATGCGGACCTTCATTCCCTTGGAAAACTCTTTTATTTTCTGGTTCTTTGGAAGATTCCATTTGTCAAGATAGTCAAAAAACACTTTCTTTTGAAATGACGGATAAAATCCAGCCAGCATTGCCGCCAGTTTTACGGCAGTATATTCACCCGGAAGATAACATTCATCCGCAATATAGCCAATCTGGTCTTTATATTTTATTTCATTTTCCTCAAAGGTAATGCCGTTTACCTTAATCATTCCCGTTTCATGTTTTAACTGTTCCATAATCAGCTTAATCGTCGTGGTCTTTCCTGCCCCGTTCTGTCCTACATATCCGCAGATATAACCCGCCGGAATCTGAAAGCTGATATCATTCAGGTGGAATCCACCTCTTTGTTTGGACAACCCTTCTACTTCTAATATGTTCATACCTTTCACTCCTCATGTAATAATGCTTCTAAGATATTTACCAACTCTTCATTTTGAATCTGCGCATAACGCGCATTTTCAATCGCTGTTTCAAATGCCTGCTCAATCCTTTTCAGATACTGCTCCCGGACCATCTCATTATCCCTTGGCAGTACAACGCTGCCCTTGCCCTGCCTGGCAGCAATAAATCCCTCCTGTTCTAATTCACTGTATGCCCTGGTTGTGGTGATAACACTGATCCCCAGGTTCTTCGCCAGCTGGCGGATGGATGGAAGAGTCTCTCCTTCCGGAATTGTTCCATTCATAATCTGCTCTTTTATCTGCTCTTTTATCTGTACATATATCGGCAGCTCTGACTGGTTTGAAACGATTACTTTCAAACGATCACTCCTTATCAATATTGATATTATAGTATATACTGTATATATATCATTATATACAGTTATTGTTTTTTGTCAATAGAAAAATAAAAAATACCGCATCCTTTCGGTCAATGTTAACTTAACGACATTGATCCTTTCGGAGCGGTACTTTTTCCACTATTCAATTTTGTCACATCATACTGCAAATAAGTCATTAAATGCTTCACTCATAGTTGGGTGCGTATAAATCTGATCACTTAGAATCTGATAATCCAGTTCAGCATCCATCGCAAGCTTAATCAAATTAATCATTTCATAGGATTCTTCACAAAACAGCATGGCGCCCAGAATCTTATTGGTATCTTCATCAATAATGGCTTTTAACAGGCCAACAGGCTGTTTTAACACCTGTGCCTTTGGAATTGCTGCGGCAGCAAGCTTTGCAATTTTAACATGATAACCGGCTTTTCTTGCCTCATCCTCATTTAATCCCACACGGGAAAACGATGGATTAATGAATACACTGTAGGGCACATTCCGGCGTTTCTTCTCATTATACTGCCCTTCATTTAACTGTGACCAGACGATACGGAAATCGTCCAGGGAAACATATGTAAACTGCAGACCGCCTACCACATCTCCCATCGCCCAGATATTAGGTGCCGTAGTTTTCCGGTTCTCATCTACCTTTACTGCACCTCTGGACGTAAGCTCTACTCCCGCTGCCTGTGCATTCAATTCTGCAGTGTTTGGCTTTCTGCCGGTAGCAACCAGAATGGCATCTGCCTCTAATTCCAGCCTCTCACCTTGCCAGATAACGGTTACGGAGGCATTTTCCCCCTTGTTTTGTATCTGCTCAATCTGTGCACCCAGACGGAAAGTAACGCCGGAATCCTCAAGTGCCTTTTTAATGGCATCAGCAATGTCACGGTCTTCCCGTTTAATTAAGATCTCACCATCCTGCAATACCGTCACTTCTGAGCCAAATCCCGAATAAATAGAGGCAAATTCCAGTCCAATATATCCTCCGCCGATAATAACAAGCTTCTTTGGCAGTGTTTCCAGATCCATTAAAGTTTCGCTGAAATATACATAGGGGTTATCTTTAAGCCCACCGATTCCCGGAACAACTGGGGTGCCTCCCGTATTGATAAAGATCTGCTTTGCCTCGAGTTCCAGTACTTCATCCTTCATTTGAACCTTTACTTTCGTATTGGATACAAAGCTGGCTGTTCCATTATAAATAGTAACGTTTGGCAGATCATCCAGTTTTGCAAAATTTTTCCCACGTAACATCGCGGTCAGATCTCTTTTTTCATGGATAGCCCTGGCATACCAGTCAGCCTTCCATGCAAAATCAGTTCCTGAATTCCTTCTCGCTGTCTGGGCATTGCGGACAAGGGATTTTGAAGGAATACATCCTACATTAATACAGGTACCTCCATACATCTGATCTGATTTTTCCACCAGTGCAACGCGTTTTCCCTGTGCCGCCAGTTTTCCTGCAAGTGTCTTACCACCTTTGCCAAAACCAATTATTAATGCATCATATTCCTTCATTTTAAATCCTCCTTTTCCTTTACTTCGTGAAATTTATTTTACCTGTTCCAATAAATCCTTTATAATTACTTCCCAATCTTCTTTGCTTCTGGCTCCTGTCTGAATTTCTCCCACCTGTTTGCCCTCTTTATCTACAAATATAGTGGTAGGAACTACTGAAGCTTCCTGAAGCGGTCCCATCAGCAAATCCATAGACGGGAGCAGGTGTTTATAACTTGCACCGGTTTCTTCAATTGCATACTTTGCCGTCTCGATTTGGGATGCTGAAATTGTACCGTCATTTGTAATAACATCTGTTACGATTCCTACAATCTGGAACCCTTTATCTGCATATTCCGTATTAATCTCACCCAATTCCGGCATTTCACGCAAACAGGGACCGCAGAATGTTGCCCAGATATTAACCATCGTCAGATCATGATCTTTAAAAATATCCTGGGTTACTTTATTTCCGTCAATGTCCGTAGTCGTAAATGCGCTGAGACTGGGATTATCATTCTGAGACTCCATAATTTTTGAATCTCCAACATCTATCGGGGTTTCCTTGGCCCCTTCTTCTGTGGATTCCGCCTTTGACTCTTTTTTGGAATCCGCATCGCTGCCGGATACCGTATCATAAGGCCAGTCGTTAATGCCGCCAAAATCATATACATTGGTATAGCCTGCCTCCAGCATCTTCTTGGCTGCCTGGCTGCTGCGGTTGCCGCTTCTGCAATATATTAAGATTTCCTGGTTTAAATCCGGAAGCTGCGCCAAAGGTTCTTCCCCGATTTCCTCATTTGGAATCAGAACCGCTCCGTCAATATGCTTTTCATCATACTCTTCCTGAGTGCGGACATCCAGAATAACCAGATTATCCCCGCTGTCGATCCTTTTCTTCGCTTCCTCTGCCGTTAGCTTTTGATATTCTCCTTTGCCGGCTGTCTCTGCTGTATCCCGGTCTACCTCTGATGTATCCTGACCTGCCTCTGTCGTGCTCTGTATATTTTCTTTGGTCTCTTTTGGCGAAGATTCTGCTCCGTTACTGCCACAGGCGCTCAATACCACTGCCGCCGAAATCAAAATTGCTCCCATAACTAACCGCTTACGCTTCATTTTTGCCTCCTTCATCAAATCATATCCGTTTAATTGTTATTAAAATTGTTACAGTTGATACTGTAATATTATCAGTTACAGTTAGGTTTGTCAAGTACTTTTATACATTATTTCCATAAATTAGATATTTATGTAGAATTAGAGCGTGTTTGAAAATTGCTTTCTGACAGCTGTGCGTTCCAGTTTGTGGGAGATTTGTCCCGAATGAAGGGCGACAAGCGTACTATGTAACCTGAATTCGGGGCAAATATGCCGCTAAGTGGGGCGTGCAGATGGCGGAAATGAATTTTCAAACACGCTCTAGCGCTCATATGGAGTAACTGCCCACTTTATGCATCCGTCTTCTTTATTTCCAAATACCCGGTAGCCCTCCACAATATCATTTAACGGTGCACGATGGGTGATCAGAAAATTCGTCTGTATCTTACCTGCTTCGATCAGACGCATCAAACGTTCGCAATGTACCGCATCAACGCCCCCGGTTTTAAAAATCAGATTCTTTCCATACATCTTAGGAAGAGGAAACTCCTGATTTTCTTCGTACATGGCAACCAGTGCCACTACACCATTTGGTCTTGCCGCTTTCCATGCAAGGGAAAAGGTATCTCTACCGCCCGCCGCTTCAATGACTCCGTCCGCCCCCCGGCCTTCAGTTAGTTTTTTATTTCCTCTTCAATATCACAGGCTGCCGGATTGAAAACCACATCTGCCAGCTGCTGCTTCAAGGCGAGCTGCAGCCTGGATTCGTCGATATCCACTGCTATAATGCTGGATGCTCCAAATAATTTTGCGCACATCATCGCACACAGCCCCACTGGTCCTGCACCTATAACAGCCACGGTATCTCCCGGTTTGATTTCAGCCAGATCCGCTCCAAAGTATCCGCTTGAAAGAATATCACCGACAAATAGAGCCTCTTCATCCCTAACGGAATCAGGAATTTTAGTTAGACCCATATCCGCAAAAGGCACTCTCACATATTCTGCCTGGCATCCGTCGATACGGCATCCCAGTTCCCAGCCGCCTTTTTCACAATTATTGATATATCCATTCCGGCAAAAATAGCACTCGCCGCAAAATGTAATACAGTTCACCGCTACCCGATCACCCGGTTTTATGTTTGTCACACCACTTCCCACTTCCATGACCCTGCCCGTAAATTCATGCCCAAGTACCGTCTCAGGCTTAGCTCTTGGCACAGTTTGATGCATGATGTGAAGATCACTCATACATATCGTAGATAATGTTACTTCAATAATGGCGTCCTTATCATCTTTCATTACAGGTATGGGACGGTCCATCAGCTCAATACTCCCATTCTCATGGCAGACCAATGCCTTCATCCATTCCCTGTCAAGTCTCCAACTCATGTTATGCATCCTCCTTATTTAACAATCACAATGAACGACTTTTTCAAAATCATAATCTAAAAGCCGGTGGTAATAATGCCCCATTTCATCAAAGGTAAAGCAATAATGAAACTCATCGATATCCTTATCCTGGAATGTAATCACATACTGGAATTCCGAATGCTGGATTTCTTCTACCGTAATTCCCTCCGAAACCTCCCGGAAAACAGCAATAATCTCATCCAGTCCACAGGAAGGTCCTTGTAATACCTGAACCAGTTTTTTCAAAAATTCCCGGCTGGTATTGTGTTCATAAATATATTTTACTCCTTCTTTGGGAACTGCAAATTCATATCTTCCTGCCTCGAACTTTACCTTCATATCGTGAAAATGCGGTTTTACATATTCTTCGAATTCCGCCATACAGTTTTGCAAAGACGTTTCTTCCATCTCCTTTGTATCCAGCAAATAGCAGATCAGTCCAGGATCGTAGAAGACGCTGACACTTTTCC
This sequence comes from uncultured Robinsoniella sp., assembly GCA_900540475.1. GTDB lineage: Bacteria > Bacillota > Clostridia > Lachnospirales > Lachnospiraceae > Robinsoniella. The sequence goes on along the minus strand of UQGG01000020.1, from coordinate 83,587 downwards.
CTTCCATATAACCAATCTTAACCATACCTTCAAATATCATATCTGATATATTTTTTTCTAAATGTGCAAAATCATAATTTCCCATTACGCAGCCTCACTTTCCAATATGCTATAGATCGTGTCTGAAAATTGCATTCTGGCAGCTGTTCCATTTTGGACCGCCACAGGTACAATGTTAATCAGACACGCTTTCAGATTTATTGTAACAAATTTTACTGATTTCTTCCAGCACTACAGGGCATAATGTTTTTAAATTAGAACGTTTTCATGACAAGAGGGTACTCACAGAGAAAAATCTATGTTTCTCTGTGAATACCCTCTTTTTATAATCAGTTATTCAATTGTAATCCTTTATTCAATTGCCTCTATCTGCTTAAACCTCTGCCAGCTTTAAATCAGAATGATATGAAAGCAACTTTCCTTAAAGGAAAAGCATAACATTTATTCCTCACGCTCCAACGGATTTCGTAATGCAGCAATCATCTGGTTCAATTTTCTGAAATTGCGCATATGCAGCAGAAAAAGCAGTACATAGATGCAGAGAAAAATTGTCATGACCGTTCTGAATGCCAGGCTGCTCCAATTTGCGCCCCTATTTGTAAGGGGTATTATGAAACAACATAAAAGTACGGTAAAAAAAGTAGTTAGCAAAATAACCTGACGCTTTAAAATCTTTTTACAGCACTCTGCTTTTGAAATGTTATCGCTGAAGATTTGATTCTCCTCTTCTATCTCTGATTTCTTTTTGCGAAAATAGTAAAAACTGTTTAGCTTCATAAGGTATTCCCAGCCATAATCTTCGTAAATTGCTAGGTAACCCGATTCATCATTTTCTTCATCATTATAGTCCAGCTGATAAATGTATTCTTCTGGCTGGCAGGCTTCAAACCGGTAGGTATATCCTCCCGTCCCCAGAAATTTCCACCCGCTTCGATGCTGTTCCATCAAGAAATGCTCTTCATCCTTAAAATCTGCAAGTGAAAAATATCTATGCATTTTCTTCAATTCCATAATACCGCTCCCCTTTACTATTTTGATATAATCTCTGTATCCGTTTTAATTCCAATTGTAATATCTGCTCTCCAAGAGGCGTTATGAGATAAGATTTCCTCTTATTTTCCTCTTTTGTAAAACGGATCAGCCCATCTTTTTCCATTTTGGATAAACTGCCGTACATTGTTCCCGGACTGATTGTAATCTCATCTGAAGTAATCTCCTTTACGTGCTGCATAATGTTATATCCGTGCATTTCATTTTGCAGAGAGAATAAAATATAAAATCCGGTCTCTGTCATGGGTATATATACACGTTTAATCTTTTCATCCATTTTCTATATCCCTCATTTCTGCATTGTCATTTTTGAATTATTTAATATCTTGAGTGCTTTGAAATCCGTTTCATATCCGATGATCGCTATCTGATGATAGCTTCACATCCAATAATAGCTTTATATCAGATGATAGGCTTCACATCCGATGATTGCTTTATATCTGATGATGACTTCACATCCGATGATCGCTTTATATCTGATGATCGCTTTTTTTGATTCTTTATATATTTGTTTTATTCATCTTTTATTTACCCTTTTTTACTTCTATACATCGCACTGCTATATATCGTACCTTGATTATATCGCACTACGATATAAAAGTCAATAAAAAATCCTTCCGCAATTTCATCAGAAGGATTTTAATATTATGTTCTGTTACCAAGTGCATTCTCTACTGCTTTTCGAATTACTTTACTGGAGTTTGCCGCCCCGGATGCTGCGTCAACATTCAGACTCTGCTGTTTAGCCATATCATCCGCCAATTTCTCCATACCAGCTTATTCCATATAACCGCCTTTCATCGGTGAAACCGCATGTTTTGCAAATATATTCAGCACACCGGACTCATACTTTTCTTTCGCCGGCTCCCAATCTGCTTTTCTCTTCGCCAGAACTTTGCTTATTTCTTCTTCACTGCATTTTTCCCCATTGATTCCAGCAATTCTCAGAACTCTGTTATTAATGTCCATTTCAATGAGATCATTTTCTTTTACCAAGGCTATTGGACCACCTTCTGCTGCCTCAGGAGATACATGTCCGATTGCGGGACCTTTGGATGCCCCTGAGAAACGTCCATCGGTTATGAGCGCGATTGTCTTTCCCAGCTTGGCATCAGAAGAAATTGCTTCCGTGGTGTAGAACATCTCCGGCATGCCGCTTCCTTTCGGGCCCTCATAGCGGATAATGACTGCATCTCCCGGCTTAATATCGTGATTCAGTACTGCTGCTATCGCATCTTCTTCACAATCAAACGGACGTGCACGAAGAAGTGCCTGGAACATTTCCTTTGGTACCGCAGAATGTTTCACAACTGCGCCATCCGGTGCCAGATTCCCCTTCAGAATTGCTACCGTTCCATCGGATCCAATGGGATCATCGAAGCTTCTGATAATATCGGTACGCTTTAAATTCCACTTTTTGAGATATTTGCCGCATTTTTCATAAAATCCTGAATTTTTTAAATCCTCCAGATTCTCTCCCAATGTCTTACCGGTCACTGTACAAACATCAAGATGCAGCATACTCTTGATTTCTTCCATAATAGTAGGTACTCCGCCTGCATAATAGAAGAACTGTGCCGGCCACTTTCCAGCCGGGCGAATATCCAGAAGATAGTGTGCGCCCCTATGCATCCGGTCAAAACTTTCCGCATCGAAATCTATACCGAATTCATGTGCAATCGCAGGTATGTGAATCAGACTGTTGGTAGACCCGGATATTGCTGCATGAACCATTACCGCATTTTCAAAACTTTCTCTGGTAACAATATCCCTTGCCTTCACGCCATCTCTTGCCATCTGCACCGCACGAATCCCGGCTTTATATGCAACCTCTTTTAGATCTTCGCAGGTTGCCGGCATAAGTGCGCTGCCCGGCAGCATCAGCCCCAGTGCTTCCGCCATAATCTGCATCGTGGATGCCGTTCCCATAAAGGAACAGGCACCGCAGGAAGGACATGCATGCTGTTTATAGAAGGTGAGCTTCTCATCAGATATTTCTCCCCTCTGGCACATGGCGCTGTAGGCTCCGATCTGCTCCAAAGTCAGCATATCTGGACCTGCATCCATAACACCCCCGGTAACCATGATGCTTGGAATATTAATTCTTCCGATGCCCATTAACTGTGCCGGAACGCTTTTGTCACAGCTTGCAATAAATACGCCGGAGTCAAACGTAGTCGCATTGGCATGGATTTCAATCATATTTGCAATCATATCACGGCTGGCAAGGGAATAATTGATGCCGTCATGCCCCTGTGCCATGCCGTCACAGATATCTGTGGCATAATACCTGGCTGCTTTTCCTCCATGCTCATTGATTCCTCTGACTGCTTCTTCCACAAAAATATTAAGATGTGCGCTTCCAGGGTGGCTGTCTCCATAGGTACTCTCAACCATTATCTGTGGTTTCTCTAAATCTTCTACGGACCATCCCATTCCCATTCTAAGGGGATCCATTTCCGGTGCCAGCTTGCGGATTTTTTGGCTGTTATACATACGTTCTTCTCCTTTTTATACATACGATCTTTTATTTTCTTATTTACGTTAAAATTCATATGATGACTTATGATTTGAATATAAAACTTTTTTTAACAAAAGTCAAGTATAATATAAATTATTGTATATTATACACATTTTTTTCCTTAAACATTGTGCATTTCTCCTTTCTAGTCATAGGATGACTTTCGGCAAGTTATTTATTTTAAAATAAGATTGTAAAATATACGCCAATACTATATAATCATTTTCAGGAAGGTGATCATATGAATTCAGAGCAAAACCAGGATAAAAAGAATTTAACCGGGCAGGCGTCCGATTTTATTATTCAATATATTAATGAGCAGCATTTACAGCCAGGAGACCGTCTGCCTAACGAAACGGTATTTTCCAAATCTCTGCAGATTGGACGTGGTACGGTTCGGGAAGCGATGAAATTACTGGAATCCAGAAATATTGTTGAAATCAGGCAGGGTTCGGGAACCTATGTATCTGCCAAAAAGGGGGTAGCTGATGATCCTCTGGGGCTTATTTTCATAGATGATAAAGAAAGCCTCGCTAAAGACCTAATGGAAATCCGATTTATGATTGAACCATCAATCGCGGCAATGGCAGCCCAGAACGCCAGTGACCAGGAAATCTTGCAGATACAGGGAATCTGCCAGGAGATTGAAGCACAGATGCATGCTGGTATAAACCATACACAAAAAGACATTGAATTTCATACGGCTATTGCCATGAGCAGCAAAAATGTGGTGGTCCCCCGGCTGATCCCCATTATCAACAGCACTATTGAATTATTTATTGATTTAACCGAGAATACTTTAATAGAAGAAACTCTGCAAAGCCATCGTGACATAACAGATGCCATTTCCGGACACGATGCCGTAGGTGCCCAGGATGCCATGTATCTTCATCTGGTTTATAACCGCCGCCGTATACGGAATCACGGCATATCTTAAAAATCCATTCTTTTGGCAAAGTCAAAAGCCCCGTCCGCAGATCCTTCACGTTATCTGCAGCCGGGGCTTCTTTTATATTCTAATCTTAGGGAGATTGAACATGCAATATAAACACTTTATTGATGCACTATAAATAATCTATTTGTGTAATATAAATAATCGCTTATGCAATCATTATTATTTATCTGCTTCTCTTTTGAGAATCAGTTCTTTACCGGAAATGCCGGGCTGTGTCATGTTGACCGGCTCTAAGATGATATCTATTTCTTCTTCGTTCAGCAGACCCTCCTGCACCACCAGTTTTCGTACCGGGGCACCGGTTTTGATTGCTTTTTTAGCCACTTCAGCAGCTTTCTGGTAGCCTACGTGGGGACAGATAGCGGTAATGGTTCCCACACTGTTTTCAACCAATTCTCTGCATCTTTCTTCATTAGCCGTAATTCCGGTTACGCAGTTATCTACAAAGGTCTCTACGGCATATCCCAGGGTATCTATGGACTGGAACAGACAGTAAAACACAATCGGCTCAAATGCATTTAATTCCAATTGCCCTGCTTCTGCCGCCATGGTAATGGTCATATCATTTCCGATGATATTAAACGCAACCTGATTTACCACTTCCGGAATCACCGGATTTACTTTGCCTGGCATGATTGAGGATCCATTTTGTTTCGCCGGAAGATTGATTTCCCCAAATCCTGCTCTTGGACCGGATGACATTAAACGAAGGTCGTTTGCAATCTTGGATAAAGTGACCGCACATGCTTTAATCGCTCCAGATACCGCTACAAAGGGATCCAGATTCTGTGTTGCGTCAATCAGGTCAAATGCCTGAACAAATCCAATGCCGGTAATCTCGGAAAGGTTTGGTACGATACACTTTAAGTACTGCTCATCTGCATTTAATCCGGTTCCGATTGCAGTTCCTCCCATATTCAGAGTCAGCATTTCATCCATTGCTTTATCCATACGGTTAATATCTCTTTGTATCGCTACTGAATATGCTTTGAATTCCTGCCCCAGACGGATGGGAACGGCATCCTGCATCTGGGTTCTGCCCATTTTGATTACATGGTCAAATTCCTGGGCTTTTGCACAAAATGCTTTATACAGCCTTTTCAATTCCTTCTGGGCATTCTTAAGGAGTTTCAGAGATGTCATTTTACCTGCGGTGGGAATTACATCATTTGTGGACTGTCCGCAGTTTACATGATCATTGGGGTTTACAATGCTGTAATCACCCTTTTCACCGCCCAGTATTTCAATTGCCCTGTTGGCAATTACTTCATTTGCATTCATATTCAGTGAAGTTCCGGCACCGCCCTGGATAGGATCTACGATAAAATGCTTGTGCAAATGGCCTTCTAATATCTCATCACATGCCTGTACGATGGCATCTGCGATTTTTTTATCCAGCTGTCCTACTTCACAGTTGGTAATAGCAGCTGCTTTCTTTATATATGCAAGGCTGTTGATAATCTCCGGATGCATAAATAACCCTGTAATCTTGAAGTTTTCAGCCGCCCTTAAGGACTGTACTCCATAATATACATTTTCCGGAACATCTTTCGTTCCTATTGAATCGTTTTCCATACGATACTGTACGCCATCCAGTTTTACTTTTTCAACCATGATACCCGATCTCCTATCTTGTGCTCGTCTTTTTCTTTTTTCTTTTATTGTTTTGATTTGCTTTGTTTTGATTGACCTCATTATATACGAGGGTTATAATATAATCAAATACAAGTTTTTTTATATAACTTATAACCTGTATGTTATACCTGAGGAGGCGGACTATGTTTTCATCCATGAAATATATTTACGAAGTATATAAAGAGAAAAGTTTTTCCAAAGCAGCTAAGAACCTGTATATTTCTCAGCCGGCTTTAAGCGCCACCGTAAAACGGACGGAGGAACAAATCGGCGCACCCATTTTTGACCGCAGCAGCAATCCCATCCGGCTGACGGACTGCGGGGAAAAATATATTGTGGCAATCGAACAGATCCTCAATATTCAGAATGATTTTACCAACTATGTCACTGATCTGAACCAGTTGGAAACGGGCAGTCTTTCTATTGGGGGCAGTAACCTGTTTTCCTCCTATGTGCTGCCTCCTTTGATTACGGAATTTACAAGGCGGTATCCGAAAATCCATGTTGATCTGCTGGAGGAAAGTACTTCCAGACTGGAGCAGCAGCTTCTGTCCGGTTCACTGGATCTGATCATTGACAATTATGTGTTTGACGATGCGGTCTTTGCAAAGCATCTGTATCAGGAAGAACACCTGGTACTGGCTGTCCCGCGGGCACTTTCTATCAATCAGGAATTATCGGCGTATCAGATTGATCCGGCAGCCATCCGGGACGGAAGTTTTTTAAAAACGGAGTATCCTTCTGTACCACTGGTTGCTTTTCAGAAAGAGCCTTTTGTTTTCCTGAAAACAGAAAATGATACTGGGGAGCGGGGACTGACTATCTGCCAGAACCATGGTTTTAAGCCAAATATTATTCTAAAACTGGATCAGCTGATGACTGCCTATAATGTTACCTGCTCCGGGATGGGAATATCCTTTATCAGCGATACGCTGGTAGCCTGTGTGCAGCCCCATCCCGATGTACTGTATTATAAAGTGGATGACAGTAAAATCGGACGAAACATCTATTTTTTCCGGAAACAGAATAAATATATGACTCGTTCCATGCAGGAGTTTCTGAACCTGGTGCAGCCCGGCGTAAATACGTCGATAGACAGCGTCTGATATTTGTGTCAGGTGTGCGTCTGCTGTACGGTTGACACCCTTGTCTAAAAGGTATAACATGGATTTATGAACAGATGGCGGATTCATTTTCCCGGCATTAATTTTAGTAATACACGGAAAGGAGTAACAATGCAATGAACTACAATTATACCCTGGTGGACTGGCTGCTGTTTTTTTACATTTACTGCTTTATCGGTTGGTGTATAGAGTCCACCTTTGTTTCTGTGAAGCAAAAAAAGTTTGTGAACCGGGGATTTATGAGAGGTCCCTTTCTTCCTCTATACGGCAGCGGAGCCGTACTGATGCTGTATGTTTCCATTCCGGTGCGCAATAATCTTCTGATGACCTTTCTGGCTGGCTGTATCGCAGCCACAGTTCTGGAATATATCACGGGAGTTGCCATGGAAGCACTTTTTAAAGTCCGTTACTGGGACTACAGCGATCAGCCCTTTAATTTCCAGGGTCATATCTGCCTTAGTTCTTCTATCGCATGGGGATTTTTAACAATTGCACTGGTAAAATTTATCCATGGCCCGGTAGAACACCTTGTGCTCTCACTAAATGATTCTCTGGCTTCCATTGCTGCAACTGCTTTAACCGTTATTATTGCAGCTGACCTGGCACTCTCCTTTAAGGCCGCACTTGACATCCGAAATATGCTGGAGAAGATGACAAAAGCAAAAGACGAACTCTTAAAAATCCAAACCCGCCTGGATGCCATTATTGCATTTTCGGATACCGCTTTTAGTGACCGGGAAACTCCAAAAGAAAGCTTCACCCAGACTGCACGCACCCAGCTTGGAGAATTAATGCAGGGCATAAGAGAACGGCTGGATACACTTGCCAAAAGTGCTTTTGACAGCAACAGCAGCGCAAAAGATAATGCTGCACAATACCGGGAAGAGCTGGAAAGTCTGAAAGAAAAGTTTATTATTGAAAGAGAAAAGAGAAACTACCTGAGGGAACGTCTTGGCTTCTACAAAAGGGATATGATAAAGAGCCACCCCACTGCAAATTCACAAAAGTTCAAAGATGCTTTTATCGAATTAAAATCTGCAGCAGAGGAGCGTAAGAAAAAGAAATAGCCGGTAAGATTTATTGGCATTTCCAGGAACTTGGTCTGCATAGGGTTTTCGGAAGCTTCGTGTTTTCATTTCCCTGTGCCGAATTCACCTGCGCCTGGGTGAGAAATAGACTTTCGCTTAAGTCTGCATTTCGGATATTGGTATCCCGCATATCAGCTCCAAGGAAATTCGTTCCATACAAGCTGCAGCCCTCCAGATTGGCTGCTATCATCAGAGACATACTGAAATCCTGACCATTAAGATTGGCCTTTTTAAAGTTTCTCCCCATATACTCGGACCTTTTATCTGCATTTTTTCCGGGAGCAATGAACTTCGCTGCAAGTTCTCCGGCTTTTTTCAAAATGCGGTTAACCCTGGTACGGTATTCCTCAATATCAATCTGTAATAACTGAGCTGGCGCAAGGGTCGTCATGTTCCTGTATTCGCAAATCAGGGCATCGATATCTTCCGCCAGCTTTTCCGCCGGTATAACAGCAGATGCTTCAGCCAGATACCACACCATCTGATGCAGCTGCCAGACTGCCAGAAATACCTGAAAGATTTCCGATGCCGCTTCCGGGCGATTCTTCCATGACACACCTCCATAAATATCACTGGTTACTTTCTGCCCAGCTCCAAGGCAGTCAAATGCCATACAGCCTTTCAGATTGTACTGCATCAGATTTCTATGCACAGCACAGCTATAATCTGACATGAGGTTTGTGCATGGCTTTCCTGCTGGTTTATTATTTGGGAAACCCTCTGATTTTGAAAAATATAAAGCGGTGCAGCATAGACCGCTGCACTTTTTGCAATCTATTTTCAGGCTGCGGACTAAATCTTTATACCTGGTTGATCTATGTAATGTATTCATTTTATTTCCTTTCTCTGCAACGGCAATCACCATTCCCATCTGTTCGATATATATGCAGATCTGCATACTCACATTTTACCCCATGGAAATATCATTGGCAACTGAAAAAACAGACGGTCATTTCCACATAATAGAGCCATCATACATCTGCATTGCGGCCTCCCAGTATCCGAGCCGCTTACATTCTGCAATGATGAGGAGACGGGTATACTGAAACATATCTGAAGATTTTCTCGCAAACCTGGCAGTATCTCCTTCGATTAAAGCATTCACAGCTTCGATACAGCGTCTGAATATTTCACAGCTGCTCTGCGTTTTGCGATTACTCACCAGTTTGGGTATACTCCGCCCGATATGGTAATGTTTCTGAACAATACCATACACCGATTTTAGTGCACCATATTGAATATGATCTACAATAAATTCCAGCATAAGGATAGGTGCCAGCTGGTATAGATATGTTTCATTCCAATATTTGTTGATTTTGTCGTATAAATTCTGTGCCTCTTCTAATGTGACAATTGCCGCAGAGTGGGCTGCTACGCCTTCTATAGTCAGCGTCAGCAGCTCCAGGCTGTCCAGATAACGACGAACCTGACACGCGATCAGTTCCGGATCTATATGAATCTTCTTCATTTCTGTCCGATCCATGGCAACAAATATGCCTTTTCCCCGGATGGCGGTAACCACTCCCCATTTTTGCAGAATTTGAACAGCCTTTAGTACGGTATCCACACTGACTCCGTAGATCTGGCGCATTTTTACATGGGAGGGAAGCCGGTCACCCGGTCTGTATCTGCCTATCATAATGAGTCCAAGAATATCCATATAAACCCGGGAATACCGCTCCTCTGCTTTGCTGATTTGCTGTCCGATCCCTTCTGTTCCAATTCTGAAAGGTGAATCAGACGCTGCTTTACAGGTTGGTACAAATTCTTTTGTATTCATATAAAACCCATAAAGTGATGACATATCTTCGAAACAGAAATTTTCCCAGTCACCACCGGATCTTGCAGCGCACAGAAATTCCTTTAGCTTCGTGAAATACCGGACTCTTAAATCATAGGTACCCGGCAAAAGATCCAGTTCCAGAAGTCCAAGGTTAACGACAGTTCTAAATATCAGATCGTTACCAGTACGAGCAACAAAAAAACTCCAGAATTTATTGGACAGGCGCCAAAATGCCGTTGACTCCCCGGGATCCATTCTTTTAATAATATTTTCCGGAATATTCCAGTCTGATTTGCCGCAAAGCGATATGCCATGATAGATTACCGGATAACATAACAGCGTACCGGTTCTCAGTATATCGCCTGCTGCTATAGCATCTGCTCTTTGAAGTTTTATTTCTTTTTTATTTTGTCTGTATATATCATAGGTTACTGTTGGCCGTTTTCTTTTTTCCGTTTTGACTATCCCCTCAGTTGCCAGCATCTTCACGGCACGTCGTACCGATTTCTCCGAAGTTCTAATTTCTCTGCACAGATCCGCTCTGGAGGGCAGTTGAGCACCATCCGGTATTAATCCTGATTCAATTTTATATTTTAAAATGCTATATATCATTTCATACATGACATTATCATTTTTCATTACAACCCCCGCCTGACTGATTTTATTTCTCCGATCCAGAGTCCTTTACCAAATTATCATAACATTCTCAGGAAAACAAATCAATCATCTGCTTTAATTGATTTGTATAAACAAGTATGCTATACTAAATTTGGTAAAGGTTCCAAGAAAAAGGAACTAGAACAGCAGAAAGAAAGGTTATATCTGTATGCGTAAAAATAATCAAAAAACTAAAGATAGTAACTGGAATATTTCATTTTCACCGATATTTCGTTACATTTTCGTGTTCTGCCTGCTGACACTGCTGGTCAGCCTGATTGGCGGTGCTGTTTACTCTTTTCATCAGATGAAATCAAAAGCCCGTGTTTTACTGACCAGTGTACACGCACAAACTTCACAGCGGATTAATGAAACGATCTCGTTGCTGGAATCATTGGCAAGCTTACCGGAATTTTACGATTCTGATATCCAGCCACTTGAAAAGGTAAAAAAACTGGACCAGATGTCACCTTATTTCGGATATCTGATGATTTGTTATGTAGATGCTGACATCACGGTTTATTCCGATGGTTCCGAACCTGCCAGCCTGGCAAGCCGGGATTATATGCAGCAGTTATTTTCCACCGGACAGCGTCAGGTCACAGACAGCTTCGCAGCCGGTGCCGATGGAGTTACCCTGAACTACACCGTAGCAGTTCCTCTGTTGGATCAGCAGAATAATATTACTGGCTGCCTGTTCAGTGCCATCTATTTTGATGAAGTGGCGGAGATTTTAAAGCAGTCTGCCGGCATCAATGGCTCGGAAGCCACACTGATCGGCTCACAGGGGCAGATCATGTCTTCAACCGCCGGTCTTCCTTACGGCGATCCTATTATACAAGAATTACAAAGCGCCAGCTTAATTGGTACTACTACAGATAAATTACAGGAACAGCTTTTAGCAGCCATACCTGGAAGCTACTGGAGTTTTCAAAATGGCAGCCTAGATTATACAATCTATCAGCGTGTGGAAAATACAAACTGGGATTTACTCTGCACCGTCAGGTTCTGGTCTGTCTTTTCTGAAACTCTGCCAAGCCTCCTGTTCACTGCCTGCCTTACCATCCTGCTATGTACCTGCCTACTTCTGATTTTAAGAAAATATATTGGCGGCCAGATGCGCATCATAGATCTTCTCGTGCAGTCTGTGGAGAAGCTGCAGAAGAAAATCTATCAGGATGACCGGCCAGTAAACGTGGATTTCAATGAAATTATCCGCCTTACAGAAAAAGGGTTGTCTGATGCTTTAACCGGTGTAGTTACCCGTTCAGTATTTTTCAACCAGGCGGACGCTCAGCTGAAAAAAGCGGATGCCGATTTAGTCAGCGCTCTGTGTTTCGTAGACATGGATAATCTGAAATACATCAACGATACTTATGGTCACTTCGGAGGTGACCTGGCACTGAAAAATATCGGTTTCATTCTCCGGGAGTATGAGAAAAAATATGACGGGGTAGCCGGACGGTATGGAGGCGATGAATTTGTAATGCTGCTGACGAACCTGAATGATGATGCTGAGCTGCGCAGTGTGTTGGATGAACTTGTAATCCGGCTCCACTCTGAAATCGAAATGCCGGAGCAGAAAATTTCCGTACAATGCAGCGTTGGTGTTGCTTTATGCCAGCCGGATTCGGCCCTTGAACAACTTATCGCCAATGCAGATGAAGCCTTGTATTTTGTAAAACAGAATGGAAAAGGCTACTATAAAATTTATCAGAATTGAGGAGCATATGAGACATTTTATTCATCGGCCGCTGAGAGCCTGTGCCGCGGTTCTTTTGATACTGGGCTTCACTACAGTGCTGGGAAATATAATACTTCGGGACCTTTCCCTTATCATCCGTAATGAAGCAGAACAGATTCTTCATTTTTACAGTGAAAACATCCGGCTTCAACTCCAGTATACACTGAATGAAGCCGATACGCTTGCCCAAACAGCGCTTGTGATGGACGGAAATGATACGGACTGGTTTGATGATGCGGCGACGAAACTGCTTCTGCGAGAAGAGGTTCGTTATGTCTGTCTTATCAAAGGTGACACCATCGAAAATGCACTTCCCGAACCTGCTTTTGCCAAGCAGGCTGGAAAGGATCTTAAAGACTTATCCTATTTTTACACACTGGCTAAAGTAACGAAAGATCTGGTTGTGGAAGGCCCGACTGAACTGGAAGGTTCTTCCGGGAATGAGAAAGTATTTCTTTTTCTGCAGCCCTATTTAAAAAACAATGCCTACATGGGTGAGGTCGTACTGGCATTGGACCGGGATTACGTTTTAGAACAGCTTCATCTGGATTATCTGTATAGCAAGGGTTATGATTATGAGCTATGGCGTGTTGAACCACAAAATGGCGCCAAGGAAGTGATTGATGTTTCCAGGCATGGCATAGATTTTTCCCAGGGTGTAAAAACTACATTCAATCTGCCAGCCGAATGGAATCTGAGTATTCAACCGGCTGCCGGCTGGATTAGTCCCGGTCAGCGGACTGGCGTCATTTTTATTTGTGCTACATTAATGCTGCTCATGCTGATCCTGGCTTATGCGCTCTATCACATGATCTTTCAGCGCAGGATCATAAAACAATTTACTTTAACAGACAGGCAGACCGGACTTTATAACTATGCAGGCTTTACCGGAGCATTGAATGACTGGCTCATTAACGATGCCCATCCGATTATTCTTTTTTACTTTGTTTTTGAGGGATACAACCAGATCTCACAGCTGATTGGTCCCGAAGAGGAAAACGCTTTTCTTCAAAGCATTCCTCTTCGTCTGGAAGGCTTTATACAGTCTCCATACCTTGCGGGACGGCTGGGCGATGGAAACTTTGCAATTGCCCTCCGCGAAGATATGAGTGATATGCAGCAGAAAAGCTTTGCCATGGAGCTGTCTCTGGAACTCCTTTATAAAGTAACGATAAACGATAAAAAGAACTTCCTCACCGCAAATTATCAGTATGTCCGCTGTCATCCGGGCGAATCGGCGGATGAAGAGATCCGATCACTTATTCAACGTTTTTATAGCAAGTTAGGTGAGTGATCAGGGTCAGAAATATGATTTCATCTTATTTCACTTTTTTATAACCGCAGGCACACCTGCAACCATGACATTGTCCGGCACATCTTTAATTACAGCTGCCCCTGCAGCGACCACTGCATTTTCCCCAATGGTGATATCATTGGCGATACTGCATCCTGTGCATAGCCAGCTTTTATTTCCTACTCGGACATGTCCGCACATCGCTGCCTTTGGAGATAAATTCACACCATCTCCAACCCGGCAATCGTGCTCCACAATTACAGAAGTATTTACAATGCATGCTTTTCCTACCGTTGCAAATGGATTTATGACTGCATTAGCTAATACAACTGTTCCTGGTCCTATCGATGAAAAGCGGCTGATCACAGCGGAAGGGTGTATAAGTGTTGCCGCAGAAACCCCATTTGAAATCAGATATTCCGTATATGCTAACCGTATGCAGTTGTCTCCCGTTGCCACAACTGCGGCATCAAACTCTGACAACAGCCCTATGGACGGATATTCTTCATCTATTTTCAAAAGCGGATATCCCATCACCCCGCCACCGGAACGGATCTTTATAGCCAGCATGGAAATCTCATCATAATTTTTTAAACACAGTGCACAATCCAGTACCACTTTTCCCTGGTCTCCTGCACCCCAGATCAATAATTTCTTCATAAACATTCCCTCACTTTCCTATTCACCCACGTTCTAACAGGTCAGATGCAATAGACGCCAACCCCAGCTGGTAATCCCCATCAAAGTTCCTGGATACTTCTAACTGGGGGACTGCCTGAGGCGGAAGGCAAAATGAGAATTCCCTTCGGATAGCGTCTGCTTTTCCGGCAATAAACTCGTTCTCGTACAGGACAACCCGATCCGGATTCACAAGAGCTGCATAGGAGCGAATGATTTTGCCATAGTATGCAACCATATCCGCCCCGTCAAATTTCGTCTCTACGTATTCAAAGTTTTTTTCTATTGGCAGATAGTGCAGTTCGCCTGCAAATTCTGAAGCTCCACGCCATACATTTCCCCCAATCACAAGTCCGGCTCCGATTCCTAACTGTCCGATGTAAATACAGACTGCTGCTTTCGGAATCTCCCTGCAGCCCGCACAGTATCCCATAGATGCAACAAACATATCACCTTCTATTGCTGTTGGGAGCGATATTATCTGCCTGATATACGCTAATAAATCCACCCCCCTCAGTTCTTCATAGCCGAATGGTTCGGTTACAATTCCATGGTTAACGGTTCCCGCCACGCCCATAGCGATCGCTCCCAGCTGTGGATAGCGTACCTGCACGCTTCGAATCAGCTCTTCAATTGTTTTCAGAACTCCCAATTCACATGTTTCCGTTTTCCTTTCCAGACAATAACCGGTCAAATCGGTTACAAACCATCTCAGTTCCGCAGCCTCAAGGCGAAGGGACAGGGTGACCTGAAACAGCGGATTCAGGGCATAGCGCTGTGCACATCTCCCACCGGTGGAATTCCCTGCCCCCATTTCCACCAACTAACCTGCCTCTACCAGGCGGTCAACCAAACGGTTAATGGTGGAAAAACTTAACCCCGTCTCCCATGACAGCGCATTTTTGCTAAGTGTCTCATTTTGCTTAAACATACGGCGTATTAGCGTTTATCACACAGTTCTAAGCCCGGCAAGTATTAAAACTTCATATCTCTATACACGCTGTCCTGCTAAGCCAGAGCCGTCAGGCGTATGTGCCCCCATAGCATTTAATTTCTTATGAAGCCGAACTGCCATAAATACGGTGATCAACGCAGAAATCACATCAGAAACAGGCTGTGCATACAGAATACCATTCATTCCCCAAATCAAGGTAAGAATCCCAATGATAGGTACAAAGCAGATTCCCTGTCTGCACGCCCCAAGTATAAATCCTTCTTTTGCTTTTCCAAGTGCAAGAAATAAAGAGGAATATACGGTGTAGAAGCCAAACAGAAAGAAAGAAATTCCATAAGCAGTTAAGGCTTTCTGTCCGGTCGTTATCAGTTCCGTATCATTTTTTGTAAATTGTGATATGATCTGCCCGGAGAACAATGCGATAATAAAACCATAAAGAACGCAGAATATCGTTGACCATATTATGGTAGTTTTAATGGCAGCATACAGGCGGTCAAATTTTCCTGCTCCATAGTTATAACCTGCAATCGGTTGAAATCCTTTGATAAATCCAAACACCATCAGGCTTCCCATGGAAACAATCCTCGTGACATCTCCCATGGCTGCGATTACGGAATCTCCATAACCCTTTGTTTTTGCAATGCCACTGATGAGTGCAATGGAAAGACTGGTCAGTAACTGGAAGATCAACGTTGGCACACCGATTTTAAAGATCTCAGCTAAAATACTTTTTGCAAAATAGCAGTCCTGAAACCGGAAACTGAAATTACTTTTCCTGCTGAAAATATAGAATAAATAAACAAAAGTCGAGACCACCTGGGAGATCGCCGTTGCAATAGCAGCTCCGGCTATGCCTAAGTCCAGTGTATAGATAAAAACCGGGTCTAAAATTACATTCAGTATGGCACCCGCCATCAATGCAAACATCGTTGTTTTTGCAGCTCCTTCACTTGTTACAATGTTATTCATTGTGACATTGAATACATTAAATATGGATGAAATAATATAAATGCTGGTATACGTCACTGCATAAGGCAGGATACTTTCCGTTGCACCCAGTAGTTTTAATATGGGATTCAGAAAAATCATTGTGCAGATGATCACGATTGCACCGACAAGCACGCTGCTGTACAGCGCGGTACTGGCAACCTTGTTTGCAGTATCTTTATCTCCCCGTCCTAATAGTCTGGAAATATAGGAAGCAGCACCGTTTCCAAACAGAAGCCCCAGCCCTACAACCACCTGTCCCAGCGGAAAAGCAACCGCAATTGCCCCATTTTGCGCAGTTCCCAATCCAGCCACAAAATAAGCATCCACCAAATTGTACAGGGCGTTCACCATCATACCAATCATAGTAGGCAGGCCTAAAGCTAACAGAGCCTTGGGTATCGGCGCCTTTCCTAATAAATCCGTTTTCTTGTTTTGTTCACTCATTATTTAATCTCCTTCCCTTTCAAAAGCATACCATAAAATAAAGTACTATAAATTATAGTATATTTAGTAACGATTATGATACTACTATATTTTATAGTACTTGTCAATAAGGAATGAGAGATATTTAATGAAATGTCATATTATGATTAGAAAATCTTAGTTATCTTATTATAGGACTATCTGCTATGTGACGCTAATTACCACTGAAATTCGGGCATAATGAGATACTGATGCCTTCTCTTTGGCACCGGCAGTGTCCTCGGTGGGGTATACCGCGTATTTTTATATCTTGCAAGTGAAGCGCCGTATATCCCTGCTTTCCGTATTCTGCCCGAAAAAATGCTTTCCATTTATGTTATTGCTTTTTCCTGAATACGGTTTACAGAACAAAAATAGCTATATAACTCCATTAATTCCTCTTCCTGCTCTGTTCCGGCTGCCTTACTGCAAATGTCAAATATGATCTTCTGCATGGTCTGATTTTGAAAATACTTAAAAGGAACTCTCCCCCACTGATCCGGAAATGCTTCTCGCTTAAAATATTTCCAGAATGAAATTCTATTCTCATAAGACAGAAGCAATTTATATTTTTCATGAAGTTTTATCTGTTTATCGGTACACTCTTTTCCCCAGAAATACTCACCTGCCATTGCTATTCCGATAATGCATCTTTCATCCTCTCCCCCATTGCCGCAATCAGTTAAAATGATTGCTGAATTGGGCTGTACGTTTGACGGTATTCTTGGTCTGCCTTTCATTTCGCCGCTTAACAAGCATCCCGTTTCTATATAGTCTAAATTAACGATATCTTTTTCCAAAATATCATAAGCCACTTGGGATTTTTGAAGGATTTTCATTGTATACATGCGGTTTCGATACTTGTTTTCCCTATCCATTCTTTGCTTTCTTTCTTCAATCTCCCGGAAGCGTTCCTCATTTAACTTTTCTATTTTTGTTTGAACTGATTTGTTTTTTAAAGTCAGGTACTGCGGAAATGCGTCAGGAAATTGAAATAATTTCTGGCTTTCTGAAAAGCAGACAGTAATACTATTTTCAGAAAGATTCGTAATTACACCTTTTCCATATTTTTTATGCTTTACTGCTTGTCCTAATATATTCATTCGTTTTCCTTCCTAAAAAGAGCTTTCCTGCACAACACTTAAGTGTCAACATTCAAGCTCTTATTGTTATTTTCGTAGAAGTTTGTTATTAGCTTAGTTAGCTATTTGTTTAGTTAGCTATTTGTTTAATTAGTTATTTCTTTAGTTAGTTATTCCTCTGCAGGTACCTGTGTCTCTTGTTTTCTTTCACTTATGCGCAGCACAATTTCATCAGGGTCTGCCTGTAACTCAATTTTATCACTCATAAGTTCGGGAATATCCTTAACCGTAAGAATAACACCTTTTTTCAGATTGTCAGCATCAATTGTGATTGTATCAATCATGTCTCCTGGTAAAGAAGCATATGGGATTTCCATCAGCATTTTTTCCAGCTGTCCTCCAAATTTCTTATCATTTGTCAGAAGAATATGAATTACACTATTGACCTTTTCATCTGTTGTTAGCGACTGAAAGCTAATGTGCAAGATTTCGTCATTTATTGGATTTAAAGACTTTTCCTTGATTTGAACTGGAATAATCCGTCCATCCAGATCCAGTGAAAGCTTGCTGCCTTCACGTTTCTGACGAATCAATCTGCGTGCTGCCGTTTCTTCCATCTGAATCGGAATAGACCCTGGCAGAGATTTCCCAAACACGTTTCCCGGAATGATGCCGAGACGTCTCATTTTCTTTGCCTTTACCGTAAAATCACGCTTTTGAACACTCATAGTTTCCATTTTTATTTCCTCCTGTTTTTGTGATTTATGTTAATTTGCCGCCTTTGGCGTTACAAATAACAGACCTTGCCAGTCCCTGTCAAACTAAAAAAAAGAAGAGCTCTTCATACAACGCTGCTAAGCGTAATACCAAAAGCCCTTCTTTATGACGGTTCTTTTTCTTATTTAATTAATAAATGCAGTATAACACAGATTGAAATAAAAAGCAAATTCAGAGATATAGTGTTTCTTTATTTTATTGTTTTCTATATGTTTTTTTGAACATAGAAAGCATGATTAGAGTATCTTTAATCTTTGTATTTAATAGATATCAACCTTCATAATTCGCATATATGGTCTCAGGATATTGAAACATTTCAAAAAAAATATCATAGATATTTTTCATAGAATAATAGCTGTTTTCGATATTTTCTTCTATCACCTTACTGATGCATTCATAAATATTCTTTACACTATCATCAGTCATGCTTTTCTCTAATTCTTCTACGCTAACATTATATACATATTTGTTTGCGATTAAGCACATTACCATACAATTTTTACTATGAACTGTTTTTTCGTTTTGACTCACCAAGTTATTATACCATCTTTCAAAACTCTTAACTGGTGTAGTTATCATTTCAAATCCCAAACTTAATAGATCTCTATTTACAAATATATCTTTAACCAAAGAATCTAATTTATTAATTATAAATCTAATACCAGTATCTATCCTTTCGTCTTCATCATCAAAATATATAACTGGAAAACCTTCATCTATTTGAACAGTGTGTAATAATTCGTGCAAAATACAAACTTCAAAAAAAGCCCCCGCAAACTTTAAACTTATTTCAATTGTGTATATCTTAGGATCATTCACATCAACAAAACATTTACCCCCCGTGTTTTCTTTAAATATAATTTTCCTTTTAGATTTTTCAATAATATCACAAATTATCAAAGCTGCCTTATCCGATATATCTTTATCAAATATCTTCATAGATCTCTCCTTTTTTATTATAATATAAAGTTCATTCAATCATCCGACTTTTGTTATTCATTTATATTTTTCATTATTCATAGTATACATTATTAAAAGTGTTTATTTCAATATTTTGTTAATTTTTCATTTGCATCTTTTGCTTTTTTACGCTATATTATTCTTAACGGCGGGGAAGCAGATAACAATAGACGATAAATTATGAAAATTCGCACTTTTTTGTGGTATGACACAAAAATAGATTGGATTAGCTATCGGCTGGATGCACCCAGATACGTCGAGTATATCATGATGACCATTTTCTGGCGGGACAAGGATAACCCCTGTGTAATCAACCTATTCCAGCTTGAGCGTAACCCTAGTAAGACAAATGCCTCTGACAATACTACTGTGCGTTACAACGAAAATAACTATTTTCCTACCCATGCCCGTGGGGATGTTTTCAAGTATGTATTTGTTGACCAGTTCATGATTGAAAGTCTGTTGCGCAAGAAGGAGCTAAAGGCTGTCGGCATCACTCATGTCGAATACTTTCAGTGGAAACTTAACTGGCTGACAACTTGTGATGATACTGTAAACAAGAGGTGTCTGTGCAGTGGAGAGAACTTCGAGGAGGTAATTGAGATGCTATTAAAAAAATGTAAAATTCATTGGCAAAAAGGACAACATGAATATGTCCAAGGGATAAAAGGAAGAATAAATTATCGACATAGGGATTCATCGTGCTATTACAATGGTTACGGTGGTGCAAGAATGGATGTTAATATGGAGCTTGAATTACAAGGTGTTGATAAAGAAACTGGAAAAACAGTGACTCTAAATCTTAAAGACTATTTTCTTCCTGTGTTGGGCAGAAAAGTAATGAGCGAAAAATTATTAGGTATTTTGTGCGAATGTATACCCGATGAAATTGAAGTGGACGAGGAAAGCAATCGCATCTCCCAAAATTCCCTAAGCCTTATTAAAGCTACATATGAACAAAAAAAGTAATCAAAAAACGCCCTGCTGAATTTGTCGTTCAGCAGAGCATTTTTTTCTCTTTTGCTTTATTATAACGGGAGGTACTAGCTAATAAGTATAGTATCACACAGGAAGTAACGAGGTCCAAACCTAGTGTTCATACGGGTTTTCGCTATCCTCTTAGTCTATTCCCACTCAATCGTAGCCGTAGGCTTCGGACTCATATCATAGCAAACACGATTTACATTCTTCACTTCTTTTAATATTCTGTCCGTGATCTTCAGCAATACCTGCCAGTCTACCTGTTCAATGGTAGCACTCATTGCATCAATGGTATTGACTGCACGAATGATGACCGGATATTCAAAGCATCTTGCATTGTCTCTTACACCAACTGATTTGAAGTCAGGAACAACTGTAAAATACTGCCATACGGTCTTGTCCAGACCGGCTGTTTCGAATTCTTCCCGGAGAATTGCATCGGATTCCCGTACTGCTTCCAGACGCTCTCTGGTAATTGCGCCAAGACATCTTACACCTAATCCCGGTCCCGGGAAAGGCTGACGGAATACCATGCCGTCCGGCAGGCCCAGTTCTAATCCACAGGCTCTTACTTCGTCTTTAAAGAGCTGTTTTAACGGTTCTACTAAACCAAACTTCATATCTTCCGGAAGTCCGCCTACATTGTGATGGGATTTTACCATCTTCGCTGTCTTCGTACCGCTTTCTACAATATCCGGGTAGATTGTTCCCTGGCCTAAGAAATCTATTCCTTCCAGTTTACGTGCTTCCTCTTCAAATACACGGATAAACTCTGAACCGATAATCTTTCTTTTCTGCTCGGGATCACTTACGTTTTCCAGTTTATTCAGGAAACGTTCGCTGGCATCAACATAGACCAGATTTGCATTCAGCTGATTTTTAAATACTTCTACTACGCTTTCCGATTCTCCCTTACGCATAAGACCATGATTTACATGTACGCAGACCAGCTGATCTCCAATTGCTTTTAATAACAAAGCTGCAACTACAGAACTGTCTACTCCACCGGACAATGCAAGGAGTACCTTCTTATCTCCAACCTGGCGTTTCACAAGTTCAATCTGGTCTTCTACGAAATTCTTCATATTCCAGTTTGTTTCCGCATGGCAGGTATCAAATACGAATGGTTTCAGTCCTTCTTTTAATGCTTCTTCGTCCTCGGGCCACTCATTCAGGGACACTTCACATTTTGCCAGCTCATGTCCTGCAGCCATGACAGGATATCCTGCTTCATAGATTTCCGGCAATACATCGATACGAACGCCATCAACGATATGGTTAGGTCCGCCATTTATAATAATTCCCTTTACATTTGGCAATTCCTTCAGTTCCGCCTGTGTAATATCATGCGGGTAAATCTCGCTATATACCCCAAGGTCACGAATCGCCCTGGCTAACACCGTATTTTCCGTACTGCCTAAATCTAAAATTACAATCATGTCTTGCTTCATTATTGTTCCTCCTCCGTATGGTATAGAAATATCTTAGCTGTAAAATGATTTCATGTCAATACACGTTTTCCCGTTTACGGAGTTATTTGCAAGCCTGATGCAAAATGAGCTGACTAATTGTGGATTATTGGGTAATCCCTGTTTCTACGGTTGTGTGATAAATGGCTCTTTCATCTAAAATCTGTTTGAAATTATCTTCTGTCTTATGGCCTTTAATCTCATCCATGTACTCTATGTAATCACATAAATAGATATCTAATTTTGAAATATCTGCTCCGTAAACTGCATAGTCCGTAACATTGCTGCTGTTTCCATAGGGCAGCATTTTTCCACTGGCATCCAGTACTACCGGGAATGTGTCTGCAGCTTTTGTGCTACCTTCATTTAATTGATTTACTTTTAATTCAAATGGAGTAATTTCAACAGATTTAATTCCTACGCCATTTTCATTTTCAGTATTAATTTCGATCACATTTGTTCTGCTTCGGTCAACATTTATATCCAGATCAAAGTTCCAGGATCCATTCCACCAGATATTTTGATGCTCGTTGGGGAACTGATTCCATTCTGCCGGCTGCTGGTTCATTACGCTTTTCCACTCTTCATCCGACATGGCAACCATTTCATCTTCCGTATAGCCGGAATCCCATACATCCGGGTTTGCCTTGTCTGTAATAATCTTCTTAATGTCCAAATTTAGTTTGAAATTATCCGGAATTTCCAGATTCTGAACATCCAGTTGAATGTCCTCTTTCATCGGATCTTTGCCTGCTGCTTCCGCTGCCTGATAAGCATCATTATATTCCTGAAGAGCTTCATCCGATACTACCTTGGCTGCCTGTTTGTAGTCAATGCGGATGATGCCTGCATATGTATAATCATCCACAAATTTTCCCTCCAGGTAATAGAGCTGCTCCTGTGCCTGTTCATTGAAACTGTATTTTTCACTGGTTAAAAAGCTGATGATCGGCTGGTTAGTTTCACTGTCTGCAAAAATTTCTGAAACCGGAAAAGCTTTCTCGCTGGTCAGTTCAAGTGTCATATACACTGCCTGGTCATTACAGTATAATTCCGATAAGGTCATGGTAACACCATCTACGGTCTTGGAATAGAGGGCTGGATTAGCCAGCTCCGTTTCTTTTTGTTTCGATGCATCATCTGCCTGATTCCCTGCTTCTTCCTTATTATTTACCTGATTGCCTGCTTCTTCATTACCATTTGCCTGATCCGCTGCTGCCTCTTTATCATCTGCCACTGCCGTCTGTCCATCGGGATTTTCCTTGGAATTTCCGCCTAATGTCTCTGCTACTGAGCTGAAATCTCCCGGATAACTATAGTTTTCCTGAATCTGTTCAAATATATGGCCAATGATCGGAAGCTGGCTTGCCATAACCGGATTCGCCATGCCAAATACAAAGAATGCTGCAAATACCGCTGCAACACTGCCCCCTGCCACCAGGATTTTTTTCCGGATACTTCTGGTATCTCTTGCCTTGCTTTTGCTGCTCTTTATGGTCTGAAATGCCTCATCTGCCTTATTTTTTACTACTTTAGGTATCTGAATTTCTTCGTTTAATTTATCCTTAAATTCTTGTTCCTGTCGGTTCATGCAATTGTCCTCCTTGTTTTAAATACTCTGTGGAAAATAATTTTCTTCCTCTTGCCAGTCTCGTTTGTACCGTCTTCTCATTCATGTCCAGAATTGCCGCTATCTCTCTGGTATTAAACCCTTCCAGATAATAGAGCAACAGGACCATGCGGTACTTTTCATCCATATCTTTGATTAGTTCATTCCACTCCATATTGCTGTACTCCTGGTCCCATACCGGAATTTCCGGCACCTCATCCGTAAGCAGCATTCCTTTTTTCTTACGCAATATATCTTTACATTTATTGATCAGAATACGAATCATCCAGGTTCTGAAATATTTGTTCTGTTTCAAATCTACTATTTTTTCAAAACAGCTTAATATGGTATCCTGTATGGCATCTGCAACATCTTCATCATTGTTCAGATATGCTTTTGCCACTTTGTACATATTCTGCATATTCAGTTCCATTAACGCAACAAATGCATCGGGATCCTTCCTGCGTGCTTTTTTAATTAGAACATCCAACGTCTTACCTCCCCGCTTAGATTGGCCAATCTTTAATGTCTTACACTCATTAGACGTAACGCCCCTGAAAAAACCTTCAAGTAATTTAAAATATTTTATCATATTAATAAAGAAAGCTGCCATACCCTTTTTTAGGTACAGCAGCATTAATAGTCCATTCATACATAAACAATAGATCTAACCTGTTTCAATTTGCATTATTTTAGAATTGCCGGTATTAGAGAAACTGTATTTTTCACCCAAACGGCAGGAAGCGGACCACAGTGGGTCCGCTCCTGATACTTAGAATTTTACTCTTTTACTTCCTGAATAAGAACTATAGATCTTTTTATTTCCAACCTTATGATACGCTCTTATTCTAAACCGGTAGCTTCTGCCTTTCTTCAGTCCGGTTTTGGTGTAAGATAAAGTCTTAGCCGATTTGGATGCAATCTTTTTGTAATCTCCATTATTGGTTTTCATATAAATTACAAATCCATCCGTACCTGACTTTTTATTCCACTTCAAAGCTACTTTTCCTTTTCCTGCTTTCTTTGCCTGAATCAGACGCGGTTTTGCAGGCGCCGTCGAGGTCTTCATTACAGAAGAATAAGAGCTGTACTTCTTTTCTTTTCCAAGCTGGCTGTAAGCTTTTACCTTGTATTTATAATCTGTACCTGATTTTAATCCGGTGTTCACATAGCTGGTGTCTTTTGTGGTTTTAATTTTACTCCACTTCTTTGAACTGCTGTTATACCGATATACGATATAACCAGTTGCATTGGATGCTTTCTTCCAGCTGATGCGGATGCTTCCTGATTTATTTTTGGAAGCTTTTACGCCGGTTGGTTTTGCAGGCTTTTTCAGTGTGAGCTGTGTCCACTGGGCATACACGGTTGTATTGGCTTTCAGGCTGCATACCTGACCTGCCTTGATCTGTGTTCCGCCTGATACTGCGGTAAACCAGCCGTTAAAGCTGTAACCGGATCTGGTTGGTACCGGAAGCGTTCCATAAACGGTTCCCTGTGTGACTGTTATAGAAGCCGGACTTACTTTTCCGCCTCTGGCATCAAATGTCAACTTATATGTTACAGGTTTCGGCTCTTCTTTTTTCTGCCACTGTGCCGTAAATGTGATGTTTCTATCTGGCATAGTATACTGGGTGTCTGCCTGATAAACCATGGTTCCGTCAGACCATCCGATAAACAGATAGCCGTTCTTTGTAAATGTATTTTTCGGCAGGGTGATCTTCGTCTGTGCCTCTGCCTGTACTGCTGACGGAGCCGTTCCTTCTGCTCCTTCACCGCCTGTAAATGCTGCCGTGTACTTTTCAGGGATTGGAGCCTCTTCCTTAGTGATGGTGAATACCGCAGCCGCTGTACTTGTCTTATCATTGACACTGGCGGTTACCGTAACTTTCACGGTTCCAGCACCGGAAACTGTCAGCACATTTCCTTTGATACTTCCAATTCCATCCTGATCTTCGGTAATCACATAGGTGTAAGTGATATCCTGCTCTGCATGTCCCGGCATCTGGCAGTCTCCCGTAAGGGCTGCTTTTGCCTTCAGCTCAATCTGTCTGCTGGACTCCAGATAAGGTATTGTAACTTTCTGATCTGCAAATACCGGTGTCTGAAGTTCACAGGTGCAGCCCTTTACCGTAACGGTACAGCTGTCTGTTTTTCCACTGGTGGATGTGGCTGTAATCACGGTCTTACCCGGCGCTGCTGCCGTTACCTTGCCGTTTGCAGATACTTCTGCAATTTCCGGGCGGCTGGATGACCAGGTGATCTGATCGTTTGATGCCTTTCCGTCATTCGTAGTCACATCTGCGTACAGTCTTCTGCCCTCTCCAACTTCCAGGCTGAGTGTTTTCAGGCTCACCGCAACCTGATCTGCCGGAACTGCTTTTTCCAGTCCTTTGACTGCCGCTTTTAATGCCTGCAGCTGCTGGAATACCTCAAGCTGTTCTGTATCCTGTGCATCCAGGACTTCCTGTGCACGATCAATGGCATCTAATAAATTCTTATAAGAAGCCTGTGCATACTCATCTCCTTTGATTGCCTTTGCTTCAGCAATCTTTTTCTCAAGAACGGACTTATCGGTCACATTGGAAGGATCCTCCTGGCTGACCAGTTTACACCCTGACCACTGGGAATGTCCACTTCCGATATTGCCGTCTTTTGCAATAGCTTCTAATTTTAAGGTTTTTGCCCCGGAAATGTCAACGGAAGCAAATCCCATTGGAGATGTGGACTGTAAAGCTTTATCACTGGTGTGTACCACCGTTCCATCTACGGTAATCTTAAAGGTAACTGCTGCCACTGCCGGTTTACTTGCATCAATTCCATAATAAGTATCGAATTTCTTATAATTATGGCCTTCCGGAAGATTGAAAATTAATGTAGAGGTGCAGTGTGCTCCGTAACCTTTGTTAAAGGATACCCGCTTTCCATTCTCATCCAGTAAGGACATCGTACCGCCATCCTGGTTGGTATCCACCTTGATCTTGTCACCGGTTCCTTCCCAGTAACCTACAGAAGAGTTTGCCTGATCTAAATAATCATGGTCAGACAGATAATCCGTTTTATCATAACTGCCTTCTTCTGTTACCGTAATCGGAACTACAATTGTAGAAACATTTTTTCCATCTGATACATTTACCATCATCCGGCTGGTTCCTTTATTGGAGCCATAAAGGGATACGACGCCCTCCGATAATTCTGTAATGATAAAGGAATCCGGCTCTGAAACGATTTTTGTAATGGTAATGGTATCTCCATCCGGATCTTCTGCAATATCCTGTGCCGTGAATGTGGTTCCTTTCAGGCTGTTTACTTCCTGATTCGGCATGGGGTTTTTGGCTGCCGGCGGCTGGTTTACCGTTTCTCCGGGTTCTGCTTTCGTCACGGTGATGGTGCAGTCCGCATTTCCTGTTTTGCCATTTAACTCAGCGGCAACGTTTATCTTTACAACGCCTGCCCCGGATACTTTTAATTTACTGCCGGTAATGACCGCCCCGGTCTCTCCCGCGTCCGCTACGGTGTAAGTATAGACTGGACGGAAGGTATGTCCTTCTTTTGCGCAGGTACTTTCTTTCATGGTTCCGGTTAGTTCTGCCGTATATTCATCTACTTTTGCAGGGATCATTATTTCTTCCGGCAGTAATCCAATATCTTCTATTTTACAGGTACACTCCGGTGTTCCGTCCGGTGCAAATTTAAATTCACTTTCTAACGGAAGCATACAGAGTGCATTTCCAATTTCACTATCTGTATCTGCTGCTGTTACACCTACGTTTGTAACCGTCAGCCCTGTGGTGATCTGCGTATTTCCGGTATAGCGGAATACAAACTGCTTTGTGGTATTTCCCGATACATAGACAGCTTCTTTTGGCACTCCGTCCATGTTAAACTTCAGAACGGGATTTCCGGTTTTGATCATATAGGAATCGAAGTCAACCGTAAATTCAATCTGGTTATCACTCTTCTCCATTGCTACATTTTCGATTACCGGTTCTTTCATCGGTACTGTTAAATTCGCCTTAATCCATTCCACATTGAAGCTGGTGTACTCCATTGTCTGATTGTCACCTTCATAAAATAACCCGATATTCCCATCTGGAAGCACGGACAGACAGGAATACGCATAGCTTCCGCTTTTTACCAGCTGGCTGTATTTCCACTCAAATGTCTTGTCCTCCGGATTATAAAGTCCGATTCTGGCCATACCGTTGTTTCTTGCAGGTCCATTTGGATTTGCTAAAATAATGGCTTCTTTTCCATCAATCTTTTCCGGGTAATGGGTTGCTGTTAACTGACAATAAACTTCTGGTACACCCGTATCCCGGACAGGTTCCCCCCAGGTAGTTCCGGAATCCGTGCTGATTGAATATTTCAGGCTTCCGGATACATTCCTGCAAAACTGAATCAGTGTTCCGTCATTCATCTCCACAATCTGGGACTCCGTTAAGATAGCACCGCCGTTATTCATTGTAGAAAGATCGGTCCCGGCTGCCTCAAGAGGAGACATCTGGGTACGCTGCCAGGTAACGCCGTAATCATCACTGTAAATACTGGTAGCTGCCTGGGCGGATGTCCAGTTCTGGTTTGCCACATAGATGGGAACAATCAGACGTCCCGCATGCTCACCCTTTTTCACCTGGATCCCCACGCCAGGTCCTGTTCCGCAGAACAGCATCCAGTCTTCTTTGATCATCGGTGTTAAATCTACGGGTTTTGACCATGTTTCTCCGTCATCATCGCTGTATGTGCTCCAGATTCTCATGTTGCGGACAACTTTTAATTCTCCTGCATTGGAACCTGTATAAAGGAAGATGTTGCCTGCCGGCTTATCATCTTTAAATAATTCACCGGTACTGAAATCCGGTACGGTATAGTCTGTTGGCCTTGCATCTGCTTCCTCTGCACCTTCCAGCCATACTTCTCCGTGTTCACGAATTGTATAAGTCTTGGTATAATTATGGGTAGTATTCAGTACACTTTCATAATCTCTTAAAATACAATATGATTTATCCCCTACCTGCTTATATCCGGATCCTTTTTCCAAAAGGGAGGTATCCATCGCTGCTTTTGATTCCGGGAACATATCTACCAGCAGAAAGACTCTGCCGTTTACCTCATCCTCTACCATCGCTGCATCTATTGTCAGGGAATGCTGCTGCTGTCCTGCCGGTAAGTTAATGATGGTCTGTCCGTCTGTCCAGTTCTTTCCGTTATCGAAACTTCTCCTTATTGCCGTATCGATATTTCCCTGATCCCCCGGTCCGCTTTGGCGTTTATCAATCGCTGCCAGCACAACGCCATTCCTTGTAGTAAGCAGGCTTGGTATCCGGTGTGACGCCGATCCCTTGTATCCGTTGTAGAATAACTGCTGATCCTCTGATTTAAATGCATCTTTTGGTAGCTCTGCTTCTTTCTCTTCTCTCAGTGTCACTTTATGGATATCGGTTATCTGCTCTTGGGTTAACAGATCCGATCTCACTTCGATATAGCTGATACTGCCGGTGAAAGGATACTGATTGCCTCCGCCCGAACGCTGTGTTTTACCAAGGTCAACGGTATTTACACCCTGGCTGCTGCTGACAAATCCTGTATCCGTGTTATTAATTACTCTTTCTCCGTCAAAATACACCGATGTACCGGCTGGTGCAAATACATAGGTTACCGTATGCCACTCATCTCTAGTCATATTGTTTACGCTGGATGATGCCACATTGACATTGGTATTGTTATTGCGGACTTCATAGCCCACAGTACCATCGTTTACATAAACATGGGTATGTGTAGCATTCTGCGTATTATTTGATACGCTGAACAGACTCATCAGGCCTGTTTCGGTCTTTTTAAACCGAGCTGTAACCGTTCCCTGGGTCAGACCCTTTAGTTTATCAAGTGCTCCGGTATAATCAACCTGGCTGGTTGGAACTCCGTTTGCAATTTTCACTTCTGATTTCTGAAACAGCACAGCAGGGTCCTGCCCCTCTTTTTTAACAGTAAATACAGCTGTCTTCTCTGCCGATGCAACTGTGCCGGGAACCAGTGCATTTACCCGTACTTTCATGGTTCCTGCCTTGCTGACCGTCAGTTTATTCTGCCTGATCGTGCCGATATTCTGCTGATCTTCTGCTTTTTCAAAGACATAGGTGATGGTTTTACTGCTGTGACCTTCTGCCTTGCAGTCACCGATAATGTCCCCAGATGCCTCTAAACTGATTTCCATACTGTCTTTATCCTGGGGTATTACAAGTTCTCTGTCTGCAAATACCAGGTTGCTGATCTCGCAGGTACACTCCGGATCGCCTGTCATTTTCAGGGTTGCAGCAAATGTAATCTCTTTGTGATTCTTTGCATCTGTGCCTGTTACCTTTGCAGCGTATGGAATAAAATCTTCCGGAACTTTAATCTTCATTCCTTCTGATCCATAGTTACTTGTTTTGGAAATAGTCACACCATTTACATCTGTTATACTTACCGTTACATCCTGCATGCCATTTTCATAAGCCACAAGTGCAGACGGATCAAAAGAAGCCTCTTTCTTTGTCCCGTCAAAGGTAACTTCTGCTGCTATGGAGGAACTATCTGCCCAGTCACTGAATTTATAAGAATAATTAGAGACTGCAGAATCATTCTTATAGAGCCCTGTTTCCTTCAAAATCTGCTGGAACATTGCCATATTGCCCCGTCCATTTGGATGGACATTATCTACTAACCAGCCATTGCTGCCGGTATTCAGGAAATCATTTCTTACATTTTCCCCGTATGCAGTCCAGTTTTTCAAATGGTCAATTACGGTAATCTTAATACCTTCGATCTCCGCCTTCATATCCTGTTCCACATCATAAATGGCATTGAAATATTCTTTATAATTTTTTCTCGGTTCATCCGGGTTCATGTCACAGGGAACTCTTAATACAATATAGCTGCCTGGATTATTCTGATAAATATCCCGAACCAGTTCCTTATAATTATTCTTAAACTCCTCAACGGTAAATCCGCTAGCCCCGGAACCTGCCACCTCTCCTCTTGAAGAAGCATCATTTGTCCCCAGCATAACCATAACTACATCCGGATGGAATTGATTCAGCCTTCTGTCAATCTGATCCAGTGTCGTAGATACTGTCGCATTGGAAACCCCCGTATTGATAACCACATCCTGCTGCCTGCCCTGCTCTTTTAAGTATTTCTCAAACAGTTCCGGAACATTGTCATACCCGTTTGTCAGCACGCCATGGGTAATGCTGTCACCCATGAAAAGGTAAGTAACCGGTTCCTGGCTGTTCAGAAGATTTGTCAGATCTTCAATGGTGTTCACATTGCCGTCTTCATGTGAAAGAGCCTGTGCCTTTCCGTTTTCAGCAGCCGTAAACCGGACATCCCTTAACTGACGTTTCCTGTCTCCTTCGTTAGAAGTCATGCGAAGTACATACTCTGTTCCTGTTTTCAGACCGGTAATGGTAAATGGCGCCGCTGCCTGTTCCCGTGAAATTACCTGACCATCATAAGACAGTTCATAACTCCAGTCCAGATCCGTATATCCTTCCGGTGCATTTACCTGGATCTGATCTGCTTTTACCTGTACCGATGGGGAAGCATCCACTTTTAACAGCGTAGGATTGACCGGCAGCTCAAATCCGGTATATGCGGTGGTATGCCCGATGCCAAGGGTTGTTTTGATTGTATTTGCAATCTCCTGGTGTCCAAGTGCGGTGAGATAATTGCCCGGATCCAGATAGGATGCATCCAGACCTGTGATATCCACCACCACGGTTTCTTTTACTGCTGCCTCTTCCTTAATTGCCTCCGTATAAATGCTGATCAGGGCATTGTCTTCATCGGAAAGTGACGGTACGGGTGTGATGATAAATGGGATTCTCTGATCCTCATAAAGCCTGTCAAGCAATGTCCTCAGATCCGCCTTGAACGCCTCTTTACCGAACTCCCCCTTCTCATAATCGCTGCGGTCTACCATAATGCCCACAGCCTTGGGACCATACTGGTCGATAAGCTTGTCATATTTTGAATTCAATTCGGAAATGGTAAACCCTGCCTGAGCCGTATTAAATACAAAACGGGAACGTTCTACGTAAGTTCCGCCTGCACGCAGGTTATCTTCAAAAAATCCTACATAATTTTTAACCGGTCCCACCTGGTCAAACTTTGGAACAGCCGTATCTGATCCTGTCATTAACCATGTATTTGCCGTTCCGGCCGCCTGCATAACGCTAAAGTCGTTCAGGTCCGGCGCCTTCTGAGTCATTTCTTTTAATTGGGTAACCGTAAAGCTTTGATCTGTTACAGTTACAAAATCAATCTTTCCATTAAAATTACCCAGGGAATAAAATGGTGCTGCGTTATAGATTCCGCCGCCAATACTGAAGTTCGTATATGGAGTCTGGTTATTATTTACATTTTTATTAAAGCCCGGATTCCAACTGCTCCACCATCCACTTGGGTAAATGTTATCACTTCCATCGATTACAACATAAGTATCCTCTGCCTGTCCCGAATGAAAACTGACTGCAATGGTATGCCATTTGTTATCCTTTAAATTCACGGAATTTACCGATAAGTTTGCTTTCAGTCCATTGCTTTTGTCATTTCGGAAATAAGCACGCAGCTCTCCGGCATCATTGATTCCAAATACCATATTGTTGCCATCGTCTGCACCGGAACTTCCAGCCCCGAAGATTACACCGCTTGTGTTGGTCTTGAATTTAAAAATAATACTTCCACCGATATCATTTGTTCTGAGATTATTAGGCACCTTCAGGTAAGGGGAGTCTGCTCCACCATTTTCCTCAGATGTATAATCAATGGCTCCTGCGGCTGTACCGTCAAAAGTTCTGTCACTGAGATTCAGGTCTACTGCCTGGGCATCGGCATTGACACCTCCGGCAAAATCAGTCTGTGCCTGTCTTCTCACATCTTCTAACAAATTTCCCGTTGTCTCCAGAGGAGCTGCTGATTTCTTCGACTGTGCTTCAGACTCTTTTACAGCTTCCGTCTCTGTCTGAACCTCTGTCTCCGTTGCAGCCTCAGATTCCGTCTGAACTTCCGTCTCCCGTGCCTCTTCGGATTCTGTCTGAACCTCTGATTCTGGTGCCTCTTCGGATTCTGTCTGAATCTCTGTTTCTGTCTGAATAGTTGTTTCGGATGGCGCTTCTTTCTGTACCTGAGCCTCAGATCCTGTCTCAACCACCTGTTCTGCCTTATTCTGGCCTTCTGCTTGTATCTGAATGCCATTCAGGCTGTCTGATCCCGCCTGCACCGGAAGGTACGCTGTCTGAAATACCATACAGATACATATCATGACCGACAAATACCTGGATATCTTTTTCTTCATGCTATCCTTGTTTCCTCTCTTCATATTCATTCCTCATCTTTCTTCATTGATCAACCCTACCGAACCCATCCACGGTGATCTCTCAATGCTCCCTCCTCCCTTGGCGAATCTTTTTCAAGCCCCTCTCACCACTGTTTCCTAATCTCCTTCTCAAATACGGATGTGGACGATGCATACATTATAGCAAAAATAATTTCTTTTTTAAACATATAAACGGGAGAATATTTCTTTTTCAGTAGTAGTATACAAATTAGCGATGATTTTTCCAGTTTTTACCGGATATTCTTTGTGTATAATGTATAAGGGTTGTAATTCTAAAAGGAATTTAGAATTTTTTTTAGATGGGAGAATGGCGGATTGGGCATTTTCTGGAAAGGAAAATGCCCAATTATCGGCAAACAAAAAACTGGATATCCACTTTGGAACATCCAGTTTTATCCACAGCATCACTTTTTTTATTTGTTTCCGTCCACAACCTGCATGTGAACTTCCTGCAATTGCTTCTGTTCCACAAAAGCGGGTGCTCCCATCATGATATCCTGAGCATTTTTATTCATTGGAAATGGTATGACTTCCCGGATGCTTTCCTCCTGGCATAGCAGCATGACCATACGGTCCACTCCAGGTGCAATTCCCGCATGAGGAGGTGCACCATAGCAGAATGCCTCATACATAGCCGGGAACTTTGCTTTTACATCCACTTCACTCATTCCAGCTATTTCAAATGCCCGGACCATTAACTCCGGATCATGGTTCCTTACCGCCCCTGAAGAAAGTTCCACGCCATTGCAAACAAGGTCATATTGGTATGCACTAATTTCCAAAGGATCCTTCGCGTTTAACGCTTCCATGCCTCCCTGTGGCATGGAAAAGGGATTGTGGCAAAATTCAATTTTACCGGATTCTGCTCCTGTTTCATACATGGGGAAATCGATAATCCAACAGAATTCGTACTTTTCCTTATCAAAATGATCCTCAATCCCCCTCCCTAATAAATTCCGCATTACCCCTGCCGTTTTCTGGACATCAATCTTTCTGTCTCCTGCACTCATTCCGATAAAATCTCCTCTTTTCAGATTCAGCTCAAGGCTGATGCGCGCTTGCATATCCGTCAGAAATTTAGAAATTCCTCCTGTAAAACCGCCATTTACACCAACCTTAAACCAGTACATTTTGTTTCCGGTCTGTACATAGACCTCATCACAAATCTGATCTATAAATTTCCTGGATTCATGAAATTCCCGGACTACAACCGCTTTTATAAAATTTTTCTCTAAGGGAGTTCCCGCAAACGCTTCCTTACCTCCCAGCATATCCTGTAGTGTCAAATCAATCCTCAAATCCGGCTTATCGGAACCAAATCGTTCCATAGCATCTTTGTACGTAATTCTTGTAAATGGTGCCGGTGATACGTTTTTATAACTACCAAATTTATAAAAAATATCCGGCAAAACCTGCTCAATCACCTGAAATACATCCTCCTGGGTTGCAAAAGCCATTTCCATATCCAACTGGTAAAATTCGCCCGGAGATCTGTCTGCTCTGGCATCTTCATCCCGAAAGCAGGGCGCAATCTGGAAATACCGGTCAAAACCAGCTGCCATTAGCAATTGCTTAAATTGCTGAGGTGCCTGGGGCAGTGCATAAAATTTCCCCGGATAATTTCTGGACGGCACCAGATAATCCCTGGCTCCTTCCGGAGACGATGCGGTTAGAATAGGGGTTGTAATTTCAAAAAAGTCATGGTCCGCCATACTTTTTCGAAGTTCCGTAACCACTTTTGACCTCAATATCATATTTGATTTCACCGCTGGATTGCGCAGATCCAAATACCGGTATTTTAACCTTATTTTTTCTTCTGCTTCTTTTGAGCGGTTTATTTCAAAGGGTAATTCATTGTAGATACATTTTCCTAACACCATAATATCGTCCGGAACAATTTCTATTTCACCGGTAGGAATATTCCGATTCTTGCTGGAGCGTTCCCGGACGATTCCGGTGACAGAAATCGTTGATTCCCGGTTGACATGATTTATCTTTTCTAACAGTTCTTCCGTTTCTAACACGATCTGAACTATCCCGGAAAAATCTCTTAAAATTAGAAATGCAAGGTTTTTGCTTACACGCCGTATGTTCTCATACCATCCGGCTAACGTTACTGTTTTATCTACATCTTCGATTCGAAGCTCATTACATTTATGTGTTCTTGACTGGTTCATACTGTCATTACCTCTACTCTATTATTTTTTCAAATCTTTTTCATTCACTTTTATATAAAAATAATAGAATCCATGCAGACATCGTCTTTATGTCTCATTGCATCACCACCTTTCCCAATAAAAAAAGAACCGCATAAGTAAATAAATATCATTTACCAATGTGGTTCTATCTGTATTGCCAAATCCACATAGGTACAAGACGATTAGCGCTTGTACCTATCAAGATAGTTACAAGCGCCGGATATCGTCGTCCCTATTTACTTTTGTAAACTGGAGATTTAACATACTTTATTCCTGCCTTTTATTTTTTTGTAGTCTAACACAGAGAGGAAATAGAAGTCAAGTACTATATTCTGAATTTCTTATGCCTAACAGATGAAGCATTTTAATTATAATTATAGAAATGAAGTGATTACTAGCTGGAATGCGTCCTGCTATGCGTCAAGATATTTTGGCCTGATCGGTCGTGTTGATGGAGCGGATTCCATGTAGATGACTTTCAATACATGCTTTATTATTAGTTAATTCAAGTCAATCAAGATTTGGACGCTCTTTATTAGATTCAATACATCTTATATTACTATTAATCTACTTCCACGTGCCAGACGGTCAAAGGATCTTTGGTTTCAATACATCCTATATTACTATTAATCTCTACATTCCCGCCAATATCACCAAGCGCAGAAAGTTTCAATACATCCTATATTACTATTAATCTGTCTCTGCATCATCTCCATATAACTTAGAAATTGTTTCAATACATCCTATATTACTATTAATCATAACCACGATGTAGCACTTTCGTACACACTTCTGTTTCAATACATCCTATATTACTATTAATCGGTGCAATTCCGGTAGACATAACGGAAGAAAAAGGTTTCAATACATCCTATATTACTATTAATCTACTTTTTTTACTCTGCATCGGCATCTGGGCTAGTTTCAATACATCCTATATTACTATTAATCCTTCCGGTATATCCGGTGTTCCTGCGCTACCAGAGTTTCAATACATCCTATATTACTATTAATCATAATAGGTCTGGCTTTCAATATAAGGCGATCGATGTTTCAATACATCCTATATTACTATTAATCCTATATTACTATTAATCGAAACTACTCATAGCGATGGGGGCTAGAGGAATTAGTTATCAAATCCCGGAGAAGCGTCTTTATATCCTCCAAATCGTTTCAATACATCCTATATTACTATTAATCCTTGTAAAGACAATGCTACTCCCAGGAGAGTATGGTTTCAATACATCCTATATTACTATTAATCAGCCAATGCAAGCAAAATAATGATGGACCTATCAGAGTTTCAATACATCCTATATTACTATTAATCGTTCAGGAGCAGCGGCACTCACTGACGTCAGGCGTTTCAATACATCCTATATTACTATTAATCATCACAACCACAAAACATACGAGGTAATAAAAAAGTTTCAATACATCCTATATTACTATTAATCCAGGTTCCATTCGTGGAGGATGCAGACGAAGAGTTAGTTTCAATACATCCTATATTACTATTAATCTCAATAAACACGCAACAATATTAGGGGGTACAATTGTTTCAATACATCCTATATTACTATTAATCTAAAACTTTCCGTTCCTTGCTTCTACGCTTCCATCGTTTCAATACATCCTATATTACTATTAATCGACGTGCAGCGCATGAAACCCAAAGAGATATTCGCGTTTCAATACATCCTATATTACTATTAATCAACTCTTGCATGAAGATGACCCGATCGATGAACGGTTTCAATACATCCTATATTACTATTAATCCCGTTGTGATCGTCTTCGCCACTCCGCCTTTTTGGTTTCAATACATCCTATATTACTATTAATCTGATTTGAAATACGTATCTGATGTTGAATTTACGAGTTTCAATACATCCTATATTACTATTAATCTATCGTATAAATCTTCCAGATCGTTACGCTTTCCGTTTCAATACATCCTATATTACTATTAATCTTAATGCGCCTTCTACTCCACGATGTACGGACCAGTTTCAATACATCCTATATTACTATTAATCTTGTTAATAACTTGATTTAGAAAGAAGGTGAGCCGTTTCAATACATCCTATATTACTATTAATCTTAGAACGCCTAAAGGCACAACGGCTGATAGACGGGTTTCAATACATCCTATATTACTATTAATCTTTATTGCATCCATAGATATCCATTAAGTAAAAAGGTTTCAATACATCCTATATTACTATTAATCTCTTTTGCTTTCTTATTTTCAGATTTAATGTCAGCGTTTCAATACATCCTATATTACTATTAATCGAGGGAGACTATAGAATAGGTAAAGTTGGCATATCGTTTCAATACATCCTATATTACTATTAATCCACAAAGACCTAACACCTAACAAGAATGTAAAGAAGTTTCAATACATCCTATATTACTATTAATCGATCATTTAACGCATTTGAAAATACTTTTTTATCGTTTCAATACATCCTATATTACTATTAATCCAACCGGGAGATCTACTGGAATATGTCCCGGATGAGTTTCAATACATCCTATATTACTATTAATCGAAGAATTACTGAAATCCGGAGCAATCGAAATGTAGTTTCAATACATCCTATATTACTATTAATCATGTCCGCCAGAACCGAATTAATGGAACAGATTTGTTTCAATACATCCTATATTACTATTAATCTTTCGCTTTATTGGGTACTACTATGCAGAAGAAAGAGTTTCAATACATCCTATATTACTATTAATCCAAGAAGGACGATCACGCTATTGACGGTTTCCGATAGTTTCAATACATCCTATATTACTATTAATCAGCGGATCCACTACCATTACAGTGGATCCAACTTGTTTCAATACATCCTATATTACTATTAATCCGTTATATCTGTCAATCCAGCCTGCTTCAAAATATGTTTCAATACATCCTATATTACTATTAATCAGTTAATACAATTGCAAGAAAGAATCCAAAACAGTTTCAATACATCCTATATTACTATTAATCAACTTTCATCTTCTTCTACCTCCACACGTTGTGCCGTTTCAATACATCCTATATTACTATTAATCCTCCATTGCTATCATGATTGTTAAAATATTCTACTTGTTTCAATACATCCTATATTACTATTAATCAAAACTGGATGATAGGCCAAAAAAAGATTTTAGTCTGTTTCAATACATCCTATATTACTATTAATCTAATACATGCACCGGTGCTTCCTTGAAAGTACTGTCGTTTCAATACATCCTATATTACTATTAATCGGCCGGAAATGTCGATATAGTAATCGGATCGTGGAGTTTCAATACATCCTATATTACTATTAATCCGTCATCATCTGGCTGCGGAAGATCATATCCGTAGTTTCAATACATCCTATATTACTATTAATCGGCAATATGATTTCATTGCTTACTC
Organism: uncultured Robinsoniella sp.; assembly: GCA_900540475.1. Taxonomy (GTDB): domain Bacteria; phylum Bacillota; class Clostridia; order Lachnospirales; family Lachnospiraceae; genus Robinsoniella. The sequence continues at coordinate 44,769 of UQGG01000020.1, read as the reverse complement.
CAAGAGAATTCAGTTTCAATACATCCTATATTACTATTAATCCAACGCAAATCCAACATTCCTCCCATTAACTATACCCCACATCCCCCATAAAATCAACCTCTATCACAAATTTTACCAGGCGCCAATCGTTTTCGTCCTTGCCAATACAAAACCCTCATTTTAACCGATCACTATCAAGTTTTTCAGCTTTTCCCCCTTTTGGCACCTGGTAAATTTTTATAAGATCAAATCTTCTCCCGTCGATTGATCTCGCTTTCCTAAAATCTCCTCTCCAAACACATTATCATTCATTAATTTAATGATGCAAACAAAATCCTCTTCTTTGTTAATTACTTTATTAATATCCGTTCTCAGTTCAATTAACTTTGATGGCGTTATTTCTCCTCGGAATACGGAGTATTGGAAATGTGATAAATATTTCTTACATACTTTAAATACCTTTTGGACTCTTTTTTCATTTACATCATAGAACACAAAAGCATAATTATAAGATAGTTGTTTTTTCATCATATTCCCTCCTTCAGCGAGAATGGTATAAATTCTTTTTCTTCTAATACAAATTTAATTAATTTATAGCAATCTAATTTTATAGCGGTGCGATAGCTCACTTTTCTTTTTAATCTTGGGTGTAAAAATACTGATTCCAAACGTTGTTCAAATGCTTCCACAAAGATTTTGCGCCCGTCTTCATTTAAAAGACAGTAATTTACTTTTTTGTCAAAATGCTTCTCTACCTGTAAACGCCGGTTATTGACCAAATCAAAGATGGTTTTATAGACGATGACCGGTTTAAAAACTTCACTCATGTCAAGGCTTAATGAAAACCGGCCTTCTGACGGTTCGTGGAGATAGCTAATTCTTTGATCCAGGTGCGTCCGATAAATTGCCGAAATTGTCTTTGTATACAGCAATGTGTTTCCAAAAGATATCAATGCATTGATTGGGTTGTCCGGCGGACGCTTTACTCTCTTATTCATAATAAATTCTTCCGGAAGAAAATATTTAAAAGTCCCATAAAATTTAATCCATGCTTCGCCCTCATATGACATTAATTCAGCAGGGGTTTCCGCTCTCTTCACCCGATTGGGAAACTCTTTTTTCAGCCAGTCTATCGTCTCTTTAACTTCTTTCTTATCATGCTTATAGTAATGATATAATACTTCCCCCATATTAACACCGATCCCATATACAATCGCTTTTGCTATCTCCATTCTGGATTCATGATACGCCTCTACCTGTCTGACAATGAGGCGTCCGCTATTATAATGGTTCTTTGGATAAAAGGTGCCGCTGTATCCTTCATAGTAATTAAAGAAATGAACGATCACTTGATTTTGGCTGAAAAAATCCAATAGTTTTGTATTGAAAGACACCTCATTTAAGCAATAAATTTCTTTTGTATTTTCAATCGGAATATAGATGTTTTTACCATTTTTCCGAAAGCATAGTGAGTTATCTTTTCTTGTCAACTCTCCCATAGACATTAAATATTTTGTAGATCCCATGTTTTCCTCCTTTGTTTCATCCCGAACTTCTTTAACCTATTTAAAACATTGTGCCAGCACCCGCCTATACCTGAAGGATTCTCTATTTCCCCTGGTCTAAATAAAACAATATTCATAATAAGCACACTTTTTACACTGGGATTTCCCAATTCCTTCCGGCACGACATCACTTTCCAGCAATGCCTCAATCTCTTTTATGTACTGTTCTAATTTTTGTTCTTCTTCGGCTCCAAGCTCTACCATTACAATCTTTTTATTGGTTTGCTTTTTTTCCACAAACTCTAACTTTCCTTTTCGTACTATGCCTTTCTCTTTTAATACCTTGAGATAATATAGCAGCTGCCAGCGGCTGGCTTCCATATCTGCATCTGATTTTTTAACTTCTGTCAAGTACTCAGCCGTTAATTTATCCAGTCTGATATTCTCTATTGCGATTTCTGTATCCTTCCCCTGCGCTTTCTCTTCATGTATCGCTTTCCCAATCATTACAATCTCACTGTTATCTTCCAGATTCAAACGATTTCCATGTAGGTAGCACTGGCGTCTGCAGTGAAAATAATAATTAATTAAAGTTCCATTTACCTGCATTTTCTCTTCCCCCCACTTCTATTAGTCCACAAATAATACCCCTTCAGATTCTAACTTTTTTCGATTTAATTTACCATTTTCAAAGTAAATTTCGCCATCCTGAATACAGTATAATTCCCCCAAAACACCGCTATAATTTAGATTTGGATTCCACTTTACCTGATAGATGAAATTATTTAGTTTGCTTCTTACGTCTGATAATTTCACCTGCTTTTCCGAGAATTCCATCGTCCTGTTGCGAAGCAGCATTTCATACTGTTCCCATAAATTCCATCCGTCTAACATACTTCCATCTTCACATTCCAGTGTTCTGCAGATTACTATACTCATATTCCAATTGTTTTCATCTATTAATTTCATGCGTTTTGCTATTCCCGGACTGTCCAGATATTTTACAGTTTCATCAAAAAAGTGATCCAGCCCCTCTGTGGAAGTGCTGTCATTCCTTTGGCGTTTTAATACTTCCAGAACCCCTTTGTAATATTTTCCAAATTCCTTCTCCTTTAATATCGCTCTCATATCTGGTGCAATAAGCGTAAATGATTCATCCATTCGATAATCCTGTCCATAAATTCTATCTGCCCGATCCAGGTCAAAGAAGTAAACCACCGCATCTTCTCTTTTACAGGAACGGTTAATGCGCCCCAGAAACTGTTCTTCACTATCCAGCTTGGAGATGTCTTTAAATCCAAGATCCATATCGATATCCACACCAGCCTCAATTACCTGCGTAGAGACCAGGATCATGCCGGAAATCTTTTTTTCCCGAATCGGCTTTAAGATCTTCTCTCTTTCATACATAGAATCATCTCCCGTGATAAGGGAAACAGGTACCGATAACTCATCATTATTGCATAAATAATCGTAAAACTCATAAGCAGAATCTTTTTTAATAAATGTTACCAAGATTTTCTTATCCGGCATGCTTTTATCGATTACCTGCTGCATTAAACGGTCCATCGTCATTTTCTCATTTAACAAATCATAGGAAACCGTAACCCGGTTCTGAAACCGCGGATGGTTAAAATATTTTTTACGATCTTCAATCAGCCTTGTCACCGTTCCTTCCCCGCCATCCAGAATATCAAGCCCCGGCAAAGTAGCAGACATGATAATGATTTTCATTCCGAGAAGTTTCGAACAGGCACGCAGAAAAATCATTATTTCTGCCCATATGGTATTCTTATAACTTTGAATTTCATCTAGGATTACTATACTATCCGTGAGCTGCAAAAAAGAAAATATCGCTTCCTTTTTATTTCCAAAAAGAGTTTCAAAAAAGCTTACATGGGTTGATAGTATAAATGGATAATTCAAAAACTGCCGGTCCAGTAACGCATTTTGATAATAGTCTTTCGAGTCCTCAGAGACATTTCCCTTTCCGGTTATAGGATTTAAAGAATTCACCACTACAATCTGATCCTGCACCTTTTTATCTCTGAATATTTCCTGCAAATTTATTCTGTTTTGTTCAACAAGCGTATTGAATGGATAGATATAGAATATTTTTTTCCCTTTATCTAACAATTGAAATCCCAAATTCATTGCCGTATTACTTTTACCGCTACCCGTAGGGGCTTCCAGAAAATAAATGGATTCCTCCGGATATTTATGCAATGTTTTCTCTGCCTCCAGGAACATTTCACTTCTCATATTATTAATTTCACTCTGTTTCCCGGTCGTCTTCTTTCCTCCGTTACTATTGTTTTTTTCATATTTCCGTATATTTTGGTACAACTCTGAATTTTCATAGGGTTCTCGAAATGTATCTGCACATTGAATGGTTCCAAATTCTTTGATCTGCACATTTTCCATGTACTCGGTTGTGGCATAATAGTCGCACGCAACCAATGCGGAATATAAGTATCGCATATAAAAAAAGCAGACAATATCCTGGTCCCGGCTCAGTCTTTGCTTTACATTCGAATATTTATGAAAACTCTTTGAGATAGAATCACCGGACAGACTGCGTAACCCGTGAAATCCCTGCAGTCCGAATTTTTCCAGGACATTCAGCAGATATCCGATTTCCCCTTCCTTATCCTGAAATTTTGATATAAAATCTTCCATTTTCTCCAAATCACTATGATGTCTTGATATGATATATGCATTCATCCACGCCAAAACGATCAACATACTCCTGTCCTTTTTAGAATAACCGCTTTTTTCAATCTGTTCTAAAAAATAATCTAAATAAAGGATTGAAGAAAATAAGGAATGATCCGCTCCAGACAATCCATCCAGAACCTTTACCGGCACCTGCAAATTTTTCATTTTCTGTTTTTGAAATGCCGGATTAATTTTTCCAAAATCATGAAATATAATTACCTGGCAAAACATTTTATAAATAAAACCAAGTATTTCACTTGTGGCATTTGGAATAAGCTGCAGCGCAAACCGCTCAATTACATTTGACAAACCTTTTTCAGTTTCCAGCAGCTCAAAATATTTCTGGCATCGGTTCAGGTGTTCTTTTAGCGTTTCTTTATCAGCATCATCCTTCCAGTGTGCATACAATGGATAATCTGCATCTATTATTTCTTCCATTTTAATAAAACAAGCCATAACTGCCTCCCTATTTTATGTTTAATTTAAAGTCTATTTCATCTCTTACATTATCTTTTATTATTTTCACTTATATCTCCTAAAGCATGTTTTAAAATTGCTTTCTGGCAGCTGTACGTCACACTTTGTGGGAGATTTGTCCCGAATGAAGGGCGCGCAGCGGGCTACGAAACCTGAATTCAGTGCAAATATGCCGCTAAGTGGGGCGTGCAGATGGCGGGAATGAATTTTCAAACACGCTAATATGTCATAACAAATAAAAACCGCAGAATATAGAATGATCCTCCTATACCCTGCGGTTTCCTCCTTACCTGCAACCAATTAAATTTAAGTTGAATGTCTGACAAACCAGATTTCCAAAAATTTATGATTCACTAATAGAAAACAATATTCTTTTCACCGATCTGATAAACATCCTTTTTGCACTGCACCATTTCAGCGTCGGTCAGAATAAATTTCTTTAAATCATACAGATTTGTTGCCTTTTTTAAACTTACCGGTAAAAATTCTCCATATTTAAAAGTCATTTCATCCAGATCAAATTCAACAACATCTTCCGGCACTAAACTATGAAGATTCTTTTCCTCACATGCTACAGTCTGTGCATTTACAATTTCAACCTCTCCTATATCAGCCAGATGATTATTTCTACCCAGATATGGAGTGTAAATACAACGCCTGTTTGCCATAAAATCAGCCAGTTTTTCACTTTCCGGATCCTGGATCAGGACACAGACTGTCCAGTCAGGCTGCTCCAGCCACTGCTCTTTCACAATTAGATTTCCGCCCATTTCCTGAGAAGCATATCCTACTGTATTATTGTAAAACTGAATTTTCTTTTGAAAATACCCATGTTTTGGTTCCGGCATTACAGAGATCTGGATATCCTTTAACTTCTCATAGAATTCCGGATAACGCTCGTATTTGTGCTCATATCCCTGATACCCCATAATGGCACCAAACATGCCTAAAAGCGCTACTTTATGTATGTTCCCATAAGTAAAATAATAGTAGGTATTCACTTCAGGTACTTTAAAGAAGGCGTTTTTACCTTTTAACCTGAATTTTAAAATTTCCATATCACACCTCTTTCCGGGTTATGATATTGAAATAACGTGCTCCTTCCACATCTGCCTCTAACTTCGTTGTATATGGATTAAAATATATTTCGATAGATTGAACCTTGTCCTTAACCTTGTTTAATAATTCTGAACAATTTAATCGAATTACATTTTTCTCATCTTTTTTATCTTCATTTTTCTCAAAGGTAATATATTCGGACAGACACGGCAGATAAAGATCTTCTTCTGTTTCCACAAAAAGTGCAAACTCATTTTCACACCCTGCTTTCGCATTTGTAGCAAATGCCGTCGCTGAAACGATGGAAGTCTCTTTAAAATTCTGATAATCCTCCTCTGTATAGCCTTCAGTTACCCCTAATTCCACAAATTCCTTATATGCAAGGGGATTAATTACAAATGGATAGAAATAGTGAGCCTCATTACTGACTATTTTTGTTCCAAGGGTAGAGTTCTTGGCTTCTTCACCATCTTTCACTTTTGAAGCATCACGGAATGGGGATAGAATAGGCTGCTCCTGAGGATCTGTATTATCATATTTATTGAATCCCTGACCGATCTGCACCGCACCGGTAATCGAAATATTATTACCTGATTCTGCAAATGTAGCACCAAAATTCTTAACATCTACAGCATGGAATAAATTCCGAAGAACCGACTCTATATCTTTGCAGTCTTTTAAATCTGCTACATCAAATATCTGTTCATAACGTTCTTTTAAACTTCTGGGTATCAAAGAGACTTCTCCCTTTTTCCCTTTCTCAAATCTCATGGACTTAATGTAAACAACGGGTTTTCCCTGATTATCCCACATCTTCTTCATTGGATATTTCAGCGCCTTATCACTTCCAAAAGTTGATCCGTCGGAAGTCGTTTTCGGATATCCTGAAAAATCTGCATTCCAGTTTGCCATAACGGATGAAATCCCTAAAACACCATACACTCTTTTATTCATCATAACTTTTCCCCACCTTCCTGATTCTTCTTAACGTAAATGAGCGATGAAGCTGTAAACCCAGCTGCAATCATTTCTTTGTTCAGTACCTCATTTTCTTTCGGTATATAACTCATGATATGTGTAAAAATCTGTTCTGCCCGATTTTCGGGATAATGGGAAATATCATAATTATATTTCTTATAGAGCTGTAACAATCTTCGTTTTATAACATCATGATTTTTTGCATTAAGATAAGGATTGACCAGAGAAGACGGTTTATTATTTGCCTTACTTCTGGAAATCAGGTAAGAAACCATCTGTCCTGCAGCGTAGCCAAACTCTTCTCCCGACATAAATTCCCACTCATCTTTCAGATCAATTTTTTCTCGTAACTGCTTTCTAACATTCTCCATTTTTAACTCCATCCCCCTATCCTTATTGAAATAATCGATCAGTGACCATCTCAAATTAAATTGCCTCTGTGCCAGAAAAACTCTTCCATTTCCAATTGAATTTATGATCAAATCTATTGAAATCTTATCCAGGAAAGCTGCTATATTTTCATCGCATCCCTTATAAAACCATGCAAAAAGACGATCTCTGCTTTCCAAAAGCATTCTTTTTAACACACCATCCGTAATCGGAATATCTTTTGCCTCTGTAAAGAAATTGTTTGACAGCTTATTTTCAAAGAAAGTTTGATCAATAACTCCTTTCATTTTCCAAAGCTTATCATAGAACGTATTATATTGAATATCATACTTTTCCAGTGTTTTATCAGGAATACCAATACCATTTTTCAAGCAAAATGGTGGCGTTAATTTTGTATTATAATCACTGATCATATCTCCCTGATGAATCTCAACTTCTTTTCCTTTTTTAAGACGTAAAAAATAGCCATTTCGCATTCCCTGCGGCTCTTCTGTATTCGAGTATCCCCGAAACCACAAATGATCGGAATTGATGTATATATTAACCTTCCCTTTAGATGCAAATCCCATTAAATAATCAAATAATTTAGCCTGCAAAATAGCTTCGTTTTTATCCAGAAGATACGGAACTGCTACTTTTCTAGTCTTGTTTGCCAGATAAGGTTTTTTTGCATTCATTCCCATATTATCATTTGGTAATCCCAGTATATTTCCTGATTCCACTTCGTTAAAATCATTATTATTAAAAATATTTGGATATAGGTAACGGCTGCCTTCACATTGATACAGCGCTTGCGTTTCCTCCCAATTATCTAAAACAAAAAAGATTTTTATGTAATCCTTTTGATCAAAATTAAGGTCTTCCCAAATATCTTTATCAGCAACATATTTTCTAATTCTTTCTATAAGCTGAATATTGGGTTTTCCCAATTCTTCTTCTGTTGCTTCATATAATACTTTTGCCTTTGTCTTCTTGGCATATTTTATTTCCGGATTTTTTAAAGTTTCATAATAAGAATCCAAAATCTCTTCTGTTAATTTTTGCTCCTTAATACTGTCTTTTTTCATCCACAATGACAAATAATTGTTTGAATGAATAATTTTCTTAGCATCAATCGGCTTATTCATTTCCAAGAGTTTACTATAATAATCCATATAGCAAACCTGGTCATAAATGGAATCTGTTTTTCCAATTATTTCATCATTTTTTCTATCATACCGGATATCTAATGTTTTCTCGATTTTATAACTATCTTCCGTCAACTTAATAATCCGATAGGTACCATCTTTAGGGACATATTCATCCAGTACCAGCCTGTCTCCTTTTTCCTGGAGCATCTGCCGGAAGACTTCCATTGCTTCCTGTAACACCTGATCACCCCTTTGCTACAAATACCGATAATTAATAAAGCCCGCTCCTCGGGCATTATTTTCTCCTATTCCAGTTCCTATCGCCATATACCATAATTTTTGAGCCGATGGATTTTTCGATACGATCATATTTACCTTATCACCTAACAAAGTAATTCCCTTATAAGGAACACGTACCGGCACTTTATTTTTAAATTCAATATAATCATAAAGCGAAAAATCCTCATCAAGTTTTTCCCCCATTAACTGATTATATTTTTTAACCAGATTAATCTTCAAACGTTTTTCAAACTCCTGTACGTTCATCTGATCCCGCCAGTAACCATATTCTGTCTTTATCACAACTGGTGTTAAAGTGTAAATTTTTTCTAATACTTTCTGCTGAATAATTTTTATTTCGCCATTTAATCCCACAATTTCTTTTGACGAATGATGACTCAGTATATTCGAAAAATATTCCGCAAGTTCCTGCCGAACTGTCCGAATCCTCATAACATAAATCTTGCCCTGTTGATAAATTCCGTCTTTCTCACATGGATATGGAAGATCATAAACATAATATTTAAACTCTCTTCGATTATGTAATTCCAGAAATTCATCTGTTTTTCCAAGCGCACTATCCAGGAAATAGGCGATTGTTCCGGTAGCTTTGGCATAGTCCATATTCTCTAAAAGACGTATCCGAAGCTGGTATTCAAAAACTAGCAATTGTAACTCACTCCTCCCATTGATTAAGTAAATCTAAGTCATATGGATCTGGGTATTTATTAATAAAATTGTTATTAATTTTAGATCTATATGGTTTAAATTTCTTTGTTTTATTTGTGTATTTTTCACAGTAATATTATATTATAAATGGGATATTTTGTCAAATTATTTACTAAATTATCGAATGATATTTTTGAGTGGGAATTTGTTAGGGGTTTATCTTATAAATTGGGGAATCTTTAGATTGCTTCAGATTATATGTGGGCTGGTTTTTATGTTATTTATTATGATAGGTATTTCTTTTTTTAATGCAACTGATAATCATTTCGAATATTTTTAGAGATGGATGTGGTGCTCTTGAGTTTCAATGTATTTTATATTGATATTAATCGGTAGTTAAGTTGTTTAGGTAACAGGCTGTGTGGGGTATATAACGAATTTTCCTTTGGCATTTCAATACATTCTATATTGATATTAATCGTTACGATGTGGCGGAGAGCATATGAACCGTAAACGTTTCAATACATTCTATATTACTATTAGTCCAATTCGATTCATTATTTCTGCAAACTGATTCACAGTTTCAATACATCTTATATTACTATTAATCGGTTCACCTTTTGCACCCTGCGGTCCGGTGGCTCCGTTTCAATACATCCTATATTACTATTAATCCGGGTTCGCTATCGTTTCCTTCGTTCGATGTTTCACGGTTTCAATACATCCTATATTACTATTAATCTGTCTTATCTACGATAACTAAGAGTGCACGTATCTCGTTTCAATACATCCTATATTACTATTAATCTTATACTGCTCAAAAATTACTGTCTTTCTAATGGGTTTCAATACATCCTATATTACTATTAATCTTACGTATGATACGGATATGCCTGTAAATTATATTTGTTTCAATACATCCTATATTACTATTAATCCACTTATGGACCTTTATCACAGGGACATTACAATGTTTCAATACATCCTATATTACTATTAATCTTTCTGGTGGAACTGCCGAACACGTTAAATGAACGGTTTCAATACATCCTATATTACTATTAATCCAACGTTAAACACTGATTATTAAAATATATTTCAGTTTCAATACATCCTATATTACTATTAATCAGTAAACCCCCTAGGAAACTACGTCCGTGTTGTCGTTTCAATACATCCTATATTACTATTAATCGCATACAACACTCGATCATAGAACTGCAGTTCTTAAGTTTCAATACATCCTATATTACTATTAATCTATCCTTGCTTAATTACAAGCTCTGAGCGTTCATTCGTTTCAATACATCCTATATTACTATTAATCTTACTTTATTGGGAGTGGATGTATCTGAGGCAGTCGAGTTTCAATACATCCTATATTACTATTAATCTTCTCCGAAGCTTTCAGCTTCTTCCCGTTTTTCAAGTTTCAATACATCCTATATTACTATTAATCCGGACAAATTAGTTATATTTGCATTAATAGCAGGTTTCAATACATCCTATATTACTATTAATATAAAATGGTCAACTGAACAGGATGTGGAAGTATTAAAGTTTCAATACATCCTATATTACTATTAATCTATTCCGCCCCGTCAGCCGTTTTCATTCGGCAGTCGTTTCAATACATCCTATATTACTATTAATCCAGGGGGAAAATTCCAAAGGCGCGCAGGATTTAAGTTTCAATACATCCTATATTACTATTAATCAAATGCAGAACGGTATTCCATAGAAGAAAATGGTTCCGTTTCAATACATCCTATATTACTATTAATCTTGTTGCAACACAAGAACATTAAAGCAGTCCTTTGTTTCAATACATCCTATATTACTATTAATCGCAGGGGGAAAATTCCAAAGGCGCGCAGGATTTAAGTTTCAATACATCCTATATTACTATTAATCTGTGGGAAGACCTCGGAATAGATGGAGTTAAAGCCCGTTTCAATACATCCTATATTACTATTAATCTATACTTTAAACCGTAGGTTCCAGGGATGGAACAATAGTTTCAATACATCCTATATTACTATTAATCGCCATCACTGTTTCCGTGATTAAACCACACTCCTAAGTTTCAATACATCCTATATTACTATTATTCTTGTTGTGCCATAGGCACCCATAGCGTCTTTTGCGTTTCAATACATCCTATATTACTATTAATCGGAAAGGAAGGGTTTTACGCAGATGCAAACAGAATGTTTCAATACATCCTATATTACTATTAATCGGTAGAACGTACTTTGTGGAATCATCCACATACGGTTTCAATACATCCTATATTACTATTAATCACGTGACTTTACACAAAGTGTTGAATGCGAACTTCCGTTTCAATACATCCTATATTACTATTAATCCAGATTTTTGTTATGATTTAATTGGTTAATTAAGGTTTCAATACATCCTATATTACTATTAATCGTGTCTACTTCCACTTCTTTCGCTGTTTTTGCTACGTTTCAATACATCCTATATTACTATTAATCTCATAGGTAGTTTCTAATTGTGATATCTGTTTTTGTTTCAATACATCCTATATTACTATTAATCCTACCAGAAACGCAAATTCGTTCTCCACTCCCGCCACGTTTCAATACATCCTATATTACTATTAATCGGAAGGTGATGTAGTTCCTTTAGAAGCAGAATACGATCGTTTCAATACATCCTATATTACTATTAATCACAAAAGAATTCGAAAAAGTTGAATTTGATGCCGGGTTTCAATACATCCTATATTACTATTAATCAAAATGGAAGAAAACGTGTGGGAGGAATAAGCGGTTTCAATACATCCTATATTACTATTAATCTAAAGAAGGCTTTCCATCATATCAAGTTGGTGTTCGGTTTCAATACATCCTATATTACTATTAATCGTATCTGCGCATTATTCATTACAGTGAGGCAGTCCAGTTTCAATACATCCTATATTACTATTAATCCACAACTTGGTTGTGTATTCAGTGGGAATTTGGAGTTTCAATACATCCTATATTACTATTAATCCTAGCCAGCATAAATACTGGGAATTATGCTAATTGTTTCAATACATCCTATATTACTATTAATCTATAAGCATCCATTTTACAGCCTCCTAAAGAAAATGTTTCAATACATCCTATATTACTATTAATCTTTTATGCATTTTATGCCATTATTTCAATCGTTTTGTTTCAATACATCCTATATTACTATTAATCCCCGAAGAAAGTTTTTCGATCCAGGTGGATGATAGTTTCAATACATCCTATATTACTATTAATCGGTGTTTCTTCCGGATATAGTTCTACTACCAGAGAGTTTCAATACATCCTATATTACTATTAATCTTCTACGAACTCGGCACAGCCTCTTTCCACATACGTTTCAATACATCCTATATTACTATTAATCTATTTCTGTCCAACTCTTCTTTTTCTTTTTTAACTTGTTTCAATACATCCTATATTACTATTAATCATCCACAGCCGTTCTTGATGCTGACTGCATGTCTGGTTTCAATACATCCTATATTACTATTAATCCAGTTTGCATGATTAAATCCAAAATCCTGTGCATGTTTCAATACATCCTATATTACTATTAATCAAACACCTATTGCTAACCAGGACACGGATATGCTTGTTTCAATACATCCTATATTACTATTAATCATCCATTGGATACAATCTCTGTTCCGTCTTCTGTAGGTTTCAATACATCCTATATTACTATTAATCTTTAAAACAATAGTATTCGGTGTTGTATTCCCGAGTTTCAATACATCCTATATTACTATTAATCTGTTGGCATTTTTAATTGCTGCTGTATATTCCTTGTTTCAATACATCCTATATTACTATTAATCCAACGCATTTCCTACCTTCTTTCAACCACTATATCCTAAAACCCCCACAAAATCAAGGCTTTTCTAATTTTTTACCAAGTATCTCATCCTATTTCACTTTCCCTCATCCAAATCTTATTTTCCCCATATAATTCAAGGCTTTATACCCAAAATAAATTTTCCACGCCTGGTAAAATCAAGCTCAAGTACATCCGTATCCTAGCTGCATAAAATACAGATATCTAAAAAACCATCCAGTAAGCCAATTCCACATACCCCGCTCTCCTTCAATGTACCAAAACCCTGCCTCCCCCATAATTTTCAAATTATTCCATTGACATCCTCCCTAATAAAATTCAACATTAAAACACGGTCCAAAATATGGACCGCCCCCCAAATAATAACTCCCTATAATGCTATCTATAATATCTCCACGCATTTTTCTATCTATTGAAAAATTTATCTACGATCTTACCCAGTCTTTCTGGTTCATCCATATTAACCTCATGCCCGGAATTTCCTATTATTTGCAGTTTAGCCTTTTTCATATTTTCCGCTAAGTACTTTGCAGATTTAATATTTGCATGATCTTTTGCGCCACAAACTACTAAGACAGGGCAGGTTATAGCTTTCAGACTATCAGTGAAATTTAATTCTGTCATTGAATTTGTCAGCTCAATTACTTCTTTCTTTTTAAGTCCCATGTTTTTAAAAGTGGACTCTGGCATGAACTTAAAAACGATGTTCTGAAATTTGAGTAATGTTTTTGGCATTTTATATTGTGCTGCAATTAATATTAATGATTTTACTTTTTCTGGGTGATCGATGGTATAGTTTAGTGCCAGCACCGCACCTAATGAAAGCCCGCATATATTTACCGGATCAGAAATACTATCACAATATGCCGAAAAAGCCTGGTATAAGCTTTTATATGTGAGCCTTCTTTCTGTACATAGAGAAAATAATTCCGGACACAAAACATGATCTTGCTTTGTAAAATAAGTAATTGTTTTGTCCCAACTAGATGAATTCTGTCCAAGCCCGTGAAGATAGATATTCTGCATACAATAATTGCCCTCCATAGTTTGATTGCCGTTTTACAATATTTATTATTATAGCAAATAAATATGGAGAAATATAGCACGGAATATATGAATCAGTATATTCTGTGCTATATATAATCCTTTATTTTTAATATACAATTCCCTGTTATATTTAGTATTGCAATACCAGCCCAAATTATATACCCATGTGGAAATTAGCTACATTTCAATACTCCCCTTCACTCCTTAAATCCCCTCTCCCTTCGTCTTCGGCAACAGTCTCCTATCATCCGAAAGCCGCAAAAATGGTGCATAAGCCACTTCCCATGGATAGCCGTCCGGGTCCAGGAAATAACCGGAATATCCGTCATAGCCTCCCCAATCTTTCCACTGGGGTACCTGGTGGGAACTTCCTCCTGCTTTTATTGCTTTGGCAAACAATTCATCAACTTCTTGTTGATCTGCGCCGTTTATCGCCAGTGTGAACCCATTATATGGTTTCTTGGGCGACACGGGAAGCTGTGCATCTTTTGCCAGGAAATCATAGGGAACTAATCCTAATACGATGTTGCTGGTGAGCATAAAGGTGCACATCTTCGGATCAGAATCCGGAGAAAGCTCCCATCCCAGTGCTTCATAAAATGCAATCGAACGCTCTACATCTTCTACTCCCAGAGTAATGATCGAAATGCTCCGGGCAATGCCTTCCTGTTTCATAATTTTTCTCCTTCGTCCTGTGTCCTGTATGATTCATTTACCATTTTACACGAACATCGTTAACGCATGGTTAACACTGCGCCGCAAACTTCCCAATCATTTCTTTCATTGCAGGAATGTCTTCATGAAGTTTTAAAATCGTACTTCCTACAAATGCCGCATCACCGCCTGCTTCTTTTACCATCTTCACGTCTTCCGGCGCATGTACGCCTACACCACAGTAGATCGGACGCTCTATTCCACAGGCACGAAGGTGGGCGATACAATCAGAGAGTAAGGGGTATTGCGGGTTACTGTTTCCGGTGGGTTTCGCCTGCATATAGACGAATCCATTTGACTTTTTAGCCATCTCTATTTCTTCCGACAGCATATGGTATTGAACGTAGCAGGATACCCTCAGCCCCGCCTCCATAAATCTATCTTTAATAACATTGTCCTTCAGGCCTACCAGCAGAATATCTTTTAAATTGTTGTCCAGACAGAAACGAATGAATTTATCAGCACCAATTTCCTCTACGGTATTTTCATATGCCAATACCAGGAGCTGGACATCCGGAAGCCTTTTTTGCACTGCAATAATGCTGTCCATATATTTATCATAGTCGTCGCATACTTCCAGAGCCTTTGCCATTCTGCCTGCTATGTAATCACCTTCCAGATAAGGATCTCTGGACGGAAAATCTATTTCAATCATGCCGCATCCGGCATCTGCGTATTCAATTGCCATTTCATAGCTGTGTTCCAATGTTGGGTAACCGTTTGATAAGTAACAAATTATTTCCATAACTCTATTCTCCTTTATATGCCTTTTTAAATAATTCCACAAACTGTTCTAATGACGGGATGACGGGATTGGTTTTGGTACAGCCATCTTCCATTGCGGTCTTTGCCATTTCATCTAACAGGCTGTTGAACTTTTCCTCGTCCTCAATAATTTCCCGGAAACATACCGGAATATGAAGCTGTTCATTAAGCTTTGCAATCATATCCGCCAGATTTTCTCCCCCTGCTTTTTGTGCAAGGTCTTTGTAAATCTTTTCTGCTCTTTCATCCTGGCTGTTGAACCGGATCACATAGGGTAAAAGCATCGCATCTCCCAGTCCGTGCGGTATGTGAAAGAATCCTCCCAGGGTATGTGCCATAGAATGTACGATGCCAAGGGAAACGTTTGTAAATGCAATGCCTGCTGCCATAGAGGCATTTAGCATCTTTTCCCGGACTGACAGATCCTTGCCATTTTCATATGCCTGGGGTAAATATTTGATAATATCCAATGCTGCCTGGGTGGCGAGAACATCCCCGATATAATTTGCCCTGGTAGATGCCAATGCTTCAACCGCATGGGTCAGGGCATCCATCCCTGTCTCTGCCGTTATACGCGGCGGCATGGAAACAGTCACCACCGGATCACAGATTGCAATGTCCGGCATCATTTCCATATTTCCTAATCCATGTTTCATTCCGGTTTCGTTATCGGAGATTACAACAGAACGGGAAACCTCACTGGCTGTGCCGGCAGTAGATGGAATGCAGCAAAAATGTGCTTTTATCCTGAGCTTTGGAAATGGATTTGGCGGCAATACGTCTTCCAGTTTCTGAAGCTGGGGATTTTCATAATAAATCCACATGGTTTTGGCTGCATCCATAACGGAGCCTCCTCCCAGCGCTACAATCAGATCCGGCTCTGCAGCCTGCATTTCTTTTGCGCCCCTTAACACGGTGGCAAAGGTCGGATCCGGCTCAACACCTTCCACAACGGAAACAACTGCCCCGTTCTCCTCAAATAATCCTTTTACCTTGTCCAGCATTCCGCTTTTCTGCATACTGGAGCCTCCAAGCACGATCGTAACTCTTTTATATGCCAGCGTTTTGATATGTTCCAGACAGCCCTCTCCAAACAGGAGCTGGCTACCGGCTAATTTCATAGGTCTCATCATATTTCCAATACCTCACTTTTCTACTTGTTGATAAAATTTTGTTTGATCTCTATCTCTTCATCTTTTGTTTTTTCCACAAATGTTTTTCCAGTTAATTGTAGGACTAAAATTGACGTATTCATTCTGCAAACACGCTCTAGAGCGTGTTTTAAAATTGCTTTCTGGCAGCTGTGCGTCCCAGTTTGTGGGAGATTTGTCCCGGATGAAGGGCGCATAGCGGGCTATGTAACCTGAATTCGGGGCAAATATGCCGCAAAGTGGGGTGTGCAGATGACAGGAATGAATTTTCAAACACGCTCTAGAGCTTACAAATGGCGTGAATGTATTTCTAGGCACGCTCTAACCCTTCAATCACTTCCCGCACAAGGTCATAATCGATGGGATTCGTAAGAATTCCGCCTTTTTTCAGGCTGGAACCGATGATTGCGCCATCTGCCGTCTGCATCTGTTCACTGATATTAGAAGCATTTACTCCGCTTCCTGCAAAAACCGGAAGTGAGACTGCTTTTTTCACACGGGCGATCATATCAATCGGTGTTTCCACTCCAATTTCACTGCCTGTTACAATAATTGCATCTGCCCCGTTAGCGGCTGCCTCTTTTGCAGACTGCTCCACCGCAATATGCGGAAGCAGCATATGAGCATGTTTTACCTGAACATCTGCCAGAATCTTCACATGAGACAAGTTCAGCTGTTTTCTGTATTCCATGCATTCTTTTGCACAAGGCATAATATATCCATCCGTAAACACTACCGTATCCACAAACACCGGAACCCGTACAAAATCTGCACCTGCGATACCTGCAATGGCGAGGGACGCCTTGCAGTCATTAAAAGCTGCATCAATACCAATTGGAATTTTAACTGCTCTGCGCACTTCTATTGCTGCGGCCGATAATGCTGCAATCTGTGCGGTATTCAGCAATGCACTAAATGGAGTATCGCCCATATTTTCCACAATCACGGCATCCACACCTGCTTTTTCCAAAGTCACTGCATCTTCTACGGCACGTCTTAAAATCTGTTGGTAATCACCGTCAAATCCTGCTGTACCGGGAAGGGGAAGGCAGTGGACCATGCCGATTACTGTCTTTGTACTGGTTGTAAATATCTGTTTATTATTCATTCTGCAAACTTCCTTTCTTAATCATTCATGCTCAAATTTATTTTCTTTATGTTTCATTCTTAATTTCTTTTTTTATTTTTCATGCTTAATTTCTTTTATATCATTCATGCATAAATTTATTTTTTTTATCTTTCATTCTTAATTTCTTTTCTGATCACCCATGCTTAATTTCTTATCTTTATGTTTCATTCTTAATTTACTTTTCTTTATCATCCATTCTGCGAATTTCTTTTCTGATTCTGATCATACTGGTAAATCCCTTCCAGTACGGTTCTACAAAGCAGATCCTCCGCATCCTTTCTGTCCTGTCCCTGCAATGTCTCCTTTAAATTTTCTAATACGGTAGTCATGGTTACAATGCAGGTTTTAACCCCCATAAGTCTTCCAACTGTCAGCAGGCAGGAGGACTCCATATCAATACCGGTTACTTTTAATTTTTTGAGTTCCCGGAAGGTTTCTGACATATCTCTGCCTGTTTCCAGGGAAAATCGGGAATCATGCATCTGACTGTAAAAACCATCCATGGTGCAGTTGATGCCATTGACATATTTTGCTCCCATCCGGGTCACTGTTTCATTCATTGCATTGACCAGTTCAATATCCGCAACAGCCGGATAAGACTCTTCTACATAAGTCAGGCTGGTGCTCTCCCGCCTCATAGCCGCAACGGGGATAATAAATTTCCCCAGCAAATCGTCCTGCAGTCCCATTACGGTTCCCATTCGGACTGCTACTTCCATGCCAGCCTCATACATTTCTTCCAGGGCAATTGCTGCTGAAGGTGCTCCAATCCCGGTAGAAGTTACCGTTACCGGAACTCCCTTATAGATGCCTGTGTATGTATTAAATTCCCTCTGGAATGCCACATGTACCGGTTCCTCCAAATATTGTTTCAATACATCCACTCTCCAGGGATCCCCGGAAAACAATACATATTTTGCAATACTGGAACGGTCCGCTCCTAAGTATAGTGTGCTCATTGACTACCTCCTTTGCTAAATCCATTTATTATGCTCTTAATATTCTAATTTCCTAATTATGCTCTTCATATTCTTAAAGCTCCTAACATTCCCGAATCTCCCGATACTTTTCCAGAAACTGTTCTTCCTCAGGCATATTCGTACAACACCCTTCCGCCTGCAGTACAAACCAGGAAAGCACGCTGCCAAGTCTGCAGCACTCCACACTCTCCATTCCTCTTAAATACCCATAGAGGAATCCCGCCATATAGGCGTCCCCGGAACCGGTAGCATCTACAATGTGCTCAGCTTCACAGATACCGATTTTCCGGGTGCAGATCCCTTCCGGAGTTCTCTCATAGCAGATGCTTCCGTCTTTACCCATGGTGGTCACAATTACATCTGCCTTACCGATTTCAAACAGTTTTGTAATATCAGAAAAACCATATATCTTCTCAATCATTTCCCGTTCCACTTCGTTGGTAAAAATAATTTTACTTCCCGTAAGAAGGGTCTTTAGAAATGCTTCCGGAAATGCATCGAAATCGTCTTTCATGCCAAATACCACAGGCACCTCATGTTCCATACACTGCCGGTAGAATTCCTCATTATCTTCCCTTGCCGCAACCGTAATGACACCCAGTCTGGCTCCCTCAAATAAGCTGCCATCCATGGGTGCGGCATACTTGCTGTCCATGGCACCGGGATAAAAAATCGTAATATGGTCATTATTATTATCCTGCAATAAATAACAAACTGAGGTAGCCTCTTCTTCTATCACACGAATCCCTTCAAGCGGAACATTGCCAGCTTCCAGGAAATGTTTAAAACCATTTGCTTCATAATCCCCGCCTACTCTTAATACAGGCAGCGTATTGACCCCCAGGCGGTTTAGCCCATATGCAATGTTAACGGAGCACCCGCCATAATAGATCTGTACATTATTTTTATTAGTCACCAGGGATGTGCAGCCAATTGTCGCCGGCGAAGCGATTTTAATGATATGATCCATACTCACATATCCGCTGGTTAAAACCTCAAACTGACCCATTCCCTACAACTCCCCCCTGTCCAGCATCTGAAACAGCGTATCCATATCCACTACCGTCCCCAGATATTTGTTGATATCCTCCAGATGCACCTGATTCACAACTTCAGAATTGGTAGCCACACAATCCGACACCACGTAGCTATTGTAATCCAGATAAAATGCATCGGTAACGGTTGCACGGATACAGCAGTTTGTCTTCGTCCCTACAATAATCACATTCCTGACGCCATTTTCACGCAGCACCAGATCCAGGTCGGTTCCAAAGAACCCGCTGTACCTGCGCTTTTTAATTACATAATCCTTTTCCTCATCGACTTCCAGCATCGGATCTATTTCCTCTCCCCCGCTGCCTTCGATACAGTTGGGGCGCATAGATGCCGCCTTTCTGTCAAATTTACCTTTCCGGTTACAGTGCTGAAGGAACACGATAAGCGTCTCTTTCTCCCTGCATTTGTCCAGAACTTCCTTTATTTTGGGTAAAATTTCCCGGTTCTGGGGATAGAAAACCAAACCCGCTTCATCGGTAAAATCTTTCACCATATCTACAATTAATAAAGCCGTTTCACTCATCGCTGCATATTCCTTTCTCTTTTAAAGCATGTTTCAATGCATTCTGCAATCTCCACGCCTCGATAGTCAAACATCTCTCAGCCAGCTGCGGGGCATTTGTTCTTCACTCCGCCTCACTCGTTGCCCGGGAAAATTAATGGAATCCCCTCACTTTGTTATTTCTGTATTTCAGCATGGAAACAATGGTTAATACGATACTCATTACCACATATGGGATTACATCAAACAGCGCTGCTGCCGGTCCTGCATAGAGTCCCATATTTACCGCAAGGGCTCTGGCTGCTCCGAATACGATGGCATACATCGCACTGGAAATGGGATCGCCCTGACCGCAGTAGATGGCTGCAATGGCGATAAATCCACGGCCGGCTGTCATATTATTGGTAAAGAGAACCATGCGCTCCAGTGCCAGGTTAATTCCCGCAAGTGAACAGCACACTGCTCCTAACATAATCGCCAGATACCGGTATTTATTTGTATTCAGTCCCATATTTCTGGCTGCATCTTCATTTTCACCAACTACTCTTACATAGATACCAAACTTTGTACGGTACATCAAAAGCCAGATCAGCCCGATTCCGATAAATGCCAGATACGTAATTGGCGTATGTCCGCTTAAAATGTCTCCTAGAATCGGAATCTTATCAATAACAGGGATATGTATTTTAAAATCCGCTACATTTTTCCAGGTCAGCGTAATGTTGGCGGACTGCATGTACTGAAGTACAAAGCCAGCCACTGCCGGAACCAGCATGTTAATGGCAAGACCTACAACGATTACATTCCCCTTCCAGGTTACGGTCATAAAAGAAAAGATCAGTCCAATCAATATGCAGACCACAAGTGCCGTCACATACCCCAGCACAATGTTGCCGGTTAAATAAGAAACCAGAAGGGAAACAAAAGCACCTGCAAGCATGATACCTTCCAGTGCGATGTTCAAAACATTTGCCTTATAGGCAAAGATCCCGCCCAGCACACACAGAAGTATAGGCGTTGCATGATATACGGAATCGTATAAAATATTTCCTAAAAAATTCATTCTGCCGCCCTCCTGTTCTCTTTCCACATTTTATAATGTTGGATAAATCCATATTTTTCATTGAAGAACCTTACTGCCAGGAATAAAATAATCAATCCCTGCAGTACTCCTACGATCTCCTTTGGTACTGCGGTATACATGTTGATATTGTCAGCACCCGTTTTAAGTCCGCTGTAGAAAACAGCCGCCAGCAGGATGCCAAAGGGATTGTGCCGTCCCAAAAGTGCAATCAACATACCATCCCAGCCAAGACCGGTTGTCCCTGAGAAAGTCAGCGTATATTTAAATGCTTCGCTCATCATCTGTCCCGAACCGGCAAGCCCGGCAAGGGCACCGCTCAGACACATGAGGATAATTATTTTTTTACGGACACGAATACCGGATGCTTCTGAGAATTCCGGATTCTTGCCGATTGCCGTGACCTCGTATCCAAGCTTTGTCTTCTTCATGACAAATGCCATGACAAGCAGCACCGCCAGTGCAATAAAGAAAAACAAGGTCATCTTGGAATCCCCCAGCCTGGAAAACATGGCTGTCTCCTTAATGGTAGGCGTACATACATATCCTGCCCCGTCTTCCCGGAATGGACCGGAAGATAAATACTCCAGAATCTTAATCATGGCATAGTTTAAGGTCAGTGTTACAACCATTTCATCCACATGGAAATATGCCTTTAACAATGCGGGGATCAAGGCAAATAAAACCCCGAAAAGCATTCCCACCAGCATACAGATTACTTTGTGCCAAAACGGGCTTCCGATGGAAATCATTGCACCTGCAATACCGGAAAAGAATCCGCCCAGAAGCAGCTGCCCTTCCACACCCATGTTAAATATGTTCGCTTTAAAGGTAATTGCGATTGCCAGTCCCGTGAGAATCAACGGGGATGCATAATGCAGCGTATTGCTGAATCCCTTGGCTGTAAACAGGGATTTTCCAAGCATGATCCCATAGACTTCAAATGGATTTTCTCCAATCGCCGCAATGATCACGCCGCCGATTCCAAATGCCAGCAGAACAGGTAAAAGTGTATTTACTATTTTGGGAAATATGGATATTTTTTTCTCTCTTTTATTCATGCTGTTCTCCCCTCATCCGGTTTTGCACCTGCCATCAGCAGACCAATTTTCTCCACTGGCACATCCGGTGATACAACTCCTATGATTTCTCCCTTGTACATAACGGCAATCCGATCAGAGAGACTCATAATTTCGGAAAGTTCACTGGAAATAAGAAGTACCGAATTTCCTTCGTTTCTGAATTTAAGCAGCTGCGTATGGATAAACTCAATGGAACCAATATCTACTCCTCTGGTAGGCTGGCAGGCAATGATCACCTTGGGATGATTTTCAAATTCCCGGGCGATAATTACCTTTTGGGCATTTCCTCCTGAAAGCTGTGAGATCTCTCCCTGGGGATCCGCCACACGGATGTCATACTTTTCGATGTATTCACCGGTCAGGCGCCTGATCTCTTTATTCTGCAGCACACCGCATTTACAGACACCGTGGTTTCCAAAGTACCCGGCGATACAGTTTTCCCCGATACTCATGTCCCGGCACAGTCCCTGGGCATATCGGTCTTCGGGAATGATGCCAAGACCCTTTTTCCGCAGCTCGTCCGGCCAGGCACCTGTCACATCCATTTCGCATAAATGCACGCTCCCTTTTGTAGATGCCATCAGTCCGGTAAGCACCTTAATCAGCTCACTCTGCCCATTTCCCTCTACTCCGGCAATTCCTAAAATTTCCCCTTTATGTACTTCTAAGTCAATGTTGTGAAGAATTTCTTTTTGTTCTGCATTTGTGGTACACAGGCCTTTGACACTGTATGCCGTTTCACAGCTGCAGGGAGCAGCATTTTCATTGCTGACGGTTAATACCACATCTCTTCCCACCATCATCTGCGCCAGCTCCTGCTCATTGGTATCAACCGTTTTTACATTTCCAATTACTTTCCCCTGCTTGATAACCGTAACACTGTCACTTAATTCCATAACCTCTCTTAATTTATGGGTAATGACAATGATGGTTTTTCCGTTTTTCCGCAGTTCTTTTAAATTTTCCATCAGCCGGTCCACCTCCTGTGGAGTGAGCACAGCGGTGGGTTCATCCAGAATTAATATCCGTACATTCCGGTACAGCATCTTCAGGATTTCAACCTGCTGGCACAGTCCTACAGAGAGATTTTCTACCTTTTCCAGCGGATCTATCTGAAAATGGTATTCTTCAATTAATTCCTTTACCTTTGTAATCTCCGTGTTGCGGTCAATGAACGGGCTTTTTCTGCCCTTCCACTTTTTGTTGATTTCACTTCCCAGCAGAATGTTTTCATAAACGGTCAGGCTGGGCACCAGTTTAAAATGCTGGTGCACCATGCCGATACCATGGCCTATGGCATCGGTGGGATTTTTAAAATTGACGTCCTGCCCGTCTATGAGGATCTTCCCGCTGGTAGGCCGGAGTGCTCCGTAGAGCATATTCATCAGGGTTGATTTCCCGGCGCCGTTTTCCCCTACGATACATTTAATTTCTTTAGGTTCTACGGATATATTGATCTTGTCATTCGCTGTAAAAGCATCAAACTTTTTTGTTAGGTCGATTGTTTGTATGATACTCATCTACTCTGCTCCTTTGTTTCTGGATACCTCATCCAGAGCGTGTTTGAAAATTCATTCCTGCCAGCTGTCAGAGAGTAATACTTAACACGCTCTGGCGTATATTGGCTGCTTTCTGATTTACTCGGTCTTAATATTTACGTGAGGGCAGGTTGCCGGATCAAATTCTTCTCCGATCTGCTTGTTCACCACATCGATCTTGCCATCCTGGATCTGCTGGCTGATTTCATTTGTTTTCGTTTTTATTTCATCCCAGACAGCGGTATCTGCCACATGCTTACTCATCTCAGCCAAATCAGTGATTCCGGTTGCTCCGGAAGCCAGGTTATAGCTCTGCTCTTTATCCATGTCTGCAATTTTCCCGTCTGCATAAGCCTGTGTAATAATTTTTACCGGAACTCCAGTGATCTTTAATACACTGGTGAGCACATGCCCCGGCTGCTGGTCATCCAGATTCGCATCCGTCTGAATTGCAATTTTTCCCATTTCCTTTGCCTTTGAAGTGATGCCGTCTCCTACCACACCTGCGTCTGCAAATACTACATTAGCCCCGCTTTCATAGAAAGTTCCTGCAACCGTACTTCCCAGTGCCGGATCGGTAAATCCTGCATCATATTTAGCATAGTAATCGTAATCTACACTCAGTTCTTCTGCCGCTTTGTTAATACCCTGAATGAATCCATAGGAGTATACCAGAATACCGTTTGAGTTTGTTCCGCCGATAAAGCCAATACCTCTGGATTTATCAGTCGGGGTCATAGAATATCCTTCCGGGAAAAGCTTGTCTGCATTTTCATTCATATAAACAGACAGATAACCTGCCAGATAAGAAGCTTCATGAACATCAAACAGTACGGAAATAACGTTGTTATGCAGTGTGCTTCCATCTTCTTTCCGATTTGGATTATCGTTAAATACCACAAACCAGGTATCCGGATACTGTTCTGCAATTGGCTTTGCCCCGCCTACGCCTTTGACTAATGCATCAAAGTCATATTCCAGGCTGAAAATCAGGTTATATCCGTCTTCCGCAAGAGCTTCCAGTGCAGAAGGCACACCGTTTACCGGTTCCACAATCTTACATTCCGCTCCCAGCTCCTGGGCAATCGCCTTGCCATCCGTACATGCTGACTGATTATATCCATTATCATTTTGTCCGGAATTCGAACACACAATTGCAATTTTCAAATCACTGTTTGCACTTGCGTTTTTATTTCCCTCTGTGTCATTTCCCGTCTCTTCCCCTTTTGCTGCCGTGGATTCTTTTGACGTACTCTTATCTGTGTTTTTGATTGCGGCATTTTCTCCGCATCCGGCCAGAGTTCCAACCGTTAAAACAATTGCCAGTGCTGCTCCCAATAACTTCTTAAAGCTTTTTTTCATCCTTGCATCCTCCTGCTTTATTAATTTTCCTGCACCGATGCCGTTTTCTTCTCGGTTACCTGATTGATGGAAAATTTAAACTTATCCGTTCTATAGTAACATTTAAAATATTCAATGGGGATTTCTGCTCCATTTACAATGCCATAGGTGGTGCACCCAAATAAAATAATCGGCATTCCTTCTTCTATTTCCAGATAGTCAGCAATATCATCTCTTGCCAAAACTGCTTCTATGGTTCTTCTTGCTTTTGTAATTCGGATTCCATACTCTTTCGGAATCACATTGTATAGAGATTCATGAATAAAATCATGTCGGTCAATGCCACTGAAATGCTTCTCAGGCAGATAGGTAATGGTATAATTTAAAGGCTCTCCCTGTGCATACAGGACACGTCCCATACAGAACACCCTGTCATCAATGGTAATATGTAATTTCTTTGCTCTTTTGCTGTCTGCCTGGATATATTCTGCAGCAATCATTTTCTTAGTAGGGGTAAGCCCCAGACGCTGCACATCTTCCGTACAGCTGGTGATGGCAAATAAATCCTGGCTGTTATCATCTGTTTTTACATAAGTTCCTTTCCCCTGGACTTTATAGAGGTAACCCTCCTTCACCAGTTCATCAATTGCCTTGCGTACTGTGATCCTGCTTACCTGATAAAGTTCCATCATCTCCCGCTCACTTAAGATGGGTATGTCACCTGTAAATTCCTCCATCTCTATTTTGCGGATAATATCCCTCTTCAGGGAATAATACTTTGGTATGTGCTCTTCTTCCATCTCTCCTCTCCTTTCCGGTATTTTTATCCCGTCACCTTATTATGTCGTTATGTCGTCATAACCAGTTATGTGTTTATCTTACTCTTTTTTAATTATTTGTCAATATATACGCTTTATTTTTCTCATTTTTAGTAATTAGTGATAAATTCTGATGTTGATTTTCTATGAATTGGACAAAAAGATTTAGACAAAAATACCAGTTTTCAGATCATATTTTTGACTTCTGAAAACTGGTATGCTTAGATTTGAATAGAAAATATGGCTGATGAAGCAACGCGTAGACCAGATACCCGAGTGCAGCCATGTGCACGGCACGGTATGGGCAGTAACCTATTTTCTCCTGAGATCCGATCCTGGAACGACCTGGTCTATATAAAATTTGTATTTATCCGTGCGGTAATAACAGTGAAAACGCTCTACCGGAAGCTCTTCTTCCTCATTTCCTGCTAATTTTCCATAGGTTGTACACCCAAACTTGATTAAGGGCATCCCCTCCTCAATATCCAGGTATTCCGCAATCTCATCCGTAGCCAATACTGCTTCAATCGTTCTCCTAGCCTTACACAGCGTCACGCCAAATTCCATTTCCAGCGTGTGATACAGGGATTCCTTTGCATAATCATGCTGTTCAATATGGGGGAACAAATGATACGGCAGGGAGGTTACGGTATAATTCAGCGGTTCATCTCCGGCATAAAGGATTCTGCCCAGCCGGAATACATTTTCACCCGGAAGCAGCCCAAGGGCTTTTGCCCGGCTGACATCTGCTGGCACTACCTGGGACACAATTACTTTTTTCGTTGGCGTAAGTCCCATCTTGATTACATCTTCGGTACAGCTGGTGATAGCAAAAAGATCATGGCTGTTCTCATCGGTTTTCACATAAGTTCCCTTTCCCTGTACCTTATAGAGATATCCCTCCATCACCAGTTCATCCACTGCTTTGCGGATGGTGATCCGGCTCACCTTATAGAGATCCATCAGCTCCCGCTCGCTGGGAATAGTCTCTCCGGCTATGTAATCTTCTGCTTCAATTTTCTTGATAATATCCTTTTTAATCAGATAGTATTTTGGCGCTTTTTCTTCCATCTCATGGCTCCCTTTTTTCTTGCTATTTTTGATGATATTTTTGCAGCTTCCGATTCATGCAGAAACTGTATCCATTTGTATCCTGATATATCGTAAAGTTCGCTATTTATTCCCCCGAGCAACAAGTCAGACAGGTATGCTGGTATATCCAACCGGCGGCTGCCGCGAGGGTCAAATACCCTGCCGCTCTCCGCATTGCAAGTTTGATGCCCTGTTGCTTGCGGCGGGGTGTTAACTTAGAGATTCTGAGAACAGTCTAGCATAGGCATCGGGAAGTGGCAATCTTAATTTTCACCATCACTCTCCAATGACTCCTCTACCTCTATATCCGCAAGAGACTTTCCTTCGTATTTCCAAGCTGTATACTTCTAACTCAATTCTACCACGTCCATTTTTATTTCTCCACAATAAAATGCCCATAATATGAAC
Organism: uncultured Robinsoniella sp.; assembly: GCA_900540475.1. Lineage (GTDB taxonomy): Bacteria > Bacillota > Clostridia > Lachnospirales > Lachnospiraceae > Robinsoniella. The sequence goes on along the minus strand of UQGG01000020.1, from coordinate 16,996 downwards.
TTATCCACAATATGGGCATTCATCAAGATATAAACATTCCCAGAAACATTTATTGAAATACGGTTAGGTGTATTGTAAAATCTTATCATGCCTTATCTCCTTGCATGTACTTAAAAATTGCTTACTGCAGGCTTTCGGCAACCAGCAAATCAACTTTTATCTGGTATTTGCAATTTTTCCTTGACCTGCACGTTACGTACAGGGCTATACTCAGGCCATAAAGAAGAAAGGAGCACTGCCATGCTAATTAATGAAGTCATCCAGCAAGTCGATCTCAGCAAACGTGCGGTCAAATATTATGAAGAACAGGGGCTGCTGCGGGTAGCAAAGGATGGAAATGGATACCGCAATTATACCGAAGAAAATATTGATACGTTAAAAGAGATTTGCATATACCGGAAGTTGGGAATCAGTATTCAGGATATCAAAACTCTCCTGCATTCAAAAGACAAACAGCTTCTGGAACAGATATACAATGATAAATCTCATTCACTGCAATCAGAGCAGCAGGAATTAGATGCCTTATATTCCTTTATCCAGAATCACGATGCAGATGCCGTTAATCAAATCATTGACTATAAGACGATTGCACAGGCTTTGCAGGATATGGTTCCGGGATTCTATGGGTACTATTTTATGAATCATTTTTTACCATATCTGCAGATACAAATCACAACCCCCGAACAGCAGCAGGCATATAAAAATATAATTGATTTCTGGGATACCGCAGATATTAAGATTCCTCTGTTCATAAAATGTGTCAGTTACATTATGTACCGTTTTACACCCAGATCATCCGTTAAACAAATGGTGTCAAAAATGGAGCATCAATTACAGCAATATTTACATCCCACCGAAGAAGAATACGCAAAACTGCGAGAACAGACAAAGAAAAACGTGAAATTAAAAAATAGTTTTTTCTATAAATACCATCCGGCATTTATCTCACAGCGGCGTTATATGAGAAACCTGCAGGATCAGGGATACAATGATATTTTCATTCCAAATATGATTGCATTATCTCCCAAATATAAAGAATATCATGATGCACTTATGGATATTAATAGTCGCATCTGTAAGGATCTGGGATTATATTATGATTCAAAATATCACCTGGTAATGAAGAAAAATGTTGAGTAACATTGTAAATTCAAATCCCGTTTTGCTTCTTTTCAGCATTATTTACCATTAGAAACGAGCTGGAATTGGAATAGGATTTGCAATGGCAAAAAAAGAAGTACAGCAGGAATATGAAAAATATAAGATCCAGCTGGAGCATAATAGAACAAAGTATAAAATTCTGGAAGAAACTCCCCAGTCGGATGGTTCTATTATTATCAAAATAAAAAAGCAGTATAACAACCATAATATAGGGGAATATTTCGAATGATTTTATGTCGATTTTAGATGAATAATTGTGCCAGATTTAGTCCATGCAGTCCTCTGTATGTCCTGAATTTGGCACATCTCTGTCTCAAACCGGAATATTGTTCAGACTGCGGGGAATTTGAAATCTCATCCACTCCCCACATCTTCCAGACATTATTTCAGTAGAAAGTGTTTAACAACCTCATAATATTCTTCCGGGCAGGTAAGCATGGAGGTATGCCCTCCCTGTTTAAACTGGTATGTTTGTGCCTGGGGACACAGCATATGCATTGCTTTTTCCTGTCTTGGATTCACGATTCTATCTGTTGGGCTGTTCAAAAGAAGAATTTTACCGGCTTTCTCCTGATAATACTTTTTATCAAATGTATAGTTGAACAGAAAGTCTTCCATACATTCTACGATCAAAAGCAAGTCTTTCTTTTTCAATAATTTTAGCTCTGCTTTAAATGATTTTTGCATTGCAGAAGTATCCTTTTCCCCCGCAGCTAATTTAATTTTTTTCGTAAATTGCCCCCCTAATGCATTGAGCAGAATAGACGTTGGAAAGATTTTCATAAGTATCTTTGCCTTGCGGTAAAGTTCCACTTCTGTATTATTTACAGTATAAGCATCTTGAGCAGACATGGACGTCAGGCTATGTGAGAATATGATTTTATCTACCATTTGCGGATGACTGGCTATCAGATTTTGAATATGTACACCGCCATTAGAGTGTCCAATGGCATCGCAGCATGTGATATTTTCATGCTTCAAAACAGCGGCAAGCCCATCTCCAGACAAATGAAATGATGGCAGCGGTGGTATTGATAACGCAATTACCCTATAGTGCTCCTGTAAGGCCTCAGCTAAAGGCAGTGCAAATACATGACCTGCTACATTTGACATAAGTGCCAGTATATAATGATTCCCATTCCCGTTGACAGAATATCTCCATCTTTCATTTCCTATTTTTATCTCTTTTATCGTACTGTCAAACTTTCCATAGTGATCTCTTCGAATCATTATTTCTGCTTTATTCATCGATTACCTCCACCTGATTTTGATACAGTTCTGTTACCTGGCAAATTATGTGATCGAATTCAAAATCTATGATTTTTTCTGTAATTGCACCTGTCATAGCCAGAAGATTCAAGCCATGCAGGACTACAAAAATATGATTGGCTATTCCCGGAATGTCCTTTGACAGCAGTATACCGCCAAAAACTGTCTCTATTCCTCTTATGGTTTCCTGATATGCCTCTTTCATTTTCTCTTCCCGCAAAACTCCCGGAAAACTAAAGTAGTACTGATAAATAATATTGTTCAGAGAGTTGTTAAAATTGAGCAGGTCCGCCTTCTCCAACTCAAAATAGGCTCTCATGGAAGCCAGACAATCCTGAAAAGTCTGATTATCCGTCACCTGCTCCCAGACCTCTCCCGTACCGGATCTGATGATATCCAAAACAATGGATTCCACAGAATGATAATGGTGATACAGACCCCCAATTGATAATTGAAGTGCTTTAGCGATATCAGTCATGGTAACCGCTGTATAACCTTTATCCAATATTAAATCTCTGGTTTTATTTTGTATTAACAGCTTTGTTTTTTGTCCTTTGTTCATATTTTAAATCCTCTCTTCCCAAAACCGAGTTTATCCTCGGTTTTAATATACAGATAAACTTTAACCTTGTCAAGACAGAAAGTTCAATTATGTAAAAATTAATATTGCCAATTGCTGTTCAAATACATTATAATATGGATATCTTCAGCGGTTATTAATAATAAAAATCAGCGGGAACATGGTGCTTGGAGGATAAGACGTGGATAAGACTAAAAAGAAATTGGATATCGTGGTTCAGTTGACCCCGGAACAAAAAAAACGATTCCAGGAATATATACCATTAAAGGTCTACGCAACAGAAAAGAATATTGCCATTATTGTAGCACTCATACAATTGGTTATGATTATCATATTTATTAACAGCAGACACCTGTCATTGGAGTTTACACGTACCATGGGATATTTCAGCCTGTATGTGTTTCTGTTTGTTGTTACGTGTTTCGCAATTGTTTTGTATCCTTATACTGTGAACCGAAAAAAATACAACCAGTTTTTCTGGCTGCGCAGGATTTATACCGCTTTTTTGTGTCTATGGGTACTTGGTATTACCTGTATGGAACTGATTGGCGGCAAAAGTTTATCCGTATACTGCTACCTGCTCCCTACAACAGCTGCTTTTTTATTGCTGACTCCCCTGGAAAGTGCAGTAATCTTTGGCTGTACCTGGCTTACACTTGTTTTTGTTTCCATTAAATTTGCCACATCAAGCGGAAACATGTTTGGTTATATTATAAATGGCATTTTGGTAACGCTGCTATCCTTTTTTATTTCTTACCGCTATTATCGCAGCACCGCAATTGAATTTTGTGACCGGGATATTATTTCCCAGCAGTATGATGAGATCCAGCGGAAAAACGATTTGTTAGTAGAACTGGTAAATATCGACCAGCTGACCGGGCTTAACAACCGCCATTATTTGTTAAATAATATATATCCGTTGTTTGCCAGTGCCCGTACAAAAGGTTACTATGGTATGTGCCTGATGCTGGATATTGATTACTTCAAACAATTCAATGATTTGTACGGACATGTTCAGGGAGATGTTTGTCTGCAGCGGATTGCGGGCATCATTCGGACTAACAGTTTAAAAGATGAAGCCTCTCCTATACGGTATGGAGGCGAAGAATTCCTTATTATTAAAATATCAGAGCAAACATTTGATGCTGAAAAGTTTGCACAGAATCTTCTTACATCTATTAAAAAAGAACACATCGAAAGAGACGATGTAAAGGAGAAATCTGTCACAGTCAGCGCCGGACTCTGGTATGGTAATCTGAAGCATATGGAACATATTGAGGAAGCTATAAAATATGCAGATGATGCGTTATACGAAGCTAAAAAGACGGGGCGCAACCGCATTATATGTTCTAATTTCATCACAGATAAAATGGGATGAAATAAAAATATTACGCATTCTCTATCTCCAGAGCGTGTACTAAAATGCTTTCTGTCAGCTGTAAGTCACACTCTTTAGAGTTACGTTTCAAATGAAGGGCACTAGTGGGACATAGCAGGCTATGTAACCATATCTTGAACAAATATACTGCAATTTAGGGCGTGCAGATCGTGTAAAGGATTTTTCCAACACGCTCTTTTGCAGAGAATTAAGTTCGTGTGTAATTTAAACTTATTGCTGTCTCTGGCACGACTTGTTGTTTCAAATTTATTTCTGTTCATCTCTTTCTTTAACAGCAACTCAAGGTTGGCTAAAACATTCTGGTTGAAAATTTATTTCTGTTTACCTCTTCCTTTACTGTAGCTCGAGATTGGGCTAAGACATTCTGGTTCTAAATTTATTTCCGTTCATCTCTTCCCTACTTTGCATTTTTATTTTTTATGTTTTTTATAAACCCTGATACCTGCTCCTGCCAATAATAATACCAGCCATAATCCAATTAGCAGCAGTTTTGCCTTCGTTGCATACGAGGCCACAGATACCAAAATATCACAATCCTCCATGCTGTGATGTATCACATAAAGAAGCAGCGTATTTTCAACGATATCACACATTCCCCGCAAGATCGGTACCAGCATCAACACTTTCATCACATTTAAACTTACTGTCCTCTTCCATACCCGGTGAGTCAGCACAATCTGCAATAAGCCAAAACAAAGAATAAAGAAGTAATCACATATAAAATATACCGTATAAACGAGGAAACCTTTCGGCTGCATCATGGTCAGAACTTCCGCAACAATCTCCGCGTCATACGATTTCATATCAAATGTACCATAACCGCCGTTATACTGCTTGAGTGCTTCACTTCCTACGGGACTCCACTCCACCAGATATAAACTTAATGCAAAAGTAAAAAGTAAAATAGCCAACCACATTTTCTTGCGATTTCTATCTTTTTTCCTGATATCTTTTATTATATTTTTTATATTTTTCATTATATTTTTCCACCATATCTTTCGTATTAATCCCAGATTTGCAGTAATAGGTACAGGCATTGCTGCCAATGCAGTTATCAGAACCAAATTGAGGTTTATAAGTTACATTTCCATTGGAAAATTCCCCGATAATCTTAGATACCTGTACCTTTTGGACACATTTTCTCGTACACCTGCCACATTTCTTACAAGCCTCGGTATCTGAAAACCAAATTTTCTCACCATAGGCAAGAAAATTAGTACAATAGTCAATTTTTTCGTTTCGACTTATTGGATGGCTGCTCAATAGCCCCTGACCTGCAAATGATACTTCATGATCCACTTTTCCCATTGCCAGCTCCAGTACTTTATCAGCCTCCATATTAAGAGGTGCCTTTACTATTTTAGCCGTACCGCTTCTCAAATCCGCTGCTATCAGGTATCTGTCCGTGATCCTGCTGCCGTCCGCCACCGCATGGGCTGCTGCAAGAACAGTCTGGATATTTAGTATTAAGATTCCTTTCTTCGCCGGTATCTCCTTTTTCTTCAGGTTTATTCCCAATGTTTTTTTGATTAATATGTGTTCTTCACCCAGGGGATATTGGTTCCATAGCCGGACGTCTTCTATTTGTGGCTGGTTCTGTGACGACTTTAGTGAGAAATCTTCTGTTGTCTTTTTTGTCTTCTCTGTTATGGGTTTTGACATCTCTTCCACCATTTTCCTGGAAGCCAGAATGATCCGGTCAAAGTTTACGCATTTGGAAATTGCCCTGATCCCAAAAAGAACTTCATCCAGCTTGTTTCTACGAATCCATTCATCATGTAATAGTCCAGGATCGCACTCAATCCCATTAATTATAAAATATTTTTTATCTTTATTCGCCTCCAGTACTGCCTCTATCTTCTTATATACTGGAAATCCGCCACCGCTTAACCCCCGAATCTCACTATTGCGAATCCGCTCTAAAATGAGGGTTTTATTTTCCGGTATCTGTTGGCTGATTTTATGATTAGGATTGTGCGTTAAATCTACCAGGTCTTGGGACTCTAAACGCATTAATTTATATATGTTTGTTTTGAAACCTACACAGATAATTTTATGCTCGCTTTTTCGTGAAGCATTTCTGTTCGCTTTTAGATATTTATTTTTTTTAACTTGACAGTTGCTTATTAATATATGATTCAATATGCTGCCTCCTCTGTATCTGTATTATAGCTATTTTTAATTAGATGTTTGATTTGTTTAGTTGGTTTTATTGAGTTCTTTGGTCTGCCTGGTTTACTTCCTAATCAAACTAATTTTTTTCAAGGTGTGTCGTACAAATGTCAGCAGTCAATTTTAAAATGCAGTCTGGTGAACGCTTGCTTACTTTCATAGTATAGTGAGCATTCGCTCACTTGTCAAGCTTTTTCTAAATACGTGCTAAATACGGTGGGTATTTCTTTACTTTTGACTCTGGTATAATTTATAAATACGGCGGATATTTTTAAATACGTTGGCTATTTTCATACTGTCTACAAGAGCGTGTATTTGCAGTAAGACGCAGACGCAGAACATTTTTCTAACTGCAGGAAAGAGGCTGTTTTTCAAACTGAAAAGCGGAATGAGGTAAATAATTCTGTTAGTGATTTATAAGATAAAAAAAGCTGGAACGCAAGCCATTCAATAAGCCTGCCGTTCCAACTATGATTATTTCTTATTCTCTTTTCTGCAATGGGGACATAGTGTTTTGTCCCTTGTCCGGCTTACAACACTTGCTTTCCAGCGATGTCCCTCTTCACAAATCCACCCAACAACTTTATGGCTCTTATAAATGACATCATGAGCATTTAAAGTTCCATTTTCCCGCTCATCCCATTCTTTTACCAATTCCGGATATAACGATGCCAGTGAATTTTCCTTACATACACGGTAACCCGCACAATATGGACATCCCTTTTTACTCTCTACTTCATGGGCAATTCTCCGCTGCCATTCATGATGAGGGTGATCCGGACATTGCCACCAGACTTTTTCTCCCGATTTATCAGAAACAATAGTAGGATCCAGTTCACCATTCCTTTTGTAATTCCAGCGTGCCGCAACGTCTGGATACATTTTCATCAGATTCTCACCATTTCGAATGTATCTGCTACGGCACTTTGGGCACTTACACCCCATTACACGATTATTTATTTCGCATTCCCATTCATGTCCCTGCGGGCAGATCCACCATACTTTTTTATTGGATCTGGGCCGTACATCCTGGGGCTTTAACGCCCCATTCCTGCTATAATTCCATTCCTTTGCCAGCTCCGGATACTTGATCGCAAAGTTTTCATCTTCAGTGGCAAGACGTTTGCTGCAATACGGACAGCCTCTGCCCAGCATACTGCGATTCGCTGCCCGTGCCTTCCAGGAATGACCATTTTCACAAATCCACCATACCTCCACCTTATTTGCATACGAAATTTCCCACGGAGAAATCTCATTTCTGTTCCAGTCCCATTGCTCCAGTAGATGAGGATACCTGTTAGCCAGGCTGTTTTCCGGAGCAAATCTTCGCCCTGTGCAATATGGACATTTCCCGCTCCTCACCATTTCTTTCACTGTTCTTTGCCATTCATGACCCTTTTCACATCTCCAACTGACATTCTTATGGGAATTTACCGATACATCATCCGGTGTAAGTTTACCATTGTTGTTCTTATCCCACATCTTAGCAATCCCGGGCTTTACTTTAGAGAGTCTGTTCTCGTTACTTACTCTGTGACCGGAGCAGTACGGACAATTCTGGTTTCGATTCGTTCTCTTATTTGGTGTCGCTTTCCAAACATGCCCATATTCACATTTCCAAACATATGGCGACCCTTCACCAAAACTAACCATCTCAGGCGTAATTGGCCAATTTGCTTCATTATGCCACTCCTTAACGAGCTGTGGAAATTTGGATGCCAGACTGTTCTCTTTTCTCCCATTTACCAAAAGCGTGCGAATATAATGCCTGTCCCGGCCCACATCAATATCCCCATTGATATTGCAATGATATTTTGAATTTATGTATCTGAAAATCTTAGAGATAACCTCATCCATATATTTATATGAAGTATCCACCTGACACCGTATTACTCCGGTTTTCAGGATTATCGCCTCTTCTTCATTTTGGCTAAAATCCAGGTTAATATTGGGGTTAATAGTCTGGTCATGACAGGGAGATCTGCACGAATTCAACCACTCGTTGTTTCTTCGATTATCGGTCTGGTTCTTACACTCCCTGATTGTCAGAATATCCAGTCCCTCTTTGCGCAAATGTTCCACTTTCTTTTTATCAAAGGATTCCCGGTTATAAATCTCATGAAATACCCCATTATATTCAATTCCCAGTTTGAAGTCCGGTATATAGATATCTACTTCAAACCCACTGATCATTGCCCTGTTTTGACAATCCGGAAAAAACTTCTTCATATAATAAAAAATAGCCTGCTCAGGAAAAGATGATTTCCTTTGCTTTTTACATTCAGGGCATCCCTGAGCTTTTTTAGTCCTATTAACAATAGCTGCCTTCCATTTATGAGACTGGTTAAAACTGCATTTCCAAGATACTTTTTTCCCGCTAAAGGGGTGAACCTCTCTGGGATCCAATTCATTTTTTTCATAATCCCACTCTTTTATCATTTCCGGAAATAGCGTCTCTAAATTATAAGTCTCACTGACTCTGCTTCCATTGCAATAAGGACACCCTGCCAGACGATACTGCTCATTTGGAGCCAAAGACCAGGAATGCCCTTTTTCACATCTCCACCAATATTTTACTGCAGAACGTGGAAGAACTTCTTCCGGCACAGTCTTATTTTTATTATAATCCCAGAAATCCAGCATTTTAGGGTCCAAAATTGCCAAATTGTATTCGGATGATGCCCGCCTATGGGAACAATACGGGCAGTCTGTTTTTTTACACCTGGTCCTCCATGCCGGAGACACTGCCCATTTGTGCCCATTTTCACACCTCCATGCCACCGGTATTTTAGAACTGCTTGGTACCTCACCGGGTGATTGTTTATTTGTTTCGTAATCCCATTGCCTGAGCATTTCTTCTTTGTGGTATTTTATACAGTAGTCTTTAAAAGATAGCTTCATTTTTATCACTCTTCTTTTTGATTTTTGTTTGTATTTATGTTCTTTATAGGTATATTTTTTAATCTCCTTTAAGCTCTATATGGGTCTTGTAAAAATCCAGCTATTTTTACCAAATAAGAACTCCTATTTAAGATTATTGATTTTCATTATTGTTTCTATAGGATACAATATAAATAAATGTCTTTTAACGGTTAACATCATTGGTAAAAAGCTACCAAATTAGTGCAAATAAAAACAGGAAAAGCTGAACTGACACTGGTATGATAATAATGAAAGGCAAAAGGAGAATTACATGGAATGGACCGAAAGTATTAGAAAAACAATTTCCTATATAGAAAAACATTTATTGGATCCGGAAAACATGCAGAATATTTCAAATAAATTAGGGATTTCTAATTTCTACTCTTTGCTCAAAAATACCTGCTACCCCTTTATTCAAAAGAAAAGCCGGAAGGAGAAATAGAAGAAACTATCTGCAATTGCTGCATAGGTGAATATGGAATCTGTATTGATGATCTTGGCTCAGAAGAAAAATTCTGCTACATTATTGGTGGTAGTTATAAAGACGGAAATATTCCCGAGGGCATGATCCTATACGAATTTCCTGAGATGTTATGGGCAAAATTTTCCTGCAAAGGACCTCTGCCTGAATCTTTACAAACAATTAATACAAAAATATTCAGTGAATGGCTGTCCTGTAACATTGAATATGAAATAGCCATGGGTGCAAATATTGAATGGTATAGCAAAGGTGAAATGTCAGATTTGGGTTATGAGAGTAAGATTTGGATTCCGGTCAAAGCAAAATAAGGTTATGAAAAGATCCTGCTGAGTTAAATCAACGTTCGTCTCCATCTCATACGTTTCTATCCAGACTGTTTCGTTTGTTTTTCTTCAGGTTCTGTCTTTCGTTTTATTGGTGTAACAAGGCAATAGAATTTTTATACTCCAATTGAGCTTTTGCTTAGGGGGATTACAATATTTAGGGGACCGCATGGGTTTTCCATTCCACGCAATCCCCCAATTTTCAGAGTGCTATAAGAAACTGCGATAGGTACAGTTTCACGTTACCGAAATTATTTCTACCAATTTTATCTTCTAAGGTTTATCTGAAAATTACTCTCTGACAGCTGTCCGGTCCCATTATTTTTCCAAATGAAGAGCGTGTATCTGGCTACGCAACCTGAATTCAGAGCAACTATACCGTTAAGACCGCAAAACGGGCGTACATATGGCGGGAATGAGATGTCAAACACGCTCTAACATTTAACAAAATATAGCTCATACCAAACCAAGAATGTATAAATCGTCCATATTTTTCTCCAATTATCGGAATTTCCTGCAATGTAGTCATCAAATATCGCATTTATTTCTTCTACGTCAAAGAATTTCCCAGCCATCTCGCTGCCGAATTTTTCCCGAACATCCTGATTATACCTCTCATCTGCCATCCAAATCCGAATCGGCACAATGAATCCCAGCTTTTTACGAAAAGCAATTTCATCCGGCAGTACTTTTGCCGCTGCTGTTCGGAACGCCACTTTGTTCTGTTCTTCATTTACTTTATATTTAGATGGCATCCGAGATGCAATATCGAATATTCTGGTATCCGTAAGCGGCATTCTGATCTCTAACCCAGCGGCTGTACTCATGTTGTCTACATTGTAATAGATATCTCCTTCCAGCCAAATCTGAATATCAACAGCAGACATCTTCGTAAGGGGGTCCAGCCCTTCTGTTTCCTCATATATCCGCTCTGCCAGTTCAATGGGAAGAACGTCAGGATCATACTTTTTCAGGATCCTCCGCTTCTCATCCTCTTTCATGATATTGGTATTCCCCACATAAAACGTCTTCAGATTTTCCCCATAGCGTTCTGCATTCCGATACATGTTATATCCGCCAAAGAACTCGTCCGCTCCCTCTCCGGAATAACAAATCTTTGTGTGCTCGGCTGCCGCTTTACATCCGATGGCAAATACGATCGCAGACGCATCACCTAACGGCTGTTCCATATTGTACATAACATAGGGCACTGTTTCAAAATACTCTTCTGGGGTAATCACACGTCTGGAACTCTTACGTCCGAGAATTTCAGCTGTCTGCTGTGCCAGCTTTGACTCATCAAACCGCTCCTCTTCATAACCGCAGGAATCCGTCATCTCTACATCAGACATCGCCAATACATAAGATGAATCAACCCCTCCGGATAAAAATGATTCCGCAGTCTCATCAGCAGACTTTACTTCCGGCATAATCTCCTGAAGCGTAGTATGAATCTCATCTGCCCATTCCTCAAGTGACTTGCTCTCGTCCGGATGAAATTCAGGTGCCCAGTAACGTTCAATACTCAGCCTCCCCTTTTGCCAGATCAGATATCGCCCGGGCATCAGCTTTCTAAGCCCCCGAAAGAACGTATTCTCTCCTGCCACATAAGTAAGACTCAGATACAACTGCAGCATCTCTTCATTCAGTTCTTTTACAAATCCCGGCATTTCTATAATTTTACGAATAGACGTACCATAGAGAAGGTCTCCGTCTTCCGTCTCATAATAATAAAACGGTTTCGTTCCAAACTGGTCTCTCAGACAAAAAAGCTGCTCTTTTTCATCATCCCAAAGTGCAAATGCAAACATGCCATGCATATGGTTTGCCATGTCGCTTCCCCAGGTTTCGTATGCTTTTACTAAAATTGTATGTTCACGGTTTTCTCTTGATAAAGCAGGGTCTATGTCCAGTTGCTTGCAAAGTGCTTCCCAATTGCGAATATGGCCTCTGTATTCTTTTATTTTTATCATGTATGTATCCCTCTCATATATAGTATCTTTTTTCTGGTTTGTTGGATTTGAACCAGGATATCAGTTTAATTTACTTGTTTATTTTAGCATAGTATTGGGGATTCAGCAAGAAAACGTGAGAAATATGGGGAAATTTGTAGAATGGAGGGTGGAGGAATAATGCAGGTTGTGGTATCTTAGGGGAGTAATAGAAACATATTATAAACAAATTGTAATGTTTGGCAACCTGTTGTTTTTTCTCTACATATACACATCGGCAAAGATGGTAAAGAGGCCTAATACTTTATAGAATGATTCCGCTAAAAAGCCAAAGTAAGTACCGATGTCTGAAAACAAACCGGCATACAGAGAGTAATATCTTTCAGCATTTCAAAATAACCAGGTTGTATTATGAAAAATGAAAAAAAAGTTATCCACAAGCACAAGAGACTCCAAAAGCATTACAGGCAAATTTTAAGTGATCAATAAGAACTAATTGCTTTCATGCTGAATTTAGAATATAGTATACAGATAAATTACGTAATTTAGAATAAAATAATAGGTACCGGAGGGAATCACTGATCAGTCGCGTACAGGCTTTAGTCATACCTATCTATGTCTGACAAAGCTACTTTTCCTTTATTTTCTTCGTAGATCTATAACGCATTATTAAGCTCTTTTACATGATCAACTTGATTACAATATCTCTTAAATTTACTACATTGAAGTTTTTACAAGTATTGATGGTTTCTTGTATCAAATCTCTTACCTCAGCAGTATCATAGCAGAATATTCGCCCAAGAGACTATGAACGCATTGCGTTCCAAACGCAAATCCAGCAAGTAATTCCTTATCAAAATGAAGCGAAAAAATAAACACCGGGGACTACCCTCAGCAGGTTTTCCCGGTATTTGCTGACTAATTTATTATCCACATCTACTCACTCCTGTATTGAAAAATAATAAGCATTAACTACCACCTTCTCTTCATCGTATTTCAAATCAACCCAATAATCCCTTATAGAACATCCTACATGCCAGTCCTGTAAGGAATAAATCTCTAACGTCTTGAAGTCCACTAGACACAGAGGAATCGCTTGTTTCTTCTCATATTTCCATTTAGATGTTTCCAGTGAAACCGTAATCTTGTCTAAACATATCTGGCATAAATGTTCCTGTAACATTTTTGTATCTGGTCTGTAATCTTCTGGCAGACTTACATCTATAGATGCCATTCCCCTACTAGGAGAACTGGACGTCATAATAGATACTTTACCCGTATTTGTCATATGTGTAGATGTATGTAGACCATCTCTTTTCACCGGTTTTCCCTGTTCACCGCACTCTTGAAATCCAAAATCTACTACATACCAATCATTCAGTGATATTAAACCAATCGTATCAAATTTCCGGTAATATTCCATCAGACTCCGATCACTGTTTCCACATAAGTAACACACTCCATTATTTCTCAGTTCAGATTTTATCCCTTCATAGGTCACATCCTCTCTCCCCTGATTATGCTGCCATATTTTATACAAATCTTGTTTAAAATATGTAATTACAATAATAGCCAGCATAGTTCCAACGGCAATCCACAAATGCCTTTTTCTGATTTTATAATATTGCTTTTCTATTCCGCTCATACTTTTTCCCCTTTTACATAAAATATAGTGTACTTAAAATAAGTTCATTCATAACATTCTTTTACCCATCGTACTTAAAATGTAGTTACTAACTGTACTCGTTTTGTACTTATTTCAAGTAGAAAGGAAATGTTATGGAAAAATATAAACATCTGGGATTACGCAATGATTCCGAAACTCATAATTAACTAAAAAGTCTTTCTGAATTTGACGGGCGTTCCATAAATGGAGAAGTTTTATATCTAATTCGACAGGCAATCGCACAGCATGAGCATAAACACGGGACTTTAAAATAAGATTTCAACCATATTTTATCTGCAACTATAGTTTTACCTTTTCAGTGGACTCATTCTAGTCCCATTCTATCATTTTTTCTTTATAAGATAAAGAGAAAATGGACTAATTTCAGTCCATGTGCAAAGGGAAAAATCATGGAACAAAAAATAAAACAAGAAGGAATTGATATTGGGGGAAATATCCGTAGAATACGATTAGAAAAAGGAATCGGTCAGACTGAACTGATTGGTATGCTGGATTTAAAAGATATTGGGATGACCAGAGAAGCGCTGGTAAAAATTGAGCGTGGCATTCAACACATTACTGGCTTACAGCTTCGTGGCATCCGCGATTGTCTGGTTACCACCTATGAAGAGCTTTTAAAATAAATATTTAAATATAATAAAATCTCTTTTGTGGTATGTGCATGGCTATAAAGCGGCAAGAGCGGACAGATGGCGTACCTATAACCATGCGTGGGTGATTGTAAAGAGGGGATCATTCCCCTCCGCCCCATACTCATATAAAAAGTAAGCCTTTAATAAAATAGAGCCTTTCAAAATAAAATAGGATCAGTTACAAGAACTGATCCTAAGTAAACGTTAAATAGCTCGCCTAGTATTCTCCGGAAGTTTGTGGCAAAATTGAAAAAACTCATAAAACTAATAGTTTTTTCAAGGAGGCTACCATAATGGATAATAGTACGCATGAAATTCGTTTCACCAGGTGGAAACAAATCATTGAGCAATGTCAGAACCGCGAAGAAGGACAGACAGCTAAACAATGGATGGCTGATAATCAGGTCAGTGAAAAATCTTACTACTATTGGCTGCGAAAAATCCGCCGGGAAGCATATGGACAGTTAGATAATCCGACATCTGTTCCGGCAGTTCAGCATAGCAGCAGCATCACATTTACAGAAATGCCGGCATACGCTCAAAATACGGAAGAATTATCTTTTAACTTTCAGGCTGCAGCAGTTATAAAGACGACGAAAGCAACTGTGGCATTGGCCGATACGATATCAGACCATCTTCTTACCAGGATTCTTCGTGAGGTTGGGGGTGCTTGAAGATGCCGCCGGTATCCGGCGGGTGGTGCTCGCATGTGGATTTGTGGATTTACGAAAAGGGATTGATGGGCTGGCACAGATTGTCGGTGCCCGTTATGATCTGAATCCATTTGTGAAAGGAACGCTCTTCCTGTTCTGTGGCCGACGTTCTGACCGAATAAAGGGGTTGTTATGGATGGGAAATGGTTTTTTACTCCTTTATAAACGATTTGAGGATGGCTCCCTTTCCTGGCCAAGAACACAGGAGGAGGCAGCTGAACTGACGGAAGAACAATTCCGGCTCCTGATGCTCGGTTTAAATCCAATAGAACCGAAAATCAAAGACGTTCAGCCAAATAAGGTCTGTTAAAAAGTATTGTGCAAAAGAGAGAACTTTTTTCTCTCTTTTTTGCTGTGATAAAGGCGCTTCTGCCAGCGAATACAAGGTACTTTAGGGGCTCAGAGGCGGGGCAGCCGTTGTTTAGGTGAATGAAATCCCGACATTGACGATGTGATTTTACCTGCCCGCCACGGTTCTTTTAAACGCTTCCATCCCCAGGGCAAAATGACGAAGTGAAAACTCCTATGAATTGGCTTTTTTGAGGCTTTTGCAGTATACTGGAGATAGAATAGGAGCGCGCATACATGAGTAAAAAGTATACGATTGAGGAACTAAATAACTGCAGTAAGCAGGAGCTGATGCTAATGATTGTTTCGATGCAGGAACAGATGACCAAGATGAATGAAAATCTTGAAAACCTGATCGAGCAGATACGTATCGCAAACGGGCAGAGGTTTGGCCGCAGCACGGAGAAACTGGATACCATGGATGAGCAGTTATCCTTTTTTAATGAAGCAGAATATCTCAGCGAAGGTGCAGAAGAAGTGGATTTGGAGGATGTACTGCCCAGGAAGCCGTGCAGTAAAAAACAAAAAGGGAAACGCGATGCTGATCGGAAGGATTTTCCCGAAGAACCCTATGACCATAATGTCCCTGAGGATAAACTGGATGGTGTATTCGGTAAAGGCTGCTGGCGTGAAATGCCGGCAGAGGAATACAAGCGTCTTCGTTATGAGCCGGCCTCATGGACGGTGGAGAAGCATAAAGTGCATGTCTACGTTGGTACTGGAGGAGAGCATCAGGATGAGTTTTTACGTGCAGACCGTCCGAAAGATCTTCTTCGCAACAGCATCCTCACACCTTCGCTGGGTGCCGCTATCATAAATGCCAAGTATGTGAACTCACTTCCTCTTTACAGGATTGAACAGGAGTTTAACCGTAATGGAGTATCGATTTCAAGACAGACTTTGGCAGACTGGGTGATCAAATGCGCCCAGCGTTACCTGACTTTCCTGTATGACCATCTGCACGGAAAGCTTTTAGCGTGTCCGGTCAATCAGGCAGACGAGACACCTGTAGAAGTCATTCATGACGGACGTAATGCCGGAAGTAAAAGCTATATGTGGGTTCACCGCAGCGGGGAGATGTATCGGGAGCAGCCGATCGTACTGTATGAATATCAAAAGACCCGTAACAGTATGCATCCGAAAGAATTCTATAAAGATTATAAAGGGATTCTGGTAACGGATGGGCTGGAACAGTATCATAAGCTTGACAGGGAGCTGGAAGGAGTCACCAATGCCAACTGCTGGGCACATGCCCGCCGGGATTATGCGGATGCATTAAAAGCATTCGGAAAGGACAACGTGAAAGCGGTTAAAAACGCAATTGCATACCAGGCTCTGGCAAGGATCAGTACTATCT